>JBBQLH010000070.1:0-22369 GCA_038327685.1 Solirubrobacterales bacterium
GTCGGCGTGGTGTTCGCCACCTCCGGGCCGGGCGCGACCAACATCGTGACCCCGCTGACCGACGCGATGATGGACTCCGTCCCGCTCGTCGCCTTCACGGGCCAGGTGCGCACCGACCTGCTCGGCACCGACGGCTTCCAGGAGGCCGACACGTTCGGCATCACGATGCCGATCGTCAAGCACAGCTTCATGATCCAGCACCCGTCGGAGATCCCGCGGGCGATCCACGAGGCCTTCCACATCGCCCGCACCGGGCGCCCGGGGCCGGTGCTGATCGACATGCCGACCGACCTGACGCGCGCAGAGATCGACTACCAGCCCGTCGGCGACGTCCGCCTGCCCGGCTACCAGCCGACGACCGAGGGCAACCAGAAGCAGATCCGCCTCGCCGCCAAGGCGCTGGCGAACTCGCGCCGCCCCGTGCTCTACGTCGGCGGCGGCGTCATCAACGCGAACGCGTCGGCCGAGCTGACCGAGTTCGCGCTGTCGGACCGGCTGCCCGTGACCTGCACGCTGATGGGCCTCGGCGCCTTTCCGGCCCCGCACCCGCAGTGGCTGGGGATGCTCGGCATGCACGGCACGCGCACGGCCAACTACGCGATGGACGAGGCGGACCTGATCGTCGGGATCGGCGCCCGCTTCGACGACCGCATCACCGGCAAGCTGTCGGAGTTCGCGCCGCGGGCCAAGTTCGTCCACATCGACGTCGACCCGGCCGAGATCTCCAAGAACGTCCCCGCCCACATCCCGATCGTCGGCGACGCGCGCAACATCCTGCCGCGGCTGACGGCCGAGTACCGCGCGACGGGCGCCGACCCGGAGCGGCTCGCCGGCTGGTGGGAGCGGATCGAGGGCTGGCGGGCGCAGCACCCGCTGCGCTACGAGGACTCCTCCGACACGGAGATCAAGCCGCAGTACATGGTCCAGGCGCTCTTCGAGGCGACCGGCGGCGACTGCATTCTCGCTTCTGACGTCGGCCAGCACCAGATGTGGGCCGCGCAGTACTTCGACTTCGCCAAGCCGCGGCGCTGGATCAACTCGGGCGGCCTCGGCACGATGGGCTTCGGCCTGCCGGCCGCGATGGGCGCCGCCGTGGCGATGCCCGACGTCCCGACCTGTCTGATCACCGGCGACGGCTCGGTCCAGATGAACGCGCAGGAGCTCGCGACCTGCACCGAGAACGGCATCCCGGTCAAGATCTTCATCATGAACAACGGCTACCTGGGCATGGTCCGCCAGTGGCAGGAGCTGTTCTGGGACCGCCGCTACTCGCACGTGGACATGGGCTCGTGGCCGGACTTCGTCAAGCTCGCCGACGCCTACGGGGCGACGGGCATGCGCCTGACCGAGAAGACGACGCTCGTCGCGGACATGCGCAAGGCGATCGAGACCCCTGGGCCGGTCGTCGTCGACGTCCGCGTCACCCGCGAGGAGAACACGTACCCGATGATCGCGCCCGGCGCCGCCGCGCGCGACATGGTGGGGTAGCGCCGTGGGTGAGCCGGGCACGAAAGAGCTGCTGACGCTCGCGGAGCTCGAGGCATCCTCGGGCGTCCGCACGGGCCGCAAGCACACACTCTCGATCATGGTCGAGAACAAGCCGGGCGTGCTGACCCGCATCGCAGGCCTGTTCGCGCGCCGCGGCTTCAACATCGACACCCTCGCCGTCGGGCCGACCGACGACCCGCGCCTGTCGCGCATCACGCTGACGCTCGACGGGGCCATGCACCCGATCGACCAGGTCACGAAGCAGCTGCACAAGCTGATCAACGTGATCAAGATCCGCGACCTCGAGCCGGCGGACACCGCCGCGCGCGAGCTCGCGCTGTTCAAGGTCACCGCCGACGGCGGCGCGCGCGGCGAGGTGATGCAGATCGTCGAGATCTTCCGCGGCAAGATCATCGACGTCACGAAGCGCTCGGTGATCATCGAGGTCACCGGCACGTGGGAGAAGATCGAGGCGTTCGAAGGCATGGTGCGGCCGTTCGGCCTCGTCGAGATGGCACGCACCGGCGAGATCGCGATCTCACGAGGGCGCGGGGAAACCTGAGCCCCGACGATCTGTTCCTCCGCGAGCTGGGGGAAGGGCCGCCCGTGGTCCTCCTCCATCCCGGCGTGGGGCTGGACGGCTCCGTCTTCCTGCCCGGCGCCGAGCGGCTCGCCAAGACGCACCGGCTGCTGATCGTCGACCTGCCGGGCAACGGCCACTCGCCCGACGGGAATCGCGACGACTGGACGCTCAGCGGCTTCGCCGAGGCGATCGACCGCTTCGTGCGCAAGCGCAAGCTCGACGACTGGACGCTGCTCGGCCATTCCTTCGGCGGCTTCGTGGCGATGCAGTACGTCGTCGACTACGGCAATGCGACCCGGCTGATCGCGTCGTGCACGGACGCGGACGAGGCGCCCGCTCCGGGCGCGCCCGAGGATCCGTTCGCGGGCATGCCCGAGGACGTGGCCGCCGCGGTGCGCGCCTCGTTCGACGGGGAGGCCCAGGTCGACTCGGTCGACGACTGCCGCCGGGTGTGGCTCGAGCAGATGCCGTTCTTCGTCGGCGCGCCCGAGCGCGTCGAGACCCTGCGCGCGGCGTTCTCCCGCGTCGCCTATCGCGTCGAGATCCAGCGCGAGGGCGGCCGCGACTGGGGCGAGCTGCACGCGCTGGACGCGCTGGCGCACAGCGACATCCCGGTGCTGGCGATCGCCGGGGAGCGGGATCGCGCCCAGCCGCCCGCCAACTCGCGGCGGATCGCAGAGACCGCGCCGCGGGGGGAGCTGGTCGTGCTCGAGGGCGCCGGGCACTTCCCGTTCGCCGAGGACCCGGGCGCCTACTGGGGCGCGATCGAAGACTGGCTGGCGCGGGTCGAGTCCTAGAGCCGGTTGCAGGGGAGGGTCACTCGCCACGTGCGCGAGAGCGGAGCTACCCGCGGGCGGACCGAGACGGCACCCGCCGCGCACGCGCGCCGCGCCTGGGCGAGCGTGTCCGCCCAGTCCGGGCCCAGGCCGCGGTCCGTGATGCCCATGCTCGACGTCGCCACGACGACCACGAACAACGTCGCGAGGTGGCGCCCTGAGCCCGCGCGGCGGTCGGCCAGCAGCAGCAGGGGGACCCAAGCCAGCAGCAGCGGCGCGTACGTGTATCGGGCGCCGCCCGCAAACAGCGCACCGGTCTCCGGCACCATCCCCGCGGTCCCGCGGATGGCGAGTGGAACCGAGAACAGCACGAGCGAGCCCGCGGCGGCGAGCATGGCGTGGCGCCGCCGCTCAGCGGCCCCGCTCGTCGCGGCCCGTACCACGAGAGCCGAGAGCAGCGCCAGGGCGATCCACGCCGCGGGCCAGCCGACGGCCAGCCACAGCCGTCCGAACCACCAGTCGCCCAGCAGCGCCGGGCCGGCGACGCGCTGGGAGTAGATCGCCGGGAGGTCGAGCGGCGAAAAGGAGGACTGCCCCTCGGGACCGCTGGCACCGAGGATCGCGACGGCCTGCACGGCCAGCCCGGCGACCGCCGCGGCCGGAATCAGCCGCGCGCCGAGTTGCGCGCGCAGCAGGCCGCCGGGCCGGAGCACTAGGAGCGGCAGCAGCAATGCCAGCATCGGGTCGCTGAGCGCCGTGAGCGCGACGACCGCCGTCGCCGCGACGGCCTCGCGGCGGGTGGCAGGCCGGTGGAGCAGTGCCCAGAAGGAGGCGGCGAGGCCGTACCAGTGGAAGTTCTCCGCCGCGCCGGCGAGCTCGATCGCGGCCGGCGGGGCGAGCAGGAAGAGGGCGACGACGAGTGCACGCGCCCGCTGCGTATCGAACACGGAGCGCGTCGCGACCCATACGTAGGCCGCGAGCAGCGAAGCGGTGACCGCAGCTCCGACGGCGATGATCGCGGCGGCCGCGTCGAGCGGGAACCACGTCGCGGGCTCGACGAGCAGGCGGGGGACGATGTGGAGGTAGCCCGCCGAGGTCGTGGTGAGCGCGTCCGGGAACGAGTGCACGAGCGCTGCTGGAGGAAGACGCTGCCGTCCTCGGTCCACAGCACGCTCCAGGCGGGCAGGCCCGGAGACCGCAGGAGCTGGAGCAGGGTCGCGACCGTGACCCACGAGAGCAGTACGACCGGGGCCGGTGCCCGGACGCGTGTGCCGATGGCGGCGCGCGCGCCTGCAGCGATCGACGATGAGCCGCTCATGTCGGCTGTTTCGGCGCCGCTGGCTCCGCGCATGAGCCCAGCTCGTACTCTTGAGGCCCCTCTTGAGCCTGCGCCAGCTCCCCCTCTCCGGCCCGTCCGCACTCGCCCCCGAGGCGCGCGCGGAGCTGCGCGCCCGTTGCGAGCACGCCATCCGCCGCGCCCGCCGCGGGGGCGAGGAGGTGCTGGTCGGCCTGACCGTGGCCGTCGATCCCGCGATCGACCCCAGCGCGGTCGTCTTCGCCTCGCGCCAGGCGGGGGAGGACTGGTTCTGCTTCGAGCAGCCCGACCGCGGCGGTGCGGCGCTCGCGGCGCTCGGCGCCGTGCGCCGGTTCGAGGCCTCTGGGCCGGGGCGGTTCGGCGAGGTCGCCGCGGCGTGGCGAGCGCTCGCCGGCGGCGCGGTGGCGGGCTCGCCCGACGGCCCGCTCGGCGCGGGGCTCGTGGCGGTCGGCGGTTTCGCGTTCGCGCCCGAGGGCGGCGCGGCGCCGCACTGGTCCGGCTACGGCTCCGGTGGGCTCGTCGTCCCCGAGGTGGCGCTGGCGCGCCGTGACGGCGAGGTCCGGCTCACGCTCGCGGCGCTCGCCGCGCCCGACGACGTCCCCGAGGAGCTCGCGGAACGCATGGCGGCGCGCGCCGCCGGTCTGCACGAGCGGCCGCTCCCGCTCCTCGATCCCGCGCCCGCGGGCCGCTTCCGGATCGCGAGCGTGGCGCCGCCCGAGCACTACGAGGAGGCTGTGGCCCGCGCCGTGGAGCGCATTCGCTCCGGCGCGCTCGAGAAGATCGTCCTCGCTCGCGAGGTCGCCGTCCACGCGCCCGCGCCGCACGACGCGGCCGCCACCTTCGGCGTCCTGCGCGCCGCCTTCGGCTCCTGCTTCGTGTTCTGCGCCGGCCGCGGCGAGAGCGCGTTCGTGGCCGCCTCGCCGGAGCTGCTGGTGCGGCGCGAGGGGCTGCGGACGTCGACCGTCGCGCTCGCCGGCTCGATCCGCCGCTCGGCCGACCCGGCCGTCGACGACCACCTCGGCGAGCAGCTGCTCGGCTCGGCCAAAGACCGCGAGGAGCAGGCGATCGTCGCCCGCCGGATCGCCCGCGCGCTGCGCCCGCACGCGGTCTGGGTCACGGCGCCCGACGAGCCGGCGGTCGTCAAGGTCGCCAACATCCAGCACCTCGCGACGCCGATCCGCGCGCAGCTCACGCGCCCGGTCAGCGTCGTCGAGCTCGCCGGCCTGCTGCACCCGACCCCGGCGGTCGGGGGCGAGCCGCACGTCGCGGCGGCGCCGCTGATCCCGGCGCTCGAGGGCATCGACCGCGGCTGGTATGCCGGGCCGGTCGGCTGGACCGACGCCAACGAGGACGGCGAGTTCTGCGTCGCGCTGCGCTGCGCGCTGCTGCGCGGCGCCGAGGCGCGGCTCTACGCCGGGGTCGGCGTGGTGCGCGACTCCGACCCCGCCGCGGAGCTGGCCGAGACCGAGGTCAAGCTCGGCGCGCTGCTGCCGGTCCTCTCCGGCTGAGCGTCGGCGCCGGCGAACGTCAGCGGCGGCTGGGTAGGGGACGGGCCGAGGCGGGTCCGCCCACTCGTCGCGATGTCAGGCATGAGTGTCGTCTCGATAGGCCAGGAGGCGATCGACCCGACACTCGTCGCCCCTACGTCACCTGAGCCGCCGCCGCGCCAGCGACAGCGCGAAGCGCTCCTCGGGGTCGGTCATCCAGCCGGCGAGCTCGAGGCCGGCGGCCGCGAAGTCGGCTGCGACGCGCTCGCGCGTGAACTTGGCCGAGATCTCCGTCCGCAGCTCTTCGCCGCGCGCGAACTCGACCTCGAGGTCGACGGCGGCGATCCGCACGCGGTGCGCGCGGCGCGCGCGCAGCCGCATCTCGATCCACTCGTGCGCCGGGTCGTAGAACGCGACGTGGTCGAACAGGGCGGGGTCGAAGTTCGCGTCGAGCTCGCGGTTGATGACGAGCAGGACGTTGCGGTTGAACTCGGCCGTCACCCCGGCGCTGTCGTCGTAGGCCGCTTCGAGCACGCGCGGGTCCTTGACGAGATCCGTGCCGAGCAGGAGGAAGCCGTCGCCGTCGAGGCGCTCGGCGATCGAACGGAGGAAGCGCCGCCGGCTGCCGGGCGGGAAGTTGCCGATCGTGCCGCCCAGGAAGGCGACGAGGCGGGGGCAGCCGGCCTGCGGCGGTGGGATCTCGTCGAGGTGGCGCTCGAAGTCGCCGGCCACGCCGTGGACCTCGAGGCCGGGGTATTCGCCGGCCAGCGCCGCCGCGGTATCGCGGACCATCTGCTCGTCGACGTCGAACGGGACGTAGCGCCGCAGCGTGCCGGCGCGCGCCATCGCGTCGAGCAGCAGGCGCGTCTTGGTCGCGGTGCCCGATCCGAGCTCGACGAGCTCGCCGGCGCCCACTGCCTCGCGCTGCGCGCTCGTCACCGCTTCGCTCGCGCCGACGATCTCGTCGGCCTGCGCCTCGAGGATCGCCCGCTCGGCGCGCGTCGGGTAGTACTCGGGCAGCTCGGTGATGCGGTCGAAGAGCTCCGAGCCGCGGGCGTCGTAGAAGTACTTCGGGGCCAGCTCCTTGGCGGGCCGCGTGAGGCCGTCGAGCACGTCCTCCGCCAGCGAGCGCGGCGCGTCGGCGTCGAGGTGGCTGTCGACGCGGACGCGGGGGGAGTCGACGCGCGCCATCAGCCGTCCCACGCCAGTCGCACACCGGAGAAGATCTGGCGCCGCTGCGGCAGGTCCCAGTTGCGGAACGTCGGGGTCGCCACGTGCGCGCGGGTCGCCCACGAGCCCCCGCGCAGGACGCGGTAGCCCTCGCCGAAGAACACCTCGGAGTACTCGCGGTAGGGGTGGGCAGCGAAGGCGGGATAGCCGTAGAACTGCGTCGCCGTCCACTCCCACGTGTCACCGAGCATCCCGAGCACGCCGCTGGGCGTGGCGCCGGCGGGCAGCGAGCCGGCCGGCTGCGGGCCGAGGCCCGTGTGATCGACGTTCGCGCGGCCGTCGCCGGGGGCGGGGGGCTCGTCACCCCACGGGAAGCGCCGCGCGGTCCGCGTCTCCTGGTCCCAGGTCGCCGCCTTCTCCCATTCGGCCTCGGAGGGGAGCCGAGCGCCGAGTGCTCTGGCGAGGGCGTCGGCCTCGAACCAGGAAACGTGGACCACCGGCTCGTCGGGGTGCAGCGGCGCAGAACCGTCGATACGCCGCTGCCGCCACCCGTCGGGGCCGACAGCCCACTGTCCAGGGTGCGTGATGTCGTAGTCCTCCTTCCACGACCAGCCCTCGTCCGACCACCACTCGCGGCGCTGGTAGCCGCCGCCCTCGGCGAAGGTGAGGAAGGTCGCGTTGGTGACCGGCGTGCGGCCGATCAGGAAGGTCGGGACGTCGACCGGGTGGCGCGGGCGCTCGTTGTCGAAGGAGAACCGCTCGGGCGGCGCGCCCATGAGGAACGGGCCGCCGGGCACCTCGACCGCCTCGAGCCCCGTGTGGACGGTGGCCGCCTCGGAGCGGGGCGCGATGACGAGCCCGGGCGCGGTGGCGAGGCCGGCCAGCTCGATCGCCTGCAGCATCGTCTCGTTGTGCTGGTGCTCGTGCTGGAGGACCATCTCGTGGACCTCGCCGGGGCCTTTGCGCGCGAGCACCTCGAGCGCGCGCTCGCGCACCCCCTCGAGGTAGGCGAGCGCCTCGCCGCGGTTGAGCAGCGCGAGGTCGCCGCGCGCGGCGCGCGGGGTCTCGAACGCGTCGTACATCGCGGCGTACTCCGGGTGCAGCAGCGGCTCGCCGCCGTGGCGGTGGACGAGCCAGAGGTCCTCGTAGGCCGCGATGTGCGCGAGATCCCACACGAGCGGGCTCATGAGCGCCGAGTGCGCGATCTCGACGTCGGCGTCCGAGAGCGGAGCGACGAGGTCCAGCGTGCGCTGGCGGGCCTCTTCAAGGGCCCCGGTGAGGAGCGTGGCGACGGGCACGGGGAGGGAGTCCCGCAGCGTAGCCGTCCGTTACACCCGGCGCGCCTTCCGCCACACGCCGATGACCTCCCGCACGGTCGCGGTGCGGTAGGAGATCCGAGAATCCAGCGGCCGCACCCCCAGCTCGAAGCGACCGCTGTCGGACTGCTCGAGCTCCGTGACCAGGGCGTGGAAGCGGCGGCCCTTCTTGTCGACGAGCACGATGTCCCCCGCGCCGATGCTCTTGGAGGTCGCGCGCGGCTCGGGCGCGACTGCCTCGCGCTGCGCGCTCGTCACCGCTTCGCTCGCGGCGGCGACGTCGATCAGGCTCTCCTGCATGTCCGGGAACGCTATGCGGCGCCGCGGACGGACCCCGCCACCGCCTCCCACACCCGCCGGTGCAGCCGGACGTTCTCGGCGCGTTCGGACCGTACCTCGAGGATCGTGGCGGTCTCGGCCGCGAGCGCGCGGTCGAGCGCGGCGCGGAACCCCTCGGGGTCATCGGCGCGTTCGAAGCCGAGGCCGTAGAGCGCGGCGGCGTGGGCGAAGTCGAGCCCGTGCGGGGTCGCGACGTGGCGCTCGAAGTCGGCGCCCTCGCGCTCCACCGGGAGGAAGTGGAAGATGCCGCCGCCGTCGTTGTTGAGCAGGACGATCACGAGCGGCAGGCCGAGCCGGCGCGCGGCCAGCAGGCCGCCGACGTCGTGGGCCAGTGCCACGTCGCCGATCAGCAGCACGGTCGGGCCTTGCCCGGCGGCCGTTACCCCGAAGGCGGTCGAGACGGTGCCGTCGATGCCGTTGGCGCCGCGGTTGGAGAGCACCCGCGGAGGCGTGTCGCGGGCGGGGAAGAAGGTCTCGACGTCGCGCACCGGCATCGAGGAGGCGACCACGAGCGTCGCGCCCGCGGGGAGCCGCACGCCGATCTCGGCGGCCACGCGCGGCTCGGAGAGCCCGTCGAGCGTCTGCGCGATCGCCGCCGCCGCCGCGCGGTCCGCGCGGCGCCAGTCCTCGAGCCAGCCGCGGTCCTTGCGCGGCGTCTTCGGCGCCAGCACGCGCGGGTCGGCGGTGACGATCGTGCCGACACGCCCCGCCGGGTCCTGCCACGCGGCCTCGGCGTCGAACGCGATCTGGAGCGCGTCGAGGCCGTGCAGCCACTGGCGCAGGGGCTTGGACGTGGGGAGGTCGCCGAAGCGCAGCACGAGGTCGGGGGCGTGGGCGGCGGCGAAGCCGGGGTCGCGCAGCAGCGTGTCGTAGTGCGCGACGGCGGCCGGCCCGCGGCGCGCGCCCGACAGCGGCTCGGCGAGCAGCGGCAGCGCGAGTGCGTCGGCGAGCCCGGCGAGCGCCTCGCCCAGGCCGGGGTCGCGCTCGCTGCGCCCCGCCACCATCACGGCGCGCGGATACGTGTCGAGCTGGGCGCGCAGGCCGTCGACCAGCGCCTCGCCCGCGGCGGCGGGCGACCGGGGCCGCGTCACCCACGGCCGGCCGCCCGCGCGGCCGCCGCCGCCGGGCTCCTCGGCCGGCAGCGGAGCGTCGAGCACGAGCGGCTCGCGCAGGGCGAAGTTCAGGTGCACCGGGCCGGGGCGGCCCTCGAGCGCGGTCCAGTAGGCGCGGCAGGCGAGCTGGCGCAGCCAGCGCATCCGCTCCGGCGTGGCCGGCTGGTCGTCGACCTCGAAGAACCACTTGGCGGCGCCGCCGTAGAGCTTGACCTGGTCGATCGTCTGCCCGGCCCCGATCTCGCGCAGCTCGGGCGGGCGGTCGGCGGTGAGCACGAGCAGCGGGACCCGCGCCTCGTGAGCCTCGTGGACGGCCGGGGCGTAGTTGGCCGCGGCGGTGCCCGAGGTGCAGGCGAGAGCAACGGGGCGGCCGGTCGCCTTCGCGAGCCCGAGCGCGAAGAAGCCGCCGCAGCGCTCGTCGATGTGCGAGGTCGAGCGGAGGCGCGGCTCGCGGGCGAGGGAGAGGACGAGCGGCGTCGAGCGCGAGCCCGGCGACGTGCACGCGTGCTCGAGCCCGCAGCGCGCGAGCTCGTCGGCGAAGGCGCGCAGGCCGAGGTAGGCGTCCGTGGCTGGCATCGTCTAAGGGGTCATGCCCGCCGACCTCCTCCTGCTCCACGGCTTCACGCAGACCGGCGCGAGCTGGGCGGGAGTGAGGCAGGCGCTGGGAGGACGGTACACCTGCCCCACCCGCCCGCTCGCGCCCGACCTGGGAGCGGGGCCGTGGGAGGCTGAGCTCGACCGCCTCGAGGCGCTCGCCCCGCCCGAGCACGTGCTGGCGGGCTACTCGATGGGCGGCCGGCTCGCGCTCGCGCTCGCGCTGCGGCGCCCCGGGCGCGTGCGCCGGCTCGTGCTCGTCTCGGCCAGCCCGGGGCTCGCCGACCCGGAAAAGCGAGCCGCGCGGCGCGCCGCCGACGCCGCCCTCGCCGAACGGATCGAGGCGATCGGGACCGAGGCGTTCGCGCGCGAGTGGGCGGCGCAGCCGCTGTTCGCGGGTCAGCCGGAGGCGGTCGCCAGGGTCGCCCACGAGGACCGGATGCGACGCTCGGCCGCCGAGCACGCCGCGCAGCTGCGCGGGCTCGGCACCGGCGTGATGCCGCCGCTGTGGGATCGCCTCGCCGAGCTCAGCATGCCGGTGTCGCTGGTCGTCGGCGAGCGCGATGCGAAGTTCCGGGGGATCGCCGAGCGGATGCGCGGGCGGCTGCCGGATGCGGCGGTCGTGGTGGTGCCCGGCGCGGGCCACGCGGTCGCGCTCGAGGCTCCCGCCGCCGTGGCGGCGGCGATCGGCACGCACCCCGAGGTGCCCTGAACGGCTGACAGCCGCGGAGGTGCGGAGTAGCGTCCTGGCGACGATGCTCCGGACCACCCGCACCGCGCGGCGTGGACGCGCCGCCCTCACGTGGGCGGCGGAGTTGCGTCTGCCGGGGCCCGAGCGCCGGGCGGCCCGCTCGGAGCGGGCGACGATGGCAACGCTGCGGCGCGAGCGCGACAACACGCAGCACACTCCGTGGGCGCGAGCGGCGGCGCTCGAGGCCGAGCGTCGGCGCTGGGGCGGCTACGGGATCTTCGGCGGGTAGCGGCAGATCCACCCGTCCCTGGCACGATGCGGGGTGTGCCCTGGAGGCTCACCAGCGACGTCGAGGAGTACGCGAAGCGCACCTGGGAGACTCCGGCGCAGGCCACCGACGTCACGCAGCTCGTGCGCGAGCGGATGGACGACCGGCGGATCGGGTAGACGTCGGACGCGTCGACCACCCAGCGCGGGCTCACCCCCGCTCCTCGTGGTAGCGGCGGAAGCCGCGCCGCTCGTAGCCGGGTAGGGCGGCGGCCGAGTCCAGCGAGCAGGTGTGCAGCCAGACGCGCTGGGCGCCGCGCTCCCATGCGTCGCGGGCGACGGTGGAAAGCAGCGCGCCCCCGAAGCCGCGGCCGGCGAACCCGGGCAGCAGGCCGAAGGACGCGAGCTCGACCACGTAGCCCTCGCGGACGAGCTCCGCGCAGCCGATCGGCTCGTCATCGAGCCGCGGCAGCCACGTCTCGACCTCCGGCCGCTCGACGTGCATGCGCCAGCGCTCGATGTCCCATGCGAGGCGATCCGTCCACTGCCATGGGCCGCCGACCTCCGCATACAGGCGCCGGCTGAGCTCCGGGTCCGGGGGCTCGACCCGCCGGATCTCGAGCTCCGGCACCGGCCTCGCCGGGCGCAGCTGCGCCGGGTCGGTCATCTCGAGGTACCACGTGGTGACGCCCGGCCGCGCGGTCACGCGACTCCCAGGCCCGGCTCGGCGGGCACCCGGATCGCGCCGCGGACCGCGCGCAGGCGCTCGCCCGGCTCGGCGAACAGGTCGAGCGTGGCGAGGCCGTGGGCCGGCAGCGGCCCGCCCGCGGACAGCCCGGCCGCGGCGTGGACCGCGGCGGCGATGCCGATCGGGCCGTCGAAGCTCGAGGCGAGGTAGACGGCCGAGCCTGCCGCGCGCGCCGCCGCCGCGTCGCGCAGGACGCCGGAGATGCCGCCGCAGCGCCCGATCTTGAGGCACACCGCGTCCGTGGCGCCCGAGCCCGGGGCGCCGGGCTCCGCCGCGGTCTCGTCCATCGCCAGCGGCACGTCGACCTCGGCGCGCACGGCGCGCAGCGCCTCGACGCCGTGAACGGGCTCCTCGGCCAGCTCGATCCCGGTGGCGGCGAGCGCGTTCAGCGCGGCGACCGCCTCGTCGACATCCCAGACTCCGTTGGCGTCGACGCGGATCGCGACGCGCGGCCCGACCATCGCGCGCACGGCCGCGAGCCGCCCCGCGTCGTCGCCGATGCCGACCTTGACCTTGACCGTGTCGAAGTCCGCCTCTGCGGCCGCCGCGGCGGCGACCGCCGCGCCCGCGCGGTCCTCGGCGCCGATCGTGGCGTTGACGGGGATCGAGCGCGCCGCCTCGATCGAGATCAGCTGCGCCACGGGGCGCCCGGAGCGGCGGCCGGCGAGGTCCCAGAGCGCGACGTCGACGGCGGCGAGGGCCTGCGGGAGGTTGCGCTCGGCCCGGCAGGCCTCGAGCGCCTCGCTCTCCGAGCAGTTCGCGAGCACCTCGGCGTAGGCGTCGAGCGCGGCGCGGACGGCGGCGAGCGCGACGCCGTCGTAGGGCTCGAGCGGCGCGGCCTCTCCGAGCCCTTCGAGCCCGTCGTCGGCAAGGAGGCGCACGCGCAGCAGTGCCCGCTCCTCCATCACGCCCCACGCGGACCGAACCGGCTCCCGGAACCGCAATGCGAGCGGTTCGACCTCGAGCCGCATCAGCTCGCCAGGATGCCCGCCGACAGCAGGAGGCAGAACGCGAGCTGGAGCTGCCCCGTCCCGCCAAGCGCGCCGTTGAGCGCGGGCCCGTCCGTGCGCGTCCGCACCGTCCGTACGACCGGCACCGCCAGCGGCACGGCGAGCAGCGACAGCAGGAGCCAGGGGGAGAGGGAGCCGAGCAGCCACGGCAGCTGCGCGGTCACGAACGCCCCGGCCACCATCGCGGCGTAGAGCACGCGCGTGCGCTCGCGGCCGAGCCGCACCGCGAGCGTGCGCTTGCCCGCCCGTCGGTCGGTCTCGAGGTCGCGCACGTTGTTGACGACGAGGATCGCCGAGGCCAGGAGCCCGACCGGCACGGCGAGCACGAGCGCCTCCCACTCGATCCGCTCGAGCTGCGCGTAGTAGGAGCCGGTGACCGCGACGACGCCGAAGAACAGGAACACGAAGACCTCGCCGAGCCCCTCGTAGCCGTAGGGGCGCGGGCCGCCGGTGTAGAGCACGCCGGCAAGGATCGACGCGGCGCCGACCAGCAGCAGCTCCCAGCCCGCGGTCGCGACGAGGTAGGAGCCCGCGAGCACCGCCAGCCCGAATGCGACGTAGGTGGCCACCAGCACCTGGCGCGGCGGTACGAGGCCGCCTGCTGTCACCCGCACCGGCCCGAGCCGGTCGTCGGTGTCGGCGCCGCGGCGGGCGTCGGAGTAGTCGTTGGAGAGGTTCGTGCCGACCTGGATGAACAGCGCGCCGAGCAGCGCGGCCACGAACGTCAGCACCTTGAACGTGCCCTCGGTGGCCGCCAGCGCCGTGCCGGCGAGGACCGGCGCCACCGCCGCGGGCAGCGTCCGCGGCCGGGCGGCCATCAGCCAGATGCGCGCGGCGCTCGGCCGCTCCGCGGTCACGCCGCCCCGCGCTCCCGTCACGGCCGGCGCGGGAACGCCGAGAAGTCCGGGGCGCGCTTCTGCTTGTAGGCGTCGCGCCCCTCCTGGGCCTCTTCGCTCGCGTAGAAGAGGAGGTTCGCGTCATGGGCGAGCTGCTGGATGCCGCTGAAGCCGTCCTCCGACGCGTGGAAGCTCGCCTTCACGAGCCGCAGCGCGAACGGCGAGAGCGCGAGCATCTCGCGACACCACTGCACCGTCTCCTCCTCCAGCCGCTCGAGCGGCACCACGGTGTTCACGAGTCCCATCTCGAGCGCCTGCTGCGCGTCGTACTGGCGGCACAGGAACCAGATCTCCTTCGCCTTCTTCGGCCCGACGAGGCTGGACATCAGGCTCGCGCCGAAGCCGCCGTCGAAGGAGCCGACGCGCGGGCCGGTCTGGCCGAAGCGCGCGTTGTCGGCGGCGATCGTGAGGTCGCAGACGAGGTGCAGCACGTGGCCGCCGCCGATCGCGTAGCCCGCCACCATCGCCACCACCGGCTTGGGCAGCCGGCGGATCTGGACGTGCAGGTCGGTGACGTGGAAGCGGCCGACGGTCGCGCCGTCCGCGACGTAGCCCGTGTCGCCGCGCACGCGCTGGTCGCCGCCCGAGCAGAACGCGTCCGGCCCCTCGCCGGTGAGCACGATCACGCCGATCTCGGTGTCCTCGCGCGCCTGATCCAGTGCAGAGGAGAGCTCGATCAGCGTCTCGGGGCGGAACGCGTTGCGCACCTCGGGGCGGTCGATCGTGATCTTCGCGATCCCCTCGGCCAGCTCGTAGCGGATGTCGGAGTACTCCCCGGCCGGGGTCCATTCGACGGGCACGGGCCTGACATTAGCCTCCAGGTATGGAAATCGGTCCCTGGCTCGCCCGCGCCGCCGCGCGCCGTCCCGGCGGCGTCGCGCTGGAAACGCCCGAGGAGCGGCTGACCTACCACGAGCTGCTGCTGGCGGCGACCCGCGGGGCGGGCCAGCTCGTGCAGCGCGGCGTCCGGCCTGGCGACCGCGTGGGGATCGCGTTGCCGCCGGGGCGGCCGTTCGTCGTCGCCGCCCACGCGTGCCTGCTGCTGCGCGCGCCCGCCATGCCGGTCGACCTGCGGCTCGCCGAGCGCGAGCGCGCGGATCTCCTGCGCGGCGCCGAAGTGCTCGTCTCCCGCCCGCTGCTCGAGGACGCCGGGGCGCCGTTCAAGATCGCCGAGCCCGACGAGGACGAGCTCGCGCTGGTCGTGCACACCTCGGGCACGACGCGCTCGCCCCGGCGGGTCGAGCTGACCTTCGGCAACCTCGCCGCCCACGTGCGCGCCGCCGGAGCGGTGCTGGGCTCCGATCCCGACGAGCGCTGGCTGGGCGTGATGCCGCTCGCGCACGTCGGCGGGCTCATGATGCTCGTGCGCGCGGCCGCGGCGGCCGCCACCATCGTGCTCGAGCCGCCGCCCTTCGACGCCGAGCGCGTGGCGCGGGCGCTGCACGCGGACGACATCACGCTCGCCTCGCTCGTCCCCACGATGCTGGCGCGCGTGCTCGAGGCGGGCGGCCGCCCCGGCCCGCGGCTGCGGCGGGTGCTCCTGGGCGGCGGCCCCGTACCGCCCGCGCTAATGCGGCGGGCGGTCGAGGCCGGCTTCCCGATCTCCCAGACCTACGGGCTCACGGAGGCCTGCTCGACCGTCACCGTGGCCGAGCCGGGCGACCTCGAGACCGCGGGCCGCCCGCTGCCGGGGCTCGGCCTGAGCATCGCGACCGACGGCGAGATCAACGTCCACGGACCGACCGTCGTGGGGGAGTGGGACACGCTGCACACCGGGGACCTCGGGCGACTCGACGACGAGGGCCGCCTGACGGTGATCGGCCGCAAGGTCGACACGATCGTCAGCGGTGGCGAGAACGTCGCACCCGCCGAGGTCGAGGCCGTGCTCGAGGAGCATCCGCAGGTCGCCGAGGCGGGCGTCTTCGGCCGCCCGCACCCGGTCTGGGGCGAGGCGGTGACCGCGCGCGTCGTGCCGAGCGGCGAGATCGCGGCGACCGCCGACGAGCTGCGCGAGTACTGCTCCGAGCGGCTCGCGGGCTACAAGGTGCCGAAGACGTTCGAGCTCGCCAAGCGACTCCCGCGCACGACCTCTGGCAAGCTGCTGCGGCGCGAGCTGACATGACCGTCCCCGACAACTACCGCAAGGAGAGCCGCGTCCGCTGGGGCGCGCAGGCCCGCGGCTGGAGCGCGCAGGCCGAGCGGATGGCCGCCGTGACGATGCCCGTGTCGGTCTGGATGGTCGACGCGCTCGAGCTCCAGCCGGGCCATGAGGTGCTCGAGCTGGCGGCGGGCACCGGCGAGGTCGGCTTCCTCGCCGCCGAGCAGATCGCGCCCGGCGGCACCCTGATCTCGTCGGACTTCGTGCCCGAGATGATCACCGCCGCCCAGGCCCGGGCCGAGCGGCTCGGGATCACGAACGTCCGCTTCCGCCAGATCGACGCCGAGTCGATCGACCAGCCCGCAGCGTCGCTGGACGGCGTGCTGTGCCGCTGGGGCTACATGCTGATGGCCGACGGCGAGGCGGCGCTGCGCGAGACGCGGCGCGTCCTGCGCCCCGGCGCGCGCGTGGCGCTGGCGGCCTGGACCTCACCGACCGAGAACCCGTGGGCGTCGATCCCGATGCGCGAGCTCGTCGACCGCGGGCACGTCGAGCCCCCCGACCCCGACGCCCCGGGCCAGTTCGGCTGGGCGCGCCCGGGGATCATCGCCGACCGGCTGGAGGGCGCGGGCTTCGGCGAGCACGAGGTCGACACGGTCGACTTCGCGATGACCTACGACTCCTTCGACGACTGGATCGCCACCTCGCGAGACCTCGGGTCCCGCCTCCGCGACACGCTCGACGGCCTCGACGCGGCCGAGCGCGACGACGTGCTGGGCGCGGTCCGCGAGCAGGCGCTGCCGTTCGTGGAGGAGGACGGCTCGCTCGTGCTGCCGGCGCGGACCTGGGTCGCGTGGGCGGCGGCCTAGTTCAGTAGCCTGCGCCGCCGTGCTCTACGACGACGACGCAGACCTCTCTCTCCTCGACGGCAAGACCGTCGCGATCCTGGGCTACGGCTCCCAGGGCCACGCGCATTCGCTCAACCTCAAGGACTCGGGGGTCGCCGTCGTGGTCGGCCTGCGCGAGGACTCGGCGTCGGTCGGGAAGGCGCGCGACGCCGGGCTCGAGGTGACCGGGATCGCCGACGCGGCCTCGCGCGGCGACGTCGTGATGGTGCTGCTCCCCGACGAGAAGCACGGCGAGGTCTGGCGCAACGAGATCGCCGACGGCGTCGCGCCCGGCAACCTGCTGCTGTTCGGTCACGGCTTCTCGATCCACTTCAGCGAGATCGATCCGCCGGCCGAAGTCGACGTCGGGCTCGTCGCGCCGAAGGGCCCGGGCCACCTCGTGCGCCGCCAGTACGTCGAGGAGCGCGGCGTCCCGGGCCTGATCGCGATCCAGCAGGACGCGACCGGCAAGGCCAAGCCGCTGACGCTCGCCTACGCCCGCGGCATCGGCTGCACGCGCGCCGGCGTGATCGAGACGACGTTCAAGGACGAGACCGAGACGGATCTCTTCGGCGAGCAGGCCGTGCTCTGCGGCGGCGTCTCCGAGCTCGTCAAGGCCGGCTACGAGACGCTCGTCGAGGCCGGCTACGACCCCAAGCTCGCGTACTTCGAGTGCCTGCACGAGCTCAAGCTGATCGTCGACCTGATGTACGAGAAGGGCATCACCGGGATGCGCTACTCGATCTCCAACACCGCGGAGTACGGCGACCTCACGCGCGGCAAGCGCATCATCGGCGCGGAGACCCGCCAGGCGATGAAGGACATCCTCGGCGAGATCCAGTCGGGCGAGTTCGCCCGCGAGTGGATCGCGGAGAACCGGGCGGGCCAGGAGAACTTCCAGCGCATGCGCGCCGAGGAGGCCGACCACCAGGTCGAGCGCGAGGGCAAGGAGCTGCGCTCGATGATGGACTGGATCGAGACCGAGTTCTAGCTAAGCTAGCCACTGGGCGGGCAGCACCAGCTGCTGACCTGGGGGAAGCCGGGGCCGCCCAGGCGGCGCGTCACGTCGGCCGCGGCGAGCACGCGGCGCACGCCGGTCGTGCCCGGTCGCAGGAACACCCATTGGTCGGCGAGCGGCCACGCGACGAGCAGCCAGCGACCGTTCGGTGAGAACCGCAGGCGCGTGAACCGGCCGTCGGCGCGGAACAGCACACGCGGCGCCGCCCCCGGCCCCACCAGCGCAACCTCGCTCGAGCGCCCGCTCAAGGCGTGCCGAGCGACCGCCACGAGTGTGCCGCTGCGCGCGGGGGCGAAGGTGGAGACCGTCTGGCGGCCGGGCATCCAGATCCGGCCCGTGCGGCGCCCGCTCGCGTCGTAGATCGCGAGCGAGCGATGGAGGTTGACGTACAGGCGGCGCCCGTCCGCGGACCACGCCAGCTCGTGCGGGACGTGGGGGAGGCGGATGCGGGCGAGCCGGCGTCGCACGTCGACGTCGACGATGTCGATGTGCGCGCCGGCGAGGTAGGCGAGCACGTGGGCGCGGCCCGGCCGCCACGCCATCGGCCGGAAGGTGCCGGGGTCGAGCACGCGGTCGCCCGTTCCGTCACCGGCGACCACGCGCAGATCCTGGCCCGAGCGGTAGGCGATGCGGAAGCCGCTCGGCGACCACAGCGCGCCCGTGACCGGCCGGGGCGCGAGCAGCAACCAGCGCACGCGTCCGCGGGGGTCGACCGCGGCGAGCCGGCGGTCGCGCCAGACGACGGCGAAAAGCCCGTGCGGCGACCACGAGGCGCCCGTCCACGCGCCGAGTCGCCGGCGCCTCCCATCCGCCTCGACGATCCACGACGCCCCGCCCGAGGAGACGAGCAGGCGCCCGCCGGAGGGCAGCCGCTCCCCGGCGGCGCGCACGCCGCCCTTCGGCGCGTGCGGCCGCAGGCCGACCGCCGTCCGCACCCAGTCGGCGACAGCGTCTCCCGGCGGGCTGAGCGCCGCGGCGAGCGCGAGCGCAGCGGCCGTCAGCGCGACCACCACGACCCGGCCGTGCGGCCGCCGCGCTACCGGCCGCCGCGAGAGTTCCTCGCCGATCCGCAGCCGCGCGCGCTCGCGCGCCGCCGCCTCTCCGGGCGCCGGGGCGCGCAGCAGCTCGTCGAGGCGCTCAGGCTCCATCGCGCTCCCCTTCGAGCAGACCCTCGAGCCGGTCGAGCGCACGCCGCAGGCGCGAGTTGACGGTGCCGCGCGGGAGGTCGAGCATGCGCGCGATCTCGCCCGGCGTGTAGCCGAGGCCGTGGCGGAGCACGACGACCGCGCGCTGGTCGACCGGCAGCGAGCGCAGGGCGACGACGATCTCCTCCGACCAGCCCTCCGGCTCCGGCGCGACCGGCGCGACCGACTCCGCCGGCACCGCCTGCAGCCGCCGGGCGCGCGCCCAGTCGATCGCGCGGTTGACGACGATGCGGCTCAGCCACGGCCCGAACGGCCGGCGGCGGTCGAAGCTGTCGAGCGCCCGCAAGGCGGCGATGAACGCCTCCTGCGCGATGTCCTCCGCCGCGGCCGCGTCATGGACGACGAGCCAGGCGGTCCGGTAGGCGCGCGGCCAGTGCAGCGCGAACAGCGCCTCGAAGTCCTCGGCCGAGCCGCGCTGGGCGCCGCGCACGAGCCGGCGCTCGACGCCACGCCGCGGCGTTTCGGCCTGCTCCGGCTCGCGGATCGCAAGCGGCGGGTCGGGTCGGCGCGGGGCCGGGACCGCCATCGGCAGCATGTTCCTCCTACGAGCGCCGGGGCGCCAGAGGTCCGCTGCCACAATTCGGGGCATGGCCGACCCTCCGCGCATCCCGGAAGGCTGGCTGCCGCCGCAGCCCCCGCAGTACTCCGAGCCGCCGCGCTCGCTCGAGCCGCAGGCCCCGATCTTCGTCCGCCCCGCGGGTGAGCAGGGGACCAACGGCCTCGCGATCGCCGCGCTCGTCTGCGCGATCTCCAGCCTCGGCCTGCTCGTGCTCTCGCTCGGCCTCTCCTTCATCTTCTCGCTGCCGCTGGGCGTCGCGGGCTGGGTCTGCGCCGCGAGGGCGCCGCGCGACGTCCGGCCCGGCCAGCGCAAGACCGGCCTGATCCTCGCGATCGTGGCGGTGGCGCTGAGCGTGGTCGCAGCGGTCGTCTGGATCGTCCTGATCGCCGCCGGCGTGTCGGTCACGGACCTGCAGCAGAACCTCCAGGACGAGCTCGACCGGCAGCGTCGGGCGGGAAGCTAACCTCTTCGCGCGTGACCCCGAACCCCTTCGTCAAGCAGTACCTGATGACCGCCGGGCCGACGCCCGTGCCGCCCGCCGTCTCGCAGGCGATGGCCGCGCCGATGCTCTACCACCGCGCTCCGGCCTTCGTCGAGCTCTACGAGCGCGTGCTGGCCAAGCTGCCCTACGTCTTCCAGACCGAGAACCCCGTCCTGGCGTTCGCCGCCAGCGGGTCGGGCGCGATGGAGTCCGCCGCCGCGAACCTCGTGCGCCCCGGCGCGCCGGTGCTCGCCTGCTCGGCGGGCAAGTTCGGCGAGCGCTGGATCGAGCTCTGCGACGCCTACGGGGGCGAGACGGTGCGCTACGAGCCGGGCTGGGGCGAGCGCCTCGACCCGGCCGAGATCGACCGCCTGCTCGGCGAGAACGAGGGCATCAAGGTCGTCTTCGCCACGCTCAGCGAGACCTCGACGGGCATCGTCCACGACATCCAGGCGATCGCCGAGGTCGTCCGCGCCCACGACGCGATCCTCGCCGTCGACGCCGTCTCGGGCCTCGGCGCGGCCGAGCTGCGCCAGGACGAGTGGGGCGTCGACGTCGTCGTGGCAGGGTCGCAGAAGGCGCTCATGTGCCCGCCCGGTCTCGGCTTCGCGTCGGTCTCCGAGCGCGCGCTCGAGTACGCCGCCGGCAAGCCAGGCGGCCGCTACTACTTCGACTGGGGCAAGAACGCAAAGGCCCAGGCCAAGGGCAACAGCGCCTTCACGCCCGCCGTGCCGCTGTTCGTCGGCCTCGACATCGCGCTCGACATGATCCGCGAGGAGGGCCTCGAGGACGTGCTCGCCCGCCACGCGCTGCTCGCCCGCGCCACGCGCGCCGGCGCCGCGGCCATCGGGCTCGACGTCTATGGCGACGCCGACGAGCGCTCGACCGTCGTCACCGCCGTCGAGCTGCCCGACTCGATCGACGGCGCCAAGGTCCCGGGCGCGCTGCGCAAGCTCGGCATCACCGCCAACGGCGGCCAGGAGCAGCTCAAGGGCCGCATCCTGCGCATCGCCCACTGCGGCTACTTCGGCGCCTTCGACATCCTGACCTCGCTGTCGGGACTCGAGATGGCCCTGTCCCAGCTCGGCTACGAGGTCGAGCACGGCGCCGGGGTCGGCGCCGCCCAGCGCGTCTTCGTCGAGGCCGGCGTCGTCGCCGCGGCCTAGGCCCACTAGTGCTCGAGCAGCAGTACCGCGTCCTCGTCAAGGAGAAGATCGCCGACTCCGGCGTGAAAATGCTGCGCGAGCGCTTCGCCGTCGATCTCGGGGTCGACTGGACCGACGAGGAGCTCGCGGAGCGCATCGGCGGCTATCACGGGATCCTCATCCGCTCGGCGACGCAGCTGACCGGCGAGCTGATCGCCCGCGCCCACAACCTGCGCGTGATCGGCCGCGCCGGCATCGGCGTTGACAACGTCGACGTCGAGGCGGCCACCAAGCGCGGCATCATCGTCGCCAACGCGCCGCAGTCGAACATCGTCGCCGCCGCGGAGCACACCGTGGCGCTGATGCTCTCGCTCGCGCGCAACATCCCGCAGGCCCACGCCTCGCTGACCGCGGGCCGCTGGGAGCGCTCGAAGTTCGGCGGCGTCGAGGTCTACGAGAAGACGCTCGGGATCCTCGGCTTCGGCCGCATCGGGCAGCTCGTGGCGGCGCGCGCCCAGGCGTTCGGGATGCGCGTGCTCGCCTTCGACCCGTTCGTGTCCTCCGAGCGCTTCCGCGAGCTCGGGGTGGAGAAGGCGGAGTCGAGCGCGGACGTCTACGGCGAGAGCGACTTCATCACGATCCACCTGCCCAAGACGCCCGAGACGCGCGGCTGGCTCGACGCCGAGGCGTTCGCGCAGATGAAGGACGGCGTGCGCGTCATCAACTGCGCCCGCGGCGAGCTGCTGGTGGACGCGGCGCTCAAGGACGCGCTCGACTCTGGCAAGGTCGCCGGCGCGGCGCTCGACGTCTTCCCGGCCGAGCCGATCACCGACTACCCGCTGTTCGACGGCTACGACAACGTCATCGTGACCCCGCACCTCGGCGCCTCCACCACCGAGGCCCAGGACCGCGCGGGCGTCCAGACCGCGGAACAGGTCGTGGCCGCGCTCACCGGCGGCGTCGTCTCGACCGCCGTCAACATCCCCGCCGTCTCCGCGGAGGACATGGAGGTGCTCGGGCCCTACCTGCCGCTCGCGCAGCGCCTCGGGCGGCTCGCGATGTCGCTGGCCGAGGGCTCGAGCGTCGAGCGCGTCGAGTGCGAGTACCTCGGCCACCTCGCGGACCGCGACACCCGGCTGCTGACGCTGGCGACGCTCAACGGCGTGCTCGCCGGCCGCACCGAG
>JBBQLH010000071.1:0-21653 GCA_038327685.1 Solirubrobacterales bacterium
GCCCTCGAGGATGGGCTCGGTCGCTTCGCGCCAGCGCGCCTTGAGCAGGTCCACGCGCCAGCGCGCCTGCGGGTCGGGCACGAGCGCCACGCCATGGCGGCCGAGCCGGGTGGGCATGGCGCAGTCGAAGGTGTCGATTCCTCGCTCCACCCCCGCGATCAGGTCGTCGACCTCGCCGATTCCCAGCAGGTGCCGCGGTTTGCCCTCGGGGAGGTTCTGCACCGTCCAGTCGACCACCTCGTACATCTGCGCCTTGTCCTGGCCCAACGAGCCGCCGATCGCCACCCCGCCGCACCCGCTCGCCCCCACCAGCTGCGCAGACTCCCGCCGCAGATCCTCGTGCACGCCACCCTGGACGATGCCGTACACGAGCTGGTCGGCCGGCCCATGCTCGGCGTGCCAGCGCAGGCAGCGCGCGAGCCAGCGGTGGGTGCGCTCGGTGGAGCGCTCGGTGTAGGAGCGGTCGACGTGGAAGGGGGTGCACTCGTCGAACACGAGCGCTACGTCCGAGTGAAGCGCTGCTTGCACCGCCATCGAGTCCTCTGGGGAGATGAAGCGCACGGAGCCGTCCACATAGGAGCGAAAGCGCACACCCTGCTCGTCAATCGAGAGGATCGCGCCCTCGCGCGCGGCCCCCTCGCCGTGACCGGCACGGGATGGGCGGGCCTTGATCTCATCCGCGATCGTGCCGTGGCCCATCGAGAAGACCTGGAAGCCGCCGGAGTCGGTGATCACCGGCCTGTCCCAGCGCATGAAGCGGTGCAGGCCGCCGAGCTGCCGGATCAGCTCGTGGCCCGGGGAGAGGAAAAGGTGGAACGTGTTGCCGAGCACCATGTCGTAGCCGAGCTCGGCGGCCTCCGCGACCTCGAGCGTCTTGACCACGGCCTTGGTGGCCAGCGGGACGAAGGCGGGCGTGCGGACCTCGCCGTGGGCGAGGCGCAGCGTGCCGGCGCGGGCGCGCGACCCGGAGTCGCGATGGTGGATCTCGAAGCCGGGCACGGGGCGCGCAGCCTACGCGCGCCCCTCGCCGGCAGCTTTCAGGTGGTCGGCGTGGTCTCGCGGCTCGCGCCCTCGATGGTCTCCTGGCCACCGTTGGCGATCGAGATGCGCCGCGGCTTGCGCGCCTCGGGCTTCGGGATGCGGATCTCCAGCACCCCACGGTCGAAGCTCGCGGAGACCGCGTCGGCGTCGATGCCCCTGGGCAGCGTCAGCGAGCGCGAGAACGCGCCGAAGGAGCGCTCCACGCGGTGGAAGCCCTCCTGACGCTCCTCGTGCTCGGCCTTGCGCTCGCCCGAGACGGTGAGCGTGCCGTCCTCGAGCTCGATCTCGATGTCCTCCTCGGACATGCCGGGCAGGTCGGCGCGCAGGACGAAGTGGTCGCCGGACTCGACGAGGTCCATGGCCGGCACCCAGCGCCGGACGACGGGCCCGGAGGATCCGGTCGGCGCGTCGAACGCGGTGTTGAAGAGGCGGTTCATCTCGCTCTGGAGCGAGTTCAGCTCGCGAAGCGGCTCCCAGCGGACGATGGTCATCGAAGTTCCTCCCTTCGGAACAGTCGGACAGTCAGCTGGAGCCGATTATACGATCTCAGTCTGGGCGTATCAAGTTTTCTGCTTCGCCGGGAGCGATAAATGCGGTTCCGGCAGCGCGCGCTCGAACAGCTTCGCGAGCTCGCGCAGCTCGTCCTCCGAGAAGTGGCGCAGGAAGCCCTCGCGGACGACGGCGATGTGCGTCCCACGCGCATGCTCGACCTTCTCGCGCCCGTGGTCCGTGAGCACCGCGTAGCAACCGCGACCGTCCTTGTCGCAGGTGGACCGCGCCACCAGGCCCTCGCGCTCGAGGCGGTCGATCAGGCGGGTCATCCCGGAGCGGCTGAGCAACACGTGCTCGGCCAGTTCGGCCATCCGCATCCTCCCGGCCGGCATCCGGCTCAGGGAGCGCAACACCTCGTAGGAGGACAGCGGCAGGCCGTGCTCCGCGTCGAGCTCGGCGTCGAGCTCGCGGGCGAGAGCGGCGTGGACACGGACGAGCCCGCGCCACGCCCCGAGCTCGGCCTCGCCGAGTCCCACCTGGTCAGTTGGCACACCGACGTTCACGCGAGCAGAGCTTATCCCACGGTAGTTGTCCGGTCAACCGCATCAGTCGTCGAAGTCGCCCTGGAAGATCGCGAACGCCGCGCCCTGCGGGTCCTGGAGCAGGACGAAGCGGCCGCCGTTGGGGATGTCGATCGGGCCCATGAAGGGCTTGCCGCCGGCCTCCTCCGCCGCCTTCGCCGACGCCTCGACGTTCGCCACCGCGAAGTACGGGAACCAGTTCGGCGGCACGCCGGGCGGCGGCACCGTCATGCCGCCCTGGGTGCGATCCCCGTTGAAGATCACCCAGTACGGCGGCTCCTCGCTCATCGCCTCGAAGCGCCAGCCAAGCAGCGCCGAGTAGAACGCCTGCGCGGCAGGCGCGTCGGGGGTCGCCGTGTCGGCCCAGGTCAGCGCGCCCGGCTCGTTGACGACCTCGGCCCCGATGCTCGTGCCCGGCTGCCAGAGGGAGAGCACCGCGCCGGTCGGATCGGCGATCACCGACATGCGCCCGGCGTCGAAGACGTCGAACGGCGGGGCGAAGACCTGTCCGCCGGCCTCGGCGGCCTTGGCGGCGCTGGCGTCGACGTCCGCGACCGTCACGTAGACGTTCCAGTGCGGCGGGATCCCCGCCGCGGCGTCCTCGGCGCGCTGCCCGGACATCGCGGCCGCGGAGCGACCGTTCAGCTTGGCCATCGAATACGTCGCGTGCTCGCCCACCGGCTGGTCCTCGTACTCCCAGCCGAAGAGGGCACCGTAGAACGCCTTCGCGCCCTCCTGGTCAGTGGTCTCGAGGTCCGTCCACGAGATCGTCCCTTGGGCATGGCTCGTGCGCTCTCCCATGTCTGCTCCTCTCAGTCGCCGGCCAGCAGCGAGCGGCCGGTCATCTCAGGCGGTCGCTCGATCCCGAGCAGCGCCAGCACGGTCGGCGCGACGTCGGCGAGGATGCCCTCGCCGTCGAGGCGCGCGGCATCCATAGTGACCACGAACGGGACCGGATTGAGTGAATGTGCGGTGTCCGGCGAGCCGTCCTCCTCGAGCATCTCGTCGGCGTTGCCGTGGTCGGCGACGATGATGCAGGCGCCGCCCGTGCCGTGCACCGCCTCCAGGACGCGGCCGAGACACTCGTCGACGGTCTCGATCCCCTTCACCGCCGCCTCGATGACGCCCGTGTGGCCGACCATGTCGGCGTTCGCGAAGTTGATGATCCCGAACACCGGGGAGTCCTCCTCCCAGTGGCGCACGAACGCGTCCGCCGCCTCGCGCGCGCTCATCTCGGGCTTCTTGTCGTACGTCGGGACGTCGCGCGGCGAGTCGACCAGTTCGCGCACCTCGCCCTCGTACGGCTCCTCCTCGCCGCCGTTGAAGAAGTACGTCACGTGCGGGTACTTCTCGGTCTCCGCGACGTGCAGCTGCGTCTCGCCGCGGCCGGAGATGATGGTCGCCAGCGTCACGTCCGGGCGCTCCGGCGGGAAGGCGACCGGATACGGCCAGCCCTCCTCGTACTCCGTCAGCGTCGCGTAGCGGTCGATGCCCGCCTTCGTCAGCGCCTCGGTGATCTGGCGCATCCGGTCGGGGCGGAAGTTGAACGCGAGCACCGAGTCGCCGGGACGGATCGTCGAGTCCTCGTCGCCCACCTTCGTCGGCGTGATGAACTCGTCCGTCTCGTCGCGCTCGTAGGCCGCCCGCACCGCCTTCTCGCCGGACTCGGCCTCGTGCTCGGCGTCGCCCTCCATGAGCAGCTTGACCGCCTTCTCGGTGCGGTCCCAGCGCGTGTCGCGGTCCATCGCGAAGTAGCGGCCGACGACGGAGCCGATCCGCCCGACGCCGGCGTCGACCAGCCACCCCTGCACCTTCGCGAGCATGTCCGCGCCGCCCTTCGGGGAGGTGTCGCGGCCGTCGGTGAACGCGTGGATGACGAGGTCCTCGACCCCCTGGTTCGCGGCAATGTCGATCAGCGCCTCGAGGTGGCCGTCGGAGGAGTGCACGCCGCCGTCGGACACGAGCCCGATCAGGTGCACCCGCGGCGCGTCACGCAGGGCCTCCGAGACGACCTCGTTCTCGGCCAGCGACCCGTCCTCGACCGCCTTGTCGATGCGGAGCAGGTCCTGCGGCACGATCGCGCCCGCGCCGAGATTGAGGTGGCCGACCTCGGAGTTGCCCATCTGACCGGCCGGCAGGCCGACGGCCTCGCCGCAGGCGGTCAGCTGCGTGTGGTCGTAGCGCTCCCACAGCTCGTCGAACACGGGCGTGTCGGCGAGGCTGATCGCGTTCCCTGGCCCCTCCGGCGCCAGCCCCCAACCGTCGAGGATCACCAGGCAGACGGAGGGAACCGTGCTCATCGGGTCCTGAGCGCCGCCGCGATCTCGACGATGCGGGCGAACGAGTCCGGATCGAGGCTGGCGCCCCCGACGAGCGCGCCGTCGACGTCGGGGAGCGCGAGCAGCTCCTCGGCGTTCTCCGGCTTGAGCGAGCCGCCGTAGAGGATCCGCACCGCCTGGCCGGCCTGCTTGTCGAAGCCCTCGACGAGCGCGCGCACGAACGCGACGGCCTCCTGGGCCTGCTCCGCGGTGGCGCTGCGGCCGGAGCCGATCGCCCAGATCGGCTCGTAGGCGACGACGACCTCGGCCAGTCGCTCGACCGCGACCTTTTCGAGCCCCTCCTGGACCTGGTGGCGCAGCTTGCGCTCGGTGTCGCCGCGCTCGCGCTCCTCCTCGGTCTCGCCGACGCACAGGATCGGCGTCAGGTCCGCCGCGAGCGCCGCGGCGACCTTCAGCGCCAGCGCGCGATCGGTCTCGCCGCACAGCTGGCGCCGCTCGGAGTGCCCGAGCACCACGCCGTCGGCGTCGATCTCCGCCAGCATCCGCGGCGAGACCTCGCCGGTGAACGCGCCCTCGTCGGCGTCGTGCATCGTCTGCGCGAACGCCTCCACGCGAGACCCGCGCGCGGAGTCGACCATCGCCTGCAGCGAGAGGAACGGGACGCAGATCGCGACCTCGACGCCGTCGATCGAGGAGATCTTCGGCAGCAGCGCGGAGATGAACTGCTCGGCCTCCGCGATCGTCTTGTACATCTTCCAGTTGCCGGCGATGAACGGCGTGCGGTCGGGGCTCATGCCAGCGCCTCCACGCCCGGGAGCGCCTTGCCCTCGATCAGCTCGAGCGCGGCGCCGCCGCCCGTGGAGAGGTGGTCGACGCGGTCCGCGAGCCCGAACTCCGACATCGCCGCGGCCGAGTCGCCGCCGCCCACGACGGTCGTGCCCTCGCAGTCGGCCATCGCCTCGGCGATGCGCCGCGTCCCGGCCGCGAACGGCTCGAGCTCGAACGCGCCCATCGGCCCGTTCCAGAACACCGTGCCGGCCCCGCGGATGACCTCCGCGTAGGCCTCGGAGGAGCCGCGGCCGATGTCGAGGCCCATCCAGCCGTCGGGCACGTCGACGCCGTCGAGGTCGCGCACCTCGGTGTCGGCCGAGAACTCGCGGCCGGCGACGAGGTCCTCCGGCAGCCGCAGCTTCTCGCCGCCGCCCTCGAGAGTGCGCCGGGCCGGCTCGACGCCTTCCGCCTCGCACATCGACTCGCCGACGTCGTGGCCCTGCGCGGAGAAGAACGGGAAGCACATGGCGCCGCCGATCAGCACGGAGTCGGCGCGCTCGAGGAACGCGTCGAGGACGCCGAGCTTGTCCGTCACCTTGGCGCCGCCGACCACCGCGACGAGCGGGCGCCGCGGGTCCTCGAGGATGCCGGTGAGTGTCTTGACCTCACGCTCGAGCAGCCGCCCCGCCGCGGCGGGCAGCAGGTGCGCGACCGCCTCGGTCGAAGCGTGCGCGCGGTGGGCGGCGCCGAACGCGTCGTTGACGTAGACGTCGGCGAGCGCCGCGTAGCGCTCGGCCAGCTCGGGGTCGTTCTTTGTCTCCCCCGGCTCGTAGCGGACGTTCTCGATCATGACGAGGTCAACGTCGGGGACGTCGTCGAGGTTGGGCGCGAGCGCGACCTCGGCACCGAGCAGCTCGCCCAGGCGCTCGGCGGCGGGGTTGAGCGAGAACTCGGGCTCGCGGTCCTTGGGGCGTCCGAGATGGGCGAGCAGCACCAGCTTCGCCGCGCCCTTCTCGCGCAGCTCCTCGAGCGTGGGCAGCGCGCCGCGGATCCGGGCGTCGTCGGTGATGTTCTGCTGCTCGTCCAGGGGGACGTTGAAGTCCACCCGGACGAGCACCCGCTTGCCCTCGACGTCGAGGTCGTCAAGCGTGCGCATGCACCAGCACGCGCTGCGCGAGCTCGACACAGCGGTTGGAGTAGCCCCACTCGTTGTCGTACCAGGCGACGACCTTGACCATCGTCCCGTCGAGCACCAGCGTCAGCTGCGAGTCGAAGATCGCCGAGTGCGTCGTCTTGACGATGTCCGAGGACACGATCGGGTCGTCGGTGTAGCGCAGGATGCCCTCGAGCGCGCCGGTGTCGGCCTTGCCCCTGAACGCCTCGTTGATCTCCTCGACGGATGTCTCGCGCGAGACGTCCGCGGTGAGGTCGACGACCGAGCCGGTGGGCACGGGGGCGCGGACGGCGAAGCCGGTCAGCTTGCCCTTGAGCTCGGGCAGGACGAGGCCGACCGCCTTGGCCGCGCCGGTGCTCGCGGGGATCAGGTTGATGGCGGCGGCGCGGGCGCGGCGCAGGTCCTTGTGCGGCATGTCCTGCAGGTTCTGGTCGGCCGTGTAGGCGTGGATCGTGGTCATCAGCCCGCGCTCGATGCCGACCGTCTCGTGCAGCACCTTCGCGACCGGCGCGAGGCAGTTCGTCGTGCACGAGGCGTTGGAGATGATGTGGTGCTGGTCGGGGTCGTACGCGTCGTCGAAGTTGACGCCCAGGGCGACGGTCACGTCGGGCTCGGTGGCCGGCGCCGAGATGATCACCTTCTGCGCGCCCGCCTCGAGGTGCTTGGCGGCGTCGTCGCGCTTGGTGAACAGGCCGGTCGACTCGATCACGACGTCGGCGCCGAGGTCGGACCACGGCAGCGCGGCCGGGTCGCGCTCGGCGAGCACCTTGACCTCCTTGCCGTCGACGACGAGCGCGTCGTCGCGGACCTCGACCGTGCCCGGGTAGGGACCGAGCACCGAGTCGTACTTGAGCAGGTGCCCGAGGGTCCTGGCGTCGGTCAGATCGTTGACGGCCACCCACTCGATGTCCGCGTTGCGCTCGTGCGCCGCACGGAACACGTTGCGGCCGATGCGGCCGAAGCCGTTGATCCCCACGCGTACGGACATGCCTGAAACCCCTCGATCGCCTTATGAATCGGCGAGGAGGCTAGCGTGAGCGTCAGGCGCGCGTCGGTGCGCGGTCGACGTCGCGGTGCTGGATCTCGATGAAGTAGCGATCGTCCGGACGGAAGTGCGCCGCGAGGTGCTCAGCGATCACGACCGAGCGGTGGCGGCCGCCCGTGCAGCCGATCGCGACGACGAGGTGCGCCTTGCCCTCGGCGACGTACTGGGGCAGCAGGTACTCGAGCAGCGGGATCACCCGGTCGTAGAACTCCTCGAGCCGGCCGTCGCGCCCGACGTAGTCGACGATCCGGGTGTCGAAGCCGGTCAGCACGCGCAGCTCGGGCTCGTAGTGCGGGTTGGGCAGGAAGCGCACGTCGAACGCGAGGTCGGCGTCGCGCGGCGGGCCGTGCTTGTGGCCGAAGGACGTCAAGGTGACCGCGAGCCGCCGCGGCGATTCGGCCTCGAGCAGCTCGTTGGCGATCTTGCGCCGCAGCATCGCGGCGCTGAGGCCGCTCGTGTCCACGACCGAGTCGGCGAGCTCGCGGATCGGGCCGAGCGCCTCGGCCTCGCGGCGGATGCCGTCGATCAGGTTGCCGGAGGGCGCGAGCGGATGGCGCCGGCGCGTCTCCTTGTAGCGGCCGAGCAGCGTCTCGTCGTCGGCGCAGAGGTAGATCACGCGGTGGGCGACCTCGTCCGAGCGCAGCGTCTCGATCACTCGCGCGAGGCCGCCGAAGTACTCGCCGCCGCGCTGATCGGAGACGACGGCGGCGCGCTCGACCTTGGAGCCGTCGTGCATGAACAGGCCGGCGAGCGCGCGGATCATCTCCGCCGGCAGGTTGTCGACGCAGAAGTAGCCCGCGTCCTCGAACACGTTCATCGCGGACGACTTCCCCGCGCCCGACTGCCCCGAGATGATCACGAGATCGACGAGATTGGGGCCCGGCGGCACGGCGCCGTTACCGCTCATACGTTGATCATGGCCTATCGACCGGTCCGATTGAGGTGGGCGTACAGCTCGCGCGCCACCTTCTGCGGCACGCCGGGCACCGACTCGAGCGCATCGCGCGGCGCGGCGAGCACCGCCTCCGGCGAGCCGAAGTGCTTGAGCAGCGCGCGCTTGCGCGCCGGGCCGATGCCCGGGAGGTCGTCCATCACCGACTCCGTCATCGCCTTGTCGCGGCGGCTGCGGTGGTGGGTGATGGCGAAGCGGTGGGCCTCGTCGCGCACGCGCTGGAGCAGCTGCAGCTCGGGCGTGTCGTGGGCGAGCCGCAGGGGCTCGGAGCGCCCCGGGAAGAAGACCTCCTCGATTCGCTTGGCGAGCGAGACCACCGCCACGCCGCGGTCGAGGAAGCCGCGCAGCGGCTCGAGCCCCGCCGACAGCTGGCCCGGCCCGCCGTCGATCACCACGAGGTTGGGCAGGGCGGCGAACGAGGCGTCGCGCTCGGCGTCGTAGGGCGAGCGCTCCGTCTGCTTCTCCCACTGCCCGTAGCGCCGGCTGAGCACCTCCGCCATGGCTGCGAAATCGTCGGGGTGGGTGGGTTCCAATGTGCGAATCGTGAAGCGGCGGTAATCGGACTTCTTCGGCGCGCCCCCCTCGAACACGACCATCGAGGCGACGGTGTGCGTGCCGCCGATGTTCGAGATGTCGAAGCACTCGATGCGCACCGGCAGCGCGTCGAGCGCGAGCGAGCGCTGGAGCGCGTCGAGCGCCTCCACGCGCTGCTGGCGGCGGCGCTCGGAGCGCAGCTTCTCCTGGTCGAGCGCGAGCCGCGCGTTGCGCTCGGCGAGGTCGAGGATGCGGCGCTTGCCGCCGCGCTCGGCGGCGCGGATCTCGACCGGCCCGCCGCGGCGCTCGGCGAGCATCTCGGCGAGGACCTGGAGCTCCGAGCCCTCGGCGAGCTCGCCCTGCACGACGATCAGCGCGGGGATCGACATCGCGCTCGCGTAGTACTGGAGCAGGAACTCCTCGGCCGCTCGCGCGACGTCGTATTCGCCCTCGTTGTCGAGGTAGAAGGACTGGCGGTCGGACAGCACCCCGTCGCGGACCTGGAACACCTGGGCGTTGGCGTCCGCGCCGTCGACCGCGAGGGCGACCGCGTCGTAGGTGCCCGCGCGGTCGTCGGCGACGCGCTGGCGCTCGAGCAGCGCGCGCACGGCCTGCAGCCGGTTGCGCTCGATCGTCGCGTGCTCGTAGTCCTGCTGGCCGGCGGCGAAGAACATCCGATCCTCGAGCTCGCGCTCGATCTGGCGGAAGCGGCCGGACAGGAACGCGATCACGCCGTCGATGCCGGCGCGGTACTCCTCCTTGGAGACGTAGCCGACGCAGGGCGCCCCGCAGCGCTTGATGTAGTAGTCGAGGCAGGGCGAGCCGGAGCGCCGGCCGGGCTCCGCACCCTCGCAGGAGCGGAAGAGGAAGATCTTGCCGAGCAGGTCGAGCGTCCCGCGCACCCGCTTGGCCGACGAGTAGGGGCCGAAGTAGGCGCGTTCGCGCCGGTGGCGCTCGCGCGTGAAGTAGACCCGCGGGAAGTCCTCGTCGAGCGAGATCGCGATGTACGGATAGGACTTGTCGTCGCGCAGGCGGATGTTGAAGCGCGGCTTGTACTGGCGGATGAAGTTCTGCTCCGCCAGCAGCGCCTCGGCCTCGGTCTCGACCACGACGTACTCGATGTTCTCGACGAACTCCTTCAGCGGGCCGCGCGCCGAGAAGTGCGAGGCCACGCGCTTGCGCACCGATTTGGCCTTGCCCACATACACGACCCGGCCGCGCGCGTCGCGGAACAGGTAGACCCCCGGCTGGTCCGGCAGGCCGGCGCGCTGCTCCGCGAGCTTCGTCATTCCTGCAACTAAGGGTACGAAGGCAACCTCGCCGCAACTCCCGGGGGGGTGGCTAGGTTAGGGGCCCTATGCGATACAGACTCATTCTCCCCATCGCCGTGCTCCTGGCCGCCCTGGTTGCGGTCCCCGCGGCACAGGCCAAGGTCCGAGTGGGCCTCTCCGAGCAGAACCCCGCCATGTTCGCTCAGTCGAACTGGGCCCAGCTGAAGCTCAAGCGGGTTCGCTACATCCTCCCGTGGGACTACTTCAAGTCCGCGCCGCAGCACGCGGAGGTCACGGGCTTCATGAACGCCTCCCGCGCCAAGCGGCAGGACGTCCTCGTCACGTTCTCCGCGCGCCGCGGCTGCTTCATCACGAAGTACTCCAAGAAGAAGGCCTGCAAGGCCCCGAGCAAGAAGACGTACATCAGCGCGGTCAAGCGCTTCCGCAAGGAGTTCCCGTACGCGAAGACGTTTTCGCCCTGGAACGAGGTCAACCACGTCTCCCAGCCCACCTACCGCAAGCCGAAGCTCGCCGCGCGCTACTACCTCGCGCTCAAGAGCGTCTGCAAGCGGTGCACCATCGAGGCCGCCGACGTGCTCGACTCGAGCGACGTCAAGACCTACCTGCGCGGCTTCCTGCGGGCCACCCACGGCAAGGGCCGCATCTGGGGACTGCACAACTACAAGGACGTCAACCGCCGCCAGAGCAAGGGCGTGAAGAACGTCCTGTCCGTCGTCAAGGGCCAGCTGTGGCTGACCGAGACCGGCGGCATCGTGCACTTCGGCAAGGACTTCCCGTACTCCCTCAAGCGCGCCGCCTCGCGGACGAAGTACATGTTCAAGCTCGCGCGCAAGTACAGCCGCGTGAAGCGGATCTACGTCTACCGCTGGTTCGGCGAGCCGCGCTCCGCGCGCTTCGACGCCGGGCTGGTCAACCCGAACGGCACGGCGCGCCCCGCGTTCAAGCAGTTCAAGAAGAGCATCAAGGGCCTGCCCCGCTGAGGGTTCCGCCCGCCGGGGGCACGCGCTAGCGTGCCCCCGGCAAAGGCGCGCGTCAACCTCTACTCCGACACGCAGACCCGGCCCACGCCGGAGATGCGGCGGGTGATGGCCGAGGCCGAGGTCGGCGACGAGCAGCACTTCGGCGATCCCACCGTCAACCGGCTGTGCGAGCGCGTGGCGGAGCTGCTCGGCTTCGAGGCTGCGGTCTTCCTGCCCTCGGGCACGATGTGCAACGCGATCGGGTTCCGGCTGCACATCCGGCCGGGCGGCGACGAGGCCTACCTGCACCGGATCTCGCATCCGATCAAGGCCGAAGCCGGCGGCCCGGCGGCGCTCTCGGGCGCCGTGCTGTGCCCGCTCGAGGGCGAGCGCGGGATGTTCGACGCCAATGCGCTCGCCGCGGCGATGCGCCCGCCGGGCGACCGCTACCACCCGCGCTCGCGGCTCGTGTCCGTCGAGCAGACGACGAACCTGGCCGGCGGGCACGTGTGGCCGCTGGTGCAGTTGCGCGAGGTCGTCGAAGTCGCGAAGGCCAACGGCCTGCGCCTGCACATGGACGGCGCGCGGCTGATGAACGCCGTCGTGGCCAGCGGCGTGCCGACGACCGAGTGGACGCTGGGGTTCGACACCGCGTGGATCGACTTCTCCAAGGGCCTCGGCGCGCCGATGGGCGCCGTGCTCGCGGGCTCGCAGGAGCTGATCGACGAGGCGTGGCGCTACAAGCAGATGATGGGCGGCGCGCTGCGCCAGGCCGGGATCGTGGCGGCGGGCGCGCTGTGGGCGCTCGACCACCACGTCGAGCGCCTGGCCGTGGACCACGAGAACGCGCGCGTGCTCGCGGCCGGGCTGGCGCACCTGCCGAACGTCGAGATCGACCCGGCCGAGGTCGACACCAACATCGTCGTCTTCCGCGTCGGCGACGCCCGCGGCCTCTGCGCCCAGCTCGCCGCCCAGGGCGTGATCATGGGCGCGCTCGACGACCGCACGGTGCGCGCGGTCACGCACCTCGACGTCAGCGCCGAGGACATCGGCAGCGCGCTCGACGCCGTCGGCGCCGCGCTCGCGGCGGCGTAGCTACCCGGCAAGAGGCCGGCGGCCGCGAACGGCCGCCGGCGCGAGTCGAGCTCTGCTGCGCCCGCCTAGATGATGTGACGGATGCGCTGGTGGTCGCGGCCCGCGAGGCCCGCTCCGCCGGCGGCGATGAGGAGCGCGCTGCCGGAGATGATCAGCGCGAGCGTCGTGTGCCCGCTCGTGCGGATCGGCGCCGGGGCCGGCCCCACGATGATGCGGTTGTCCGGCGTGGACGGCGGCGGATCGCTCGCCGGCATGGCGAGTGCGGTGGCGGGGGCCAGCGCCAGGGCGGCGGTGGCGCAGGCGAGCGTGAGCGATCGCGCGCAGCGACGGTGGACGAGCATGAGGATCTCCTGCGCCCCGGGGGCCCGGGACTCGGGTTGGGATTCGCGCGGTTCGTGTGGTGCGCGGGTCGGTGTGATCAGCAAGCTACGCGCGCTCCCCCGCCGCTGAAAGCGGGGAACCCACAGACCGCGAGCGCGGCCTCGAGCGACACGCGCGCCTCCGCCCGCCGCTTCGCCCGCCGCTGAGCGGTGCCGAGCGCCAGCAGCGTCCGCGCGCGGTCGAACGGCTGCGGGATCCTGGCGTGCAGTTCGAGCGCTTCAGCGAGGTCGGCCAGCGCATCCGGCGAGCTGCCCTGGGCCGCGGCGATCAGCCCGCGGCAGCGCAGCGCCGTCGCGACGGCCCACGTCCGGCCGAGCTCGCGTCCCTGCGCCTCGAGCTCCTCCTGCACCTCACGCGCAGCGTCCAGGTCGCCGATGAGCACGAGCGCCTCGGCGAGGTCGGGGGCGACGCAGAAATGCGCCGGCTCGCGGATCCCCAGCCGCGCCTCGTTCGCGCGGACCGGAGCCAGGTGGCGAACCGCGGCCTGCGCATCGCCGACGGAGAGGTCGACGAATCCGAGGACGTGGGAGCAGCGGGACGCGAACGAGAGGTCTCCGAGCTTCTCCGCCTGGCTGCGACCCGTCTCGGCGTGTGCCCGGGCGGACTCCACCCGTCCCAGATGCGCGTCGACAAGCGCCTGGATCCAGTGGCCGGCCGCCTCCGCGTTCCAGATGTTCGTCCCCAACGTGAGCTGGAGCGTCTGCCGGCGCTCTGCACCACCGCCGCGATCAACGGATGGCTGAAGCGCAGACGGCGGCCGTCGCGGACGAGCACGTCGGAGGCCAGCGCCTCCGGATCGAGCAACGGCCTCGAGCAGCGCGTCTTGCCGACGCCGGCTTCGCCCTCCACGAAGGCGACGAGCGGTCGCTCCTGTCGCTGCACGACGTCGCGCAACTGCTGGAGCTCGGCTTCCCGCCCGATGATGGCGTGGGACATCGCGATCAGGCGACGCTCCCGCGCGCGGCGCTCGATGTCAAGATCCCACCGCGTCTTTCCGCTGAACTCCGTGTTGGGACAGCGGTAGGGGTCAGGAAGTCCACGTCTGGGAGGAAATAGATGCGCTACAAGGGGTTGGGAGCGCTCGTGCTGAGCGTCATCGTCGTCGGTCTGCTGCCCGCGGCCGCGCTGGCCGCCAAAGCGGGAGCGACGACAGGTGGAGCGGCGAACGTCACGTTCTCGTCCGTACGGCTGACGGGCTCGGTGGACCCGAACTCGACGGCCACGACGTACTACTTCCAGTACGGGACCACGATCGCCCTCGGGACGCAGACCGCGCCGGCCTCGGCCGGGAACGGCAAGACCGCCGTGCACGTACGGACGGACGTCGGCGGCCTCGCCCCCGCCACGCGCTACTTCTACCGGGTCGTCGCCCACAACGGGTCGGGCACCACGCTCGGCAAGCGCCGCTCGTTCACGACGCGCAAGCAGCCGCTCGGCGTCAGCCTGTCGGCGTCGCCGAACCCGATCGCGCCCGGCCAGGGGACCACGCTGTCCGGGACCTTGACGGGCACGGGCAACGCGGGTCGCAAGATCGTCCTGCAGAGCAACCCGTGGCCCTACCAGCAGGGCTTCCAGAACGCCTCGAACGAGCAGGTCACCAACCCGCAGGGCGGCTTCGCGTTCCCGCTGCTGGCCGTGCTGTTCAACACCCAGTACCGCGTCCAGATGCCGGAGCGGCCGAACGTCGTCAGCCCGATCGGGACGGTCGGCGTCCTGTTCATCGTCCACACGCACGTCTCCCGGCACCGCGTGAAGCGCGGGCATCGCCTGCGCTTCTCGGGCTCGATCTTCCCCGCCCGCTCCGGCGCGCAGATCGCGTTCCAGAAGAAGAAGAGCGGCCGCTGGGTCACGGTCGGCGGCACGATCACCCGCAGCGGCGGGAAGTACAGCAAGCGGCTGAAGATCCGCCGCGGCGGCAGCTACCGCGTCTGGGCCGGCGTCATCGACGCGCAGTACACGGCCAACAACGGCCGCACGATTCACCTCCGCAGCTTCCGCTGAGGGAGGACACCGCGCCGCCGCGTCCCCTGGACAGGGGGCGCGGCGGCGCGGGTATCTCCCCTGTGTGGACCGCACCGCCGCCGTGATCGTCGACGTCGCCTACGAGGCCCGCTACTGGTACCCCGACGACGGCGGCGAGGTCTGGCTCGCGGGCTACCAGGTCATCGACCCGGCCTCGGGCAGCTACCTCGCGCGCGACGCCCCTGGGCTGGTCGAGCGGGGCCTGCGGATCGGCGCGGTGGCCGGCGCGGCGCGCCATCACGCCGAGGCGCTGGGCGCGGACGCGCTGGCGCCGGGTCAGCCGCTCGCGCTGCGGCGCGACGCGGCCAATCCGCACGACGCCAACGCGATCGCCGTCCACCCCGCAGGCGGCGGCGAGCAGGCGGGCTGGGTCCCGCGCGAGCTCGCCGCCGAGCTCGCGCTGGACCTCGACGCGGGTCGTCCGTGGTCGGCCGTCGTCCTGCGCGAGCAGCGCCCATCGCCGCGCGACCCCCGCAGCGGGCTCACGATGCTGCTCGCGCCGGCAACGGCGATCGAGCTGCGCGAGCGCGGCTGAGCGTGCGGCTCCTGACCTGGAACGTCGCGGGGCGTGTGACGCGGCATCCGGAGCAGGCGCAGGCCGTCGCGGCCGTCTCCGCGGACGTCGTCGCGCTGCAGGAGGTGACGGCGAGGACGCTGCCGCTGTGGCGCGCCGCACTGGCCGAGGCGGGCTTCAGCGCCTGCGAGGCGACGCTCGACGACCCTCCCACGGCGCCCGGGCGTCGCCTGCTCGGGGTCCTCATCGCGACGCGCGAGCCGCTCGAGCGGCTGGCCCCGCCGCCGGACGCGCCGTGGCCCGAGCGCGTGCTGTGCTGCGGACTCGGGGACCTCGAGATCGTCAACCTGCACTCGCCGATCGCCCCGGCGCCGGAGCTCGCGAAGGTCCACACGCACGAGGCCGTCGCGGCCTACCTCGACCAGCGGCCGCCCGGGCCGCGGATCCTGTGCGGCGACCTCAACACGCCGCGTCGCGAGCTGCCGGACGGCGACGTGCTGACCTTCGCCTACAACAGCGCCGGGCGGCTCCGGCCCGAGCGCGGCGAGCGCTGGGACCGCGCGGAGCGCGCGCTCGTCCACGGGCTGCGCGAGCGCGGGTGGCTCGACGCCTTCCGGGCGCTGCACGGCTACGAGGGACGGCACGCGAGCTGGACGTTCGCCCAGGACCGCGGCGGCTGGCGACTGGACCACGTGCTCGTCCAGGGGCTCAACCCGGTCGCCGTGGCCTACGCGCACGAATGGCGGCGCACGGGGCTCAGCGACCACTCCGCGCTGATCGCCGACCTCGCGCGCCCGTGACGCGCCCGCCTCAGCGAGCGGCCGTCGCCCGCAGCACGCGGGTGAGCATGTCCGTGCCCTCCTCCAGCCGGCGGGTCGAGATGCGCTCGTCGTTTGCCGTGCATGTCGGCCAGCTCGGCCCTCGAGATCGGGTACGGATAGACGCCGTAGACGGGCACGCCGCGCTCGCGCCACGGGACGGCGTCCGTCCCCGCCTCGAACAGCGCCGGCGTGACCTTGGCGGTCGGCCACTCGCGCCGTCCCTCGCGGGCGCGCGCCGGGGAGCAGGCGGATGTTGACCGTCGCCTGTGCGCTCCCCGGCAGCACGTTCGCGCGGGAGCCGCCGCTGACGATGGTCGGCACGCAGATCGTGCGCAGGAGCCCGTTGAAGAGCTCGCCGTAGCTGCCGCGGGTGAGGCGGCGAGCCGCCACGCGGCGCGCCCGCGCCGTGCGGGCGGCGAGGAAGATGCGCACGTTGCGCGCGCTGCGGCCGCCGAAGTCCTTCGCCCAGCCGCGGAGGTAGCGCCGCTCGCCCGTACGGCTGCCGGAGATCAAGCTGCCGACGGTCGAGCTGCCGGGCCTGGTGCTTCCCGACCCTCGGCTGCCGAAGATAACGCCGCCGACGGTCGTGCTGCCGTCGGTCGCGCTGCCCGGCTGACCGCGGCGAGCCGCGGCTCGCGCTCGGCACGCGCGCGCACCCAGTCGAACTCCGCCCGCAGGCCCACGGCGAGGCTCGTCGCCGGTGCGAAGCCCAGCTCCGCACGCGCGCGGGTGACGTCCGCGGCGGTGTGCAGCACGTCGCCCGACTCGCGCTCCGCGCGCGAGACGTCCAGCGGGCGCCCGGCGATCGCGGCGAGCAGTTCGAGCGCCGCATTGAGGCTGATCGGGTCGCCGCCGCCGACGTTGTAGGCCCGCCCGCCGGCGCCCTCCGCGGAGCCGGCCGCACGGATCGCGCTGACGACGTCGGCGACGTAGGTGAAGTCGCGGCTCTGGCGGCCGTCGCCGAACAGCCCGATCGAGCCGCCGCGGGCAGCGGCCTCGCAGAAGCGCCGGAACGCCATGTCCGGCCGCTGCCGTGGGCCGTAGACGGTGAAGAAGCGCAGCGCCACCGTGTCGAGCCCGTGGTTGACGTGGTAGACGCGGCACAGCTGCTCGCCCGCGAGCTTCGTCACGCCGTAGGGCGACAGCGGCCGCGGCGGCGCGTCCTCGCGTGTGGGCAGCTGCTCGGACTCGCCGTAGATCGAGGACGACGAGGCGTAGACGATGCGCTGGCCGGCGCCGGCCCGGACCGCCTCGAGCAGCCGCTGCGTGGCCTCGACGTTGTTGTGCACGAAGCGGTCGAAGCGACTGCCCCAGCTCGAGCGAACGCCAGGCTCGGCCGCGAGGTGGAAGACGGCGTCGCAGCCGTCGAGCACGCGGGCGAGGTCGGCGGTCGCGAGATCGACGGGGTGCAGCTCGAAGCCGTCGTGCTCGCGCGCCCGGGCGAGGTTCGAGAGCTTCTGGGCGGCCGGGTAGTTGTCGTTGAAGCAGTCGACGCCGGCGACCTCGTGGCCGTCGGCGAGCAGCGACTCGGTGAGGTGGGAGCCGATGAAGCCGGCGCAGCCGGTGACGAGCGCCCTAGGCACGGACCGTCTCCGCCGCGCGCAGCATCGCGTCGACCCGCTCGGGCCAGCCGGTGAACTGGCGGTGGAAGGCGTGCGCGACGCGCGCGAGGATCGCCGCGGCCAGGTACCAGTCGAGCGCCTGCGGCCGGCCGCCGTAGCCGTCGAGCAGGCCGTCGACCACCTCGGCGACGGCGGCCAGGTCGCCGTCGCGGCCGCGCACGACGTCGGCGGCGTAGCTCGCGATGTCGAGCGCCGGCGCCGCGACGCTCATCTGGTCGAAGTCGATGACCGCGATGTCGTCGCCGATCAGCAGCTGGTCGACGTGGAAGTCGCCGTGCGCCGGGACCGGCGCGAGCCCGGAGGGCAGCTCGCGGCCGAGCCGCTCGAGCAGCGCCTCCACGCGTGGGCGCAGGCCCGGCAGCACGGTCGCGGCCAGGTCCGCCTTGCGTGCCGCGGCGGCGAGGTGGCGCTCGGGCGGCGCAGGCGGGAGGCCGCCGATCGGCGCGGCCTGCAGCTCGGCGACCAGTGCACCCGCCTCGCTCGCGACCTCCGCCGCCGACCCGGGGCGGCGGCCCTCGACGGCCCGCTGCGCGATCAGCCGCAGCTCCGGCAGCGCGCCGGCGAACGCGCCGGTCCGCAGCGGCCCGGCCGTCGCGGCGCGCACCCCGGTCAGCGCCGCCTCGAACAGCCGCGGCGCGCCGTAGGCCTTGAGCACGAGCCCGTTGGCCCGCAGCACCGCGCGGGCGCGGCTTGTAGCCGACGAGGACGGGCTCGGCCCCGAACCGCGTCGCCAGGCGCCGCTCGAGCTCGCCGCGCTCCTCCGCGAGCGCCGGCAGCTGCAGGTCGAACGGCAGCCACGTCACGAGCGCGCCGAGCTCGGGGTCGAAGCGCGCGGGCGCGACCGAGCGCGGCGCCGCGCGGCCCGCCTGCCGCTCGAGGTCGACACCGGCGATCCGCGTCGCGACGGCGTCGCGCGCCTCGCCGTCGACGACGGCGCGGTAGTGCACCGCGACGGTGTCGCCCGGCTTGTAGACGACCCGGCCGACCTCGACGTCGCCGAGCCGCTCGTCGCCGCCGAGGGCGCGCGCGATGAGCGCGTGCATCTCCCCTGGGTCGAGCAGCCGCTCGAGCGGCAGCTCGGGGTCGCGCGCCGCGCGCGCGGGGACGACGCCGCCGCCGTCGAGCTCGACGATCCGGTCCGCGGTGCTCGCGAGCCGCGGCGAGTGCGTGATCAGGATCGTCGTACGGCCGCGCATCAGCGCCTGGAGGCCGTCGAGCACGGCCGTCTCGCTCTCGGCGTCGAGGCCCGTGGTCGGCTCGTCGAGCACGAGCACCGGCGGGTCGCGCAGCAGCGTGCGCGCGACGCCGATCCGCTGTCGCTGGCCGCCCGAGAGCCCGACGCCCTGCGGGCCGAGGTCGGTGTCGTAGCCCATCGACAGCGCGCAGATGAACTCGTGCGCCGCCGCCGCGCGCGCGGCGGCCACGACGTCCTCGCGCGGCGCGTCGGTCGCGTAGGCGATGTTGTCGTGCACCGTGCCGCTGAACAGCACGGTGTCCTGGAGCACCACCGCCACCTGCTCGCGCAGCCAGGCGAGCGAGCACTCCCGCGCGTCGCGGCCGTCGATCGTGACGCGCCCCTCGGTCGGGTCGAAGAAGCGGGCGACGAGCGCGCCGAGCGTCGACTTCCCGACGCCCGACGGCCCCATCAGCGCGAGCCGCTCGCCGGGCCGGACGCGCAGCGAGACGCCGCTGAGCACGGGCCGCTCGGCGCCGTAGCCGAACGACACGTCCTCGAGCGCCACGTCGCCGGCGGCGCGCGCGCCACGGTAGGCGCCGGGGGGCTCGGGGAGCACGTCGTCGGCGGCAAGCAGCTCGGCGATGCGCTCGGCCTTGGCCATCGAGGCCGCGACCTTCGTCATCTCGCGCGCGAAGCTGCGCATCGGGCTCTGCGCCTTGCGGGTGTAGCTGGCGAAGACGAGCAGCTCGCCCGGGGTGATGGCCCCATGGGAGACGCGGATCGCGCCGACGACGAGGACGGCCGCGGTGCTGATCGCCTTCACCGAGCCGACGAGCCCGTCGAAGCGGGCGGTCAGTCGTGCCACCGCGACGCCCGAGGCCAGCCGGCGCTCCGAGCCCTCGCGCACGCGCCGGCTCTCGTAGCCCTCCGAGCCGAACGCCTTGACGACCGCCATCGCCGACAGCGCCTCGGAGGCGATCGAGGCGATGTTGCCCTCCTGCGCGCGCCGCTCGCGCGCCTGCGAGCGGATGCGCCGCCGGTAGACGTAGCTGAGCGTCGCCATCAGCGGCGTGGTGGCGAGCGCGACGAGCGCCAGCACGGGGTCGATGACGAGCAGCACGACGGTCATCCCCGCGGACATCAGCGCGGCCTGCACCATTTCGCCGAGCGACTGCGAGAACAGCTCGCCCATCGCGTTGACGTCACCGGTGACGCGCGTGACGAGGTCGCCCTTCTGGCGGCCCTGGTGCAAGCCGAGCGAGAGTCGCTGCAGGTGCTCGTAGACGCGTACGCGCAGGTCGTGGCTGATGCGCTCGCCCGCCGCCTGCAGCCAGAGGTCGGAGGCGTACTGCGCGACCGCCTCGACGACGGCGATCGCGAGCACGACCGCGGCGACCGCCGCGAGCAGCCGCGCGTCGCCCGCGTCGAGCGTGAACGGAGCGGTGCGATGCGCGAGCAGGCGGTCGACGATCAGCGCCAGCGGCCACGGCTTGGCGAGGTCGGCGGCGGTCAGCGCCGCGGTCGCGCCACCCGCGCCGGCGAGCGCCTTCCAGCGGCGCACAACGTGCGGGCGCAGCATGCGGCCGGCGGAGGTCATGCGCGACCCGCCGCGGACATCGAGCCGGCCAACAGCCCCTCGAGCAGGTGCCCGGTGCGGCGCGCACCCTCGAGGTCGACGCCGGCGCCGCTCGGCTCGAACGTCAGCAGGCGCCGCACCTCGCCGGCCAGCGCCGATCGCGCGAGCCGCTCGGCCGCCAGCACGCGCACCGCGCCGCGGCGCTCGAGCCGCCGCGCGCGCCGGGTCTGCTCGTCCTCCTCCGCCGTCGCGTAGGGAACGATCAGCCCGGGGACGCCGGAGCGGACCACCTCGAGCGCCGTGTTGTAGCCGCCCTGGCTGACCGACGCGCGGGCGCCGCGCAGCTCGGCGCCGAGATCCGCCACCGTGCGCCGCAGCTCGACCTGCGGGCCGGCCACCGTGCACACGCGCTCCCAGGCGTCCTCGGGCAGCAGGGGCCCGCCGATCAGCCGCATCGGCACGCCGGCCTCGGGCTGCGCCTCGGCCGCGGCGCGCAGCAGCGGCTGCTGGTCGATCACCGCGAGGACCTGGTCGCCACGCGCACGCGCGACCAGGCCCGCTTGCGCTGGCACCTGCACGATCTCGATCCGACCTTCAACGTGCCCGCACGCGCGCTGGACCGTCCGCTCTGGTGGCGGCGCGTGAGCGCGCGGCTGGACCGCGAGCCCGACAGCGTCCGGGTGCGGATTGCGCGCGCGCTGCTCGAGCAGATCCGCGCCCAGACGGCGTCGATCCGCTCGCTCGAGGCCGAGCTCGCGGCGTTGGCACGCGCTCACGCGCCCGACCTGCTCGCCGAGCGCGGCTGCGGGGCGTTGACCGCGGCCAAGCTGATCGGCGAGATCGCCGGCGCCGACCGCTTCGCCACCGACGCCAAGGTCGCGCGCAACGCGGGCACAGCGCCAATCCCCGCCTCGTCAGGCAACCACACCCGGCACCGGCTCGATCGCGGCGGCAACCGCCAACTCAACTGCGCGCTGCACCGGCTCGCCGTCAACAAGGGCATCTGGGACCCGGAGAGCGCCGCCTACCTCGCCCGCAAGCAAGCCGAGGGCAAGACCCGCAAGGAAGCGCTGCGCTGCCTCAAGCGCCACCTCACCCGCCGCGTCTGGAAACTCCTGCGCTCCCCGCACCCCGGCAACGCCCCGACCCTCACCATCCACTGCAACCAGCCAACGCACGCGCTGGCCTTGACATAGATGGCATGTGCCGGGGGGGTCTGTCCTGGGGCGCGTGTAGGGACCTCCTCAGCTCAAGCGCGGCGCTGGTCCGCGCAGGCGTCTGTTCACCGTGGAGCTTGAGGAGGCCCCGGATGACGATCGTAATGG
>JBBQLH010000072.1:0-21205 GCA_038327685.1 Solirubrobacterales bacterium
GCCGCTGCTGGTCGAGGAGGTCCTCGGCTTCGAGGGCTTCTCGGGCAACGAGTCGATCCTCTACCACCTCTGGAGCCCGTGCCGGGTCAAGGAGGTCGGCGAGTTCGAGCCGATCGTGATCGAGGAGTGGGTGCCCGAGACCCACGTGCACCGGCTCACCAACACCGCGGGCCTCGAGCCGATGGGGGATCCGGTGATGGGCCGGCGGGTGATGCAGTACAACGGCGACGTCGAGATCGGGATGTGCATCCCCGAGGCCGAGGCGGACTACTTCTTCCGCGACGGCGAGGGCGACGAGGTCGTGTTCGTCCACGAGGGCGGCGGAGTGCTCGAGACGATCTTCGGCTCGCTGCCGTTCCGCCGGCACGACTACGTCGTGATCCCGCGCGGGACCACCTACCGGTTCCGCTTCGACGGCCCGCAGCGCTGGCTGACGTTCTTCACGCCGGGTGAGATCGAGACGCCGAACCGCTACCGCAACCGCTACGGCCAGCTGCTCGAGCACGCACCGTTCTCCCACCGCGACTTCCACCCGCCGAACGGGCTCGAGACGCGGCGCGAGCGCGACCGGTACGACCTCAAGGTACGCGTGCGCGGCGGCTACCAGGACTATGTCCTGGACTACCACCCGTTCGACGTCGTGGGCTGGGACGGCTACGTCTACCCCTACACGTTCAACATCGACGACTTCGAGCCGAAGGCGGGGCGGCTGCACCAGCCGCCGCCGGCGCACCAGACCTTCCAGGGCCCGAACTTCGTCATCTGCTCGTTCTGCCCGCGGATGCTCGACTGGGACGACAACGCGATCGCGCTGCCCTACCACCACTCCAACGTGCAGTCGGAGGAGATGATCTATTACGTCGACGGCCAGTTCGGCTCCCGCAAGGGCGTCGACATCGGCGCGATCACGCTGCACCCGTCGGGCCTGCCGCACGGCCCGCAGCCGGGGCTGGTCGAGAAGTCGCTGGGCGTCAAGCGCACGGAGGAGCTCGCGGTCATGTGCGACACCTTCCGCCCGCTCAAGCTGACGCCGCTGTCCCGCGACCTCGACGACCCGAGCTACGCGCTCTCCTGGTACGAGGAGGACGCGGAGATGTCACCGACAACGATCCCCTGACGCACGACTTACGCAGGTCTGCGTTACGCTGACCTGCGTAATGGCCAGCATCAACCCGTTCCGCTACGGCGCGCTCGCCCTCGACGAGGCGTTCACCGACCGCGAGTCCGAGATCGCCGAGCTCGAGGCCGACGTCCGCAACGGGCAGGACGTCGTCGTCTTCGCGCCGCGGCGCTTCGGGAAGTCCTCGCTGGTCTGGCGCGCCTCCCAGGAGCTCGCGCGCAAGAAGGTGCTCGTCGCCCAAGTCGACCTCATGACGGCGCCCAACCCCACGACGTTCGCGGAGAAGCTCGCGCGGACGATCCACGACGACGTCGCCTCGCCGCTGCTGCGGGCGAAGGAGCGGCTGCGCGTGTTCTCCGACCTCCAGGTCCGCCCCACCATCACGATCGACCCGGAGACCGGGGCCCCGGGGTTCACCTTCGACGTCGGCCAGCGCCGGGAGGACATCGACGCCACGATCGAGCGCCTGCTCGAGCTGCCGGGCGAGCTCGCCGCCGGGCGCAAGCGCCAGGTCCTGCTCGTGCTCGACGAGTTCCAGGAGGTGGTCGAGATCGATCCCCGCCTGCCCAAGCTCATGCGCGCGGTCTTCCAGCGCCAGCCCGAGGTCGCGCACGTCTACCTGGGTAGCAAGCGCCACATGATGCAGCGGATCTTCAATGACGAGAACGAGCCGTTCTGGCGCAGCGCCAAGCAGGTCGAGCTCGGCGTGATCGAGCGCGAGCCGTTCGCTGCGTACATCAAGCGCCAGTTCGAGCGCACCGACCGCTACATCGCCGCGGAGGCGGTCGACGTGATCCTCGACTCGACCGGCGGCCATCCCTACGCCACGCAGGAGCTCTGCTACTTCGCGTGGCAGGAGACGGCCGCCGACGAGCGCGCCGAGGCCGAGCACGTCGACGCCGCGCTGACCAAGGTCCTGCGCTCCGAGCACGCCCACTTCAGCCTGTTGTGGGAGCGCGCGTCGAGCGTGCAGCGGGTCTTGCTGACCGAACTGGCCCATGAGCCGGGGCGCCCGCTCACCGGCGACTACCGGCGTCGCCACAACCTGCCGGCGCCCTCGACGGTGCAGCGCGCGGTCGAGGCGCTGGAGCGCGACGAGCTCGTCGCGCGCGACCGCGGGCGCGTCCGGATCGTCGAGCCGTTCCTCGCGGCGTGGCTGGTGCGTGATATGAGGGGGATCTGATGGCGAGCGGCTTCACCTGGCGGGACGGCGAGCGCACGATCCGCTTCGGGGCGGGCGCCGCCGCCGAGGCGGTCGAGGCGCTCGGCGGCGAGGGCTACGCGCTGCTGACGACGGAGCGCGCGGCCGCGATGGCCCCGGCGGTCGCCGAGGGCGCCGCGGCGGTTCACAAGGTCGGCGACGGCCGCGTCGACGAGCTGGCGGGCGACCTGCTGGGCGCCGTCGCGCGCGAGCGCATCGTCGCGCTCGGCGGCGGGCGCATCATCGACACCGCGAAGGCGCTGGCGGCCGCCTCAGGCGGCACCCAGGTCGCGATGGCCGTCCCGACCACGCTGTCGGGCGCGGAGATGTCGCGCATCCACCGGCGCGCCCGCGGCGGCGACCAGCGCGCCCCGACCGTCCGCCCGCGCGTGGTCGTCAACGACCCGGCGCTGTCGGCCTCGCAGCCGCTCGCCGACCTCGCCGCGAGCGCGCTCAACGCCCTCGGCCACGCGGCCGAGGGCCCGTGCACGCCGCTCGCGAATCCGGTGGCGACGCTCGCCGCCCACGACGGCGCGCGCCTGCTCGCCCGCGCGCTGCGGGCCGAGCCCGACCGTGAGGCGCTCGCGCTCGGCGCGCTGCTGGCGGGCTACGTGATCGACTCGACCGGCTACGGGCTGCACCACGTGCTCGCCCAGACGCTCGTGCGGCTCGGCGGGGCGAGCCACGGGGCCGCGAACGCCGTCCTGCTCTGCCACACGCTCGGCGCGCTCGCCTGGCGCTTTCCCGACCGCATCGACGCGCTCGGCGACGCGCTCGACGGCGAGCCCTCCGACGTCGCGGCGCGGATGTGCGAGCTCACCGGCGCGACGCGCTTGCGCGACGTCGGCGTCAGCCGGGACGTCCTGGCTGACTGCGCGGAGGCCGCGGCCGAGCGCCCGGAGCTCGATCTCACGCCGCCGCGAGCGGATCGCGCGGAGCTGATGGCACTCTACGAGGGGGCATGGTGAACGACGACGGACTGCGGGCCGCGAAGGAGAAGATGCGCGCCGAAGGGGTGCCCGACGCGGCGATCGCCACCTTCGAGCACTACTACGAGCAGCTCGTCGCGGGCGAGTCGGGGATGCTGCCCGACGACGACCTCGACCAGCTCTCGGACGTGCCGTCCTACGACGACCTGCCGGGCGACGAGGACCGCGATGCGCTCGACAAGACCGTCGTGGTCAAGCTCAACGGCGGCCTCGGCACGAGCATGGGGATGGAGCAGGCGAAGTCGCTGCTCGAGGTCAAGGAGGGCCGCTCGTTCCTGGACATCATCGCCGGCCAGGTCCTCGAGCTGCGCAGGCGCTTCGACGCGCGGCTGCCGCTCGTGCTCATGAACTCCTTCTACACGCGCGACGACACGATCAAGGCGCTCGAGCGCCACCCGGAGCTCGAGTCCGACGTGCCCGCCGACTTCGTCCAGAACAAGGAGCCGAAGATCCTCGTCGACGACCTGACCCCGGCCGAGTGGCCCGACGAGCCCGCCCTCGAGTGGTGCCCGCCCGGGCACGGCGACGTCTACACGGCGCTGCAGACCTCGGGGACGCTGGACACGCTGCTCGAGCACGGCTACGAGTACGCGTTCCTCTCGAACTCCGACAACCTCGGCGCCGTGCTCGACCCGCGCGTGCTGTCGTGGTTCGCCGCCGAGCAGCTGCCGTTCGTGATGGAGGTGTGCGAGAAGACGCCGGCCGACCGCAAGGGCGGCCACCCGGCGGTGCTCAAGGAGACGGGGCGGCTGGTACTGCGCGAGACCGCCCAGACGCCCGAGGAGGACCTCGAGCGCTTCTCCGACATCGACACCTGGAAGTACTTCAACACCAACAACCTGTGGGTCAACCTGCGCGCGCTGGCCGCCGTGCTGGACGAGAACGACGGCGTTCTCGGCCTGCCGATGATCGTCAACCGCAAGACGGTCGACCCGGGGGACAAGTCGACGCCGGAGGTCTTCCAGCTCGAGACGGCGATGGGCGCGGCGGTCGGCGTCTTCGAGGGAGCGAGGACGCTCGTCGTGCCGCGGCGGCGCTTCGCGCCCGTGAAGACGACGAGCGACCTGCTCGTGCTGCGCTCGGACGCCTACGTGCTGACGGACGACTGCCTGGTCGAGCCGTCGCCGGACCTCGCCGACGGCCTCCCGCTCGTCGAGCTCGACTCCGACCACTACAAGCTGCTGCGCGACTTCGACGCGCGCTTCCCGGCCCGGCCGCCGTCGCTCGTCGCGTGTAGGCGCCTGGCGGTCGAGGGCGACGTGCGCTTCGGCCGCGACGTCGTGGCGCGCGGCGAGGTCGAGATCCGCCACGAGGGCTCCGACCAGCTGGTGATCGACGACGGCAGCGTCCTCGAGGGGTGAGGGGTATGGTCGGAGCGTGACGCAGGCTCGAGCCGCCGCTCCGATCCAGTCCCCAGCGGCCGCGCCGCGCACGCGGCGACCGTCCGCGTCGCGTGCCGACGCCGCGCAGATCCTCCGGCTCCAGCAGACCGCCGGCAACCGCGCCGTGACCGGGATGATCCAGCGCCTCGGATGGGGCGACGTGTGGGACGTCGTGAAGGGCCCGGCCTGGGGGGTCGGCGGCGGTCTCCTCGGCCCGCTCGGCGGCGGACTCGCCGAGTACGGGCTGGAGAAGGCCTTCGAGGAGGTGGTGGCCTCCAACCGCCACGCCGCGCGCGAGTGCGAGGTCCCGCCGAGCTACGTCGCGTCGGTGAAGGCGTACGCGACGGTGGCGCCCGAGGACGGCAAGATCCTGCTCGCCGCGCTGGCCCGCAAGCCGCGCTTCTACGTCGGCGGCTGGATCCTCGACATCCAATCCGGCGCGGAGGCGATGACGCTCGACCACGACGTCTTCTGCGTCAAGGACCCGAGCGTCGACACATTCGTCCACGAGCTCGTGCACGTGAAGCAGTACAAGGACGTCGGGCCGCTCAAGTTCCTCGCCAACTACTTCGGGCAGGTCGGCTGGGAGGCCCTGAAGGCGCTCGTCAACCGCGAGGAGATGGACCCCTTCACGGCGAGCTCGTACGAGAAGGAGGGCTACGCGCTCGAGCAGCGCTTCAAGTTCTGGCGCGAGAACCTGGGGCGCTGACGCCGTCTAGATCTTGAGCAGCGCGAACGTGTTCACGACGAACACGATCGCGAAGATGATCGTCCAGCGGTCGAGGTTGCGCTCCATGAGCGAACCGCCCGTACTGCCGCCGCCCCCGGTGCCGACGCCGAAGGCGCCCGACATGCCGGCGTCCTTCCCGGAGTGCAGGAGGATCAGGAAGATCAGCCCGACGGCGATGAAGACCTGGAGAACGGAGAGCACGGTGTACATCGGCTGAGAAGGATAGCCCGGAACGAGAACGGGGCGGGCCGGAGCCGCCCCGCTCGTTCCCACCGGCCGGGCGCTACCTGCTCCCGGCCTTGCCCTTCCCCGGGGTGGAACGCTTGTGATGGCGAGCGGGGCGCTTGCAGCCGCGCTTGCGGGCATCCTTGGCGTGCGGCTTGGCCGGATGCTCCTTCTGCGGCTTGGCCGGATGCTCCTTGCGCGGCTTGGCGGGATGCTCGCCGTGCGGCTTGCGCGGATGCGAGCCGTGCGGCTTGCCGGGATGGGCGCGCCGCGGCTTGCAACCCGCCTTGGCCCGCTTGCCCTTGAGCTTGGCGCATGCGACGACCTGCGTCCCGTCCGAGACGAGCACGAAGTAGCGGCGCGCGGAGTCGGCCTTGAAGGTCTTCGAGCGCTGCTTGGCGTTCAGGTTGCCATGCCTGTTCGTCCGCTTGGACTTCGGCGGGAACGCGGTCTCCTGGGTGCCCCCGGAGGCGCCCTCCTCGCAGCGCGGCTGACCCTTGGCGACGCTGTAGAGCGCGAACGTGTAGGTCGTCCGCGGCGCGAGTCGCCGCAGGTGCACGCTCAGCTTGTCGCGCTTGCGGTTGTCGACCAGCTGCGCCTTGCCGAACTTCCGGTCAGTGTAGGCGCCATCGGCCCCGACGGCCCGGAAGGTGCCCTTGAGCACCGTGGTGCGGGCGTGGTGGTGATGCTTCTTGCCCTTCTTGGCCGGCGCCGCGACCGGCAGCACGAGCGCAAGGGAGAGCAGCGCGAACAGCGCGAGGATCTTCTTCATGTGTCGTCAAACGCGCCTACCGGCCGGCGGTTGGAGTGTTGCGCGATCAATCCTCCGGGCCCAGCTCGTCGAGCCGGCGCAGCACCTCCATCGCCTCGGCGCGCAGCGTCCGGTCCTGCGCGCGCCAGTCCTCCTCGGAGAGCTTGCCCATCCGGTGGTCGAGCTCGGCGTCGCGGATCTCGGCGTACTTGGCCTCCTTGGCCGCCTCGAGACCCGCGCGCTGCGCGGACTCCGACGCCTCGACCGCCTCCGCGTGCCCGCCGCGCAGCGGCCGGCTGACGACGAACACGACGACGGCCAGGACGACGAGGACCAGCAGCACGTCCACTCCAGGCGCGCTCAGGCGCGGCCGAGCTCGCGCGCCACGCGCGCCGCGTAGCGGGCCGCGACGGGCCGCGGGGCGCGGCGCAGCGGCGGCCAGAGGGCGATCAGGCCGCCCGCGAACACGATCAGGGCGCCGATCCAGATCCAGCTCACCAGCGGCGAGACGATCAGCCGGAAGGTCGCCGCCGGCGGGTTCACCGTGTAGGAGCGCGTGAGGCCGCTGAGCGCCTCCGCGAGCGCGATGTCGCGCTGAACCGGTGGCAGTGCCTTGGCCCCGTTGAACACGCGGTCGCCCTCCGCCACCTGCTTGCGCAGGTCGCGCACGCTCGGGGAGATCGCGCTCCAGACGTCGCGCCGCAGGCCGGCGCGCAGGCCGACCTCGCTCGTCGCCTCGCCCTCGAAGAACCGCGAGACGGGGCCGAGCGTCGGATCGGCGGAGGGGAAGAACGAGCGCTCGGTGCGCAGCGTGCCGACCTGCTTGCCGCCGCGCGAGACGCGCATGACCGCGCCGAGGTCGATCTTCTCCAGCCGTCCGTTGCTCGCCGCCTCGAGCTTGCTCGTCGGGCGCACGTACGTCAGGTCGTAGCCGCCGACCTTGGCGCTCTGGCCGACCTGCAGCTGGACGTCGCGCGCGTCCTGGAAGGCCGAGGAGGCCGCCACCCCCGCGAACAGCACCGCGACGCCGACGTGCACGAGATAGCCGCCGTAGCGGCGGCGGTTGCGCTGCACCAGCGAGACCAGAGCGCGCGGGACCGAGTCGCTCGACATCGCCCGCCGCGCCCGCACCCCGCGCCACAGCTCCTGCCCGACGGCCGCGAACACGAACGCCGCCAGCGCGAACATCAGCAGGGCCCCGACCGAGCCGCTGACGCCGGCGAGCAGCAGCACGACCAGCGCCAGCACGCCGACGGCCCCCGGGCGCGCGAGGTTGCGGCGCAGGTTCGCGGCGGTGGCACGGCGCCACGCGACCACCGGCCCGATGCCCGACAGCAGCACCAGGATGAGCGAGAGTGGCACGATGTAGCGGTCGAACCACGGCGGCCCGACGGAGGCCTCGTTGCCGGTCACGGCCTCGGAGATGAGCGGGAAGAACGTGCCCCAGAAGATCACGAAGCAGAGGCCGACCAGCACGAGGTTGTTGAGGAGGAAGACGGCCTCGCGCGAGAGCAGCGAGTCCAGCCGCGCATCCGAGCGAAGATCGCTCGCGCGCGAGAGCACGAGCGCGACGGAGCCCGCGATCATCGCGCCGATCAGGATCAGGAAGGGCACGCCGAGCGTCGAGGCGCCGAAGGCGTGGATCGAGTTGAGGATGCCCGAGCGCACGAGGAAGGTGCCGAGGATCGCCAGGACGCCCGTGGCCAGCACGAGCGAGACGTTCCAGATCTTCAGCATCCCGCGCTTCTCCTGGATCATCACGGAGTGCAGGAAGGCCGTGCCGATCAGCCACGGCATCAGCGACGCGTTCTCGACCGGATCCCAGGCCCAGTAGCCGCCCCAGCCGAGCTCGGTGTAGGACCAGCGCGCGCCGAGCAGGATCCCGCACCCGAGGAAGAACCAGGCGGCGAGCGTGAACGGCCGCGTCAGCCGGATCCACTCGGCGTCGAGGCGCCGCGTGATCAGCGCGCCGACCGCGAACGCGAACGGCACCGCGAACAGCGTGTAGCCCGAGTAGAGCATCGGGGGGTGGATCATCATGCTCGGGTGGCGCAGGAGCGGGTTGAGGCCCGCGCCCTCCGCCACGACGGTCTGCGCGCGGTCGAACGGGTTCTCGAGGAACACCAGCAGCGACAGGAAGAAGACGGCGAAGCCGAGCAGCACCGCGGTCGCGTAGGGAGCGACCTCGCGCGCCCGCCGGCGCGTCAGGAACAGCATCAGGCTCGACCACAGGCCCAGCAGCACGACCCACAGCAGCAGCGAGCCCTCCTGCGAGGACCACACCGCGGTCGCGCGGTAGAACGTCGGGGTCGTCGTGGAGGAGTGGTCGGCGACGACGCTGAGCGCGAAGTCCGAGCGCAGGAAGGCGGCCTCGAGCACGCCGAACGCGACGAGCACGACGCCGGCGGTCGCATACACGGCGCGGCGGCCCGAGTCGACCCACGCGCGGGAACCCGCCCCCGCCCGCCCCCGCGCGCCGTACAGCGACGCGGCGATGCCGTACAGCGCCACTCCCAGCGCCAGGACGAGGCAGCCTGAGCCGAGGCTCAGCACGCGATCAGGTCTTTTTCTCGGCCGTGAACTTCGACGGGCACTTCGTCACCAGCGTGTCGCGCTCGCCGACGAACGTCGCGCCGCGCTTGCGGACGTCGACGACGATCTCGCGCCCGTCGCGGAACGGGTCGGGCAGCGCGCCCGTGTAGGACACCGGGATGGAGACGTGCCCCTCGCGGTCACGGACCCGGAAGCGATGGGTCGTACCGCGGCTCGAGATCGAGCCGGGCTGGACCTTCCCGGTCAGCTCATACACCCGGCCAGGTTTCGCGGCGGCCGCGAGCTGGCTCGGCGTACGCGCCTCGCTCGAGGCCGAGAAGCTCGTATAGATGAGCGCAGAAGCCAGCAGCAGAGCGCAACTTAGGGCGATCACGAAACGAAGCTTGCGCTTCCGGGCGGGGTCCACGCCCCCATTATGGCCGCACGTTTCCGTCCGGGCCATGACGTGAGAGAAACCTTGAGGCAAGTTTTGCGTTGTTGTTGTCGAAGACTTACTCATGCGGCTCGCAACTCAAATCTCCCGCAAGCCCCGCCGAGGGCAGAACCACCCGGCGCCCCAGGACCTCCGGGCGTCGGAGCGGATGCGTGCCCAGCGGACGCCGCCCCCAGAGGACTTGGCGCTCTACCGCTGTCAGTGCGGCTATCAGTTCAAGGCGGAGGTCACGACCTCCGTTGGCTGCCCGCACTGCGGCACCGACCAGGCCTGGTAGCCGGCGGGCGGCACCGGCCGCCGCTAGTCTTGCCCCCGCGCGGCGATAGCTCAGCTGGTAGAGCGCGAGCTTCCCAAGCTCGAGGTCGCGGGTTCGAGACCCGTTCGCCGCTTAGGGCCTATCCCGGTGGCGCAGCGGCCGGAGAGAGCCGCCCCGGCCCCCTCCGACCACAACCCCCTCCCGGGATAGACCCTCGGCGTCACCCCTACTCTTGAGGCCATGCGCTTCCGCGCCTCCTGGGCCGTGATCCTCGCCGCCGCGCTGCTGGTCGGGCTGCTGGCGTACGGCGTCGCCTCGCGGCGGGCCGACACCTCGATCGACGACGCGATCCTGAGCGGCAGGCGGGTCGCGGCGCCGACGGCGCGGCTGCCGGTGCTCGGCCGCGCCGGTGAGCGGTCGCTGGCCGACTACAAGGGCAAGGTCGTGGTGCTGAACTTCTGGGCCTCCTGGTGCAAGCCCTGCGTCGAGGAGCTGCCACTGCTCGAGCGCACCTACCGGGCGATCGCCGGGCGCAACGCGCTCGTGCTCGGGGCCAACTACCAGGACGTCTCCACCAGTGCGCTCGGCTTCGTGCGCCGCTTCAAGCTCACGTACCCCAGCCTCCGTGACCGGGACGGGAGGTTCGCCGACCGCTACGGCTCGCGCGCCTTCCCCGAGACGTTCGTGATCGACCGCCGGGGGCGGATCGCCGCGCAGCGGCGCGGGCCCGTCGACCAGCGCTGGCTCGACCGCACGCTGCCGCCGCTGCTGGGAGAGAAGGCGTGAAGGCGCTCGCGCTCATCGTCCTCGTGCTCGCCGCCGGCGGGCCGGCCTCGCTGCCCGACGTCGAGGACGAGGTGATGTGCGTCCAGTGCAAGACCGCGCTCAACGTCTCCACCTCGGCGGTCGCCGACCAGGAGCGCGCGTTCATCCGCCGCCAGATCGCGCTCGGCAAGGACAAGCAGCAGATCAAGGCCGCGCTGGTGGACGAGTTCGGCCCCGGCGTGCTGGCGCTGCCCCAGGAGAAGGGCTTCAACCTCGCCGCCTACCTCGTCCCCATCGCGCTGGCGCTGCTCGCGCTCGCCGGGCTGATCGTCGCGGCGCGCCGCTGGCGCCGGCGGCCCTCGCAGGCCGCGACCGCTCCCGAGCCGCTGGCCGACGACGACGCGCGCCGGCTCGAGGCGGAGCTCGCGGCCTACGACCGCCGGTGAACGACGGCGTCGACACCACGGTCGTGGCGGCCTTCGCGGTCGGCTTCGTCTCGTTCATCTCCCCCTGCGTGCTGCCGCTCGTCCCGGGTTACCTGTCGGCCGTCTCGGGCGTGACGATGGGCGAGCTCGAGCGCGGGGAGCGGGCGCGCGTGCTGCTGCCCGCGATCGGCTTCTGCCTCGCCTTCACCGTCGTCTTCGTCGCCCTCGGCATGACCGCCACCGGCCTCGGCTCGACACTCCAGGACTCGCGCGGGACGCTCGACGTCGTCGCCGGCGTGGTCATCGTCGCGCTCGGCGTGCTGTTCGTGATCACGCCGTTCGTGCCGCGCCTGAACCGCGAGTGGCGCCCCGACGCGTTGATCTCGCGCGCCGGCTCGGGCGGCCCGCTCGTCGCGGGCGCGGCGTTCGCGTTCGCGTGGACGCCGTGCGTCGGCCCGACGCTCGGCTCGATCCTGACCGCCGCCTCGGTCCAGGACACCGTCGCGAAGGGCGCGCTGCTGCTGGCCTGCTATTCGGCCGGGCTCGCGGTGCCGTTCATGCTCACCGCCGTCGCCTTCTCCCGCGCCACCACCGCGTTCCGCTGGCTGCGCGACCGCTGGACGATCGTGACCGCGCTCTCGGGTCTCGTCCTGATCGCGATGGGCGTGCTGCTGCTCACCGGCGAGCTGACGCGCCTCAACGGCGAGGCCCAGAACGCGCTGGACTCGATCGGGCTCAACGTCTTCAAAAGCCTCTGACCCTCCTCGTCCTCGACATCGGCTCGTCGTCCGTGCGCTCCTCGCTGTGGGACGAGCACGGCCGCTCGCAGGGCGAGGCGGCCCAGCTCGAGCACCAGGCGCGCAGCGCGCCCGACGGGACCGCCGAGCTCGACCCCGAGGCGCTGCTCGAGCGCGTGACGCAGGCGATCGACGCCGCGATGGAGGGCGCGCCGGCGATCGAGGCGGTCGCGACCAGCACGTTCTGGCACGCGCTGCTCGGGCTCGGCGAGGACGGGCAGCCGGCGACGCCCGTCTACTCGTGGGCCGACCGCCGCGCGACCGCGGCGGCGGCGCGGCTGCGCGGCGAGCTCGACGAGGACGCGGTGCACGCGCGCACGGGCTGCCGCCTGCACTCGAGCTACTGGCCCGCCAAGCTCGCGTGGCTGCGCGAGGCCGACCCGGACCGCTTCGAGCGGGTGCGGACGTGGGTCTCGCCCGGCGAGTACGTGCAGCGGCGGCTGCTGGGCGACGCCGCGACCAGCATCTCGATGGCCTCGGGCACCGGGCTGCTCGACCAGCGCACCTGCCGCTGGGACGCGGAGCTGACGCGCGGGATCGAGGACCGGCTGCCGCGGATCGACGACACCCCGCGCAGCGGGCTCGAGCCGGAATGGGTCGAGCGCTGGCCGGCGCTGCGCGACGTCCCCTGGTTCCCGGCCTGGGGCGACGGCGCGTGCTCGAACCTCGGCAGCGGCTGCGGCACGCTCGACCGAGCCGCGCTGATGGTCGGCACGAGCGGCGCGCTGCGCGTGCTCTGGCGCACGGAGGACGTGCCGGAGATCACGCGCGGCCTGTGGCGCTACCGCGCCGACGCTCAGCGGGTCGTGATCGGCGGCTCGCTCTCGGACGGCGGCAGCGTGGTCGCCTGGCTGCGCCGGCTCACGCGCCTGCCCGAGGACCACGCGGAGGCCGAGCGGGCGATCGCCGCGATGGCGCCCGACGCGCACGGGCTGACCGTGCTGCCGCTGCTCTCGGGCGAGCGCGGCCCGGGCTGGAGCGACGCCGCCGGCGCGACGATCGCCGGGCTCACCCCCGCGACCGCGCCACTCGACCTGCTGCGCGCGGGCCTCGAGGCCATCGCGCTACGCTTCCGCCTGATCGAACTCGAGCTGAGGGAGGCGCTGCCCGGCGAGCGCGAGGTCGTCGGTACCGGCGGCGGGCTCGTGAAGTCGCCCGCCTGGACGCAGATCATGGCCGACGCGCTCGGGCGCCCGGTCACGCTGTCCCAGGTCGACGAGGGCTCGAGCCGCGGCGCCGCGCTGCTCGCGCTCGAGGCGCTCGGGCACGTCGAGCGCGCGGAGGAGGCCGAGGCGCCCGAGGGCAGGACGTTCGAGCCCGATCCGGAGCGCACGGAGGCCTACCGCGGCGCGCTGGAGCGCCAGCGCGCGCTCTACGACGCCGTCACATCGATGCCGGCGCCGCAACCCCCAGCAGGCCCAGCGCCCGTGCGATGACGCGCTGAGCCGCGACGCTCAGCGCGATCCGGAAGTCCTCGAGCGACGCCGGCTCGGCGCCGACGACGCGGCAGTCGCGGTAGAACGCCGTGAAGGTCTGGGCCAGCTCGAGCGCGTAGGCCGCGATGCGGTGCGGGCTGCGCCGGTCGGCCGCCTCGGCGACCTCGCCGGGGAACGCGAGCAGCTTCTTGATCAGCTCGCGCTCGGCCGGGTGCAGCTCGCTCGGCCGCGCCCCGGCGCCGAGCGCCTGCTCCACGCGCTGCTGCCCCGCCTTGGCGAGCATCGAGGCGATGCGCGCGTGGGCGTACTGCACGTAGTAGACCGGGTTCTCGCTGGACTGCTCGCGCGCCAGCTCGAGGTCGAGGTCGACCGTCGACTCGTGCGAGCGGCTGAGCATGTAGAAGCGGGCGGCGTCGACGCCGATCTCGGCGATCAGGTCGTCGAGCGTCACGAAGTCGCCGCGGCGCTTGGACATCGAGGCGCGGCGGCCGCCCTCGACGATGTGCACGAACTGCAGAATCGGGATCTCGAGCCGGTCGGGCTCGACGCCGAGCGCCGCCATCGCGGCCTTCATGCGGGCGATGTAGCCGTGATGGTCGGAGCCGAGCGGGTTGATCATGCGGTCGTAGCCACGCTCGAGCTTGTCCGCGTGGTACGCGACGTCGTTGGCGAAGTAGGTCGTCTCGCCGCTCGAGCGCTCGAGCACGCGGTCCTTGTCGTCGCCGAACGCGCTGGTGCGCAGCCAGACCGCACCCTCGGAGCGGTAGACGTGGCCCTTCTCCTCCAGCAGCGCGATCACGCGGTCGACCGCGCTCGGCGCGCCGTCGTGGAGGCCGCGTTCGAGGAACCACGAGTCGAAGATCACCCGGTAGGCCTCGAGCGTCGCCCGGATGCCGGCCATGATCGACTCGACGCCGCGCTGGGCGAGGACGTCCGCGCCGAGTCCGGCGGCGCCCTCGATGCCGCGCGCGAGCGCGTCGACGTAGTCGCCCTGGTAGCCGTCCTCCGGCACCTCCTCGCCCTTCGCGCGAGCGAGGATCGACTCGCCGAGCCAGTCGACCTGGGAGCCCGAGTCGTTGAAGTAGTACTCGCGGCCGACGGCGTGGCCGGCGAGCTCGAGGATCCGCGCCAGCGCGTCGCCGTAAGCGGCGTGGCGCCCGCTCGCGGCGGTCAGCGGGCCCGTCGGATTGGCCGAGACGAACTCGACCAGCACCTTCTCGGGTTGCTCCGGCGCCCCCGCGCCGAACGCCTCGCCCGCGGCGAGCAGGTCGTCGAGCGCCGCGACGAACCAGCCCTCGGCGAGAAAGACGTTGAGAAAGCCCGGCCCGGCGACCTCCACGTGGTCGACACGCTCGCCCAGGGCGCCCGACAGCGTCCCCGCCAACCGCTCGGCGATCTCCCGCGGCGGTGCGCCGAGCGCGGGCGCGAGCAGCATCGCCGCGTTGGAGGAGTAGTCGCCGAACCCGGCCTTCTTGGGCCGCTCGAGGGTCGGCCGGACGCCTACTCCCGGCTTGCCGTTGCGCAGCTCGGCGGCCGCGTCCTCGATCGCGGTTCGCAGCTCTTCGAGCGGTCCCAGGGGCACGTCAGTGATGGTACGGCTCGCCCGCCAGGATCTTGTGGGCGCGGAAGAGCTGCTCGAGCAGCACCACGCGAGCGAGCTGGTGTGGCAGCGTCATCGGGCCGAGCGAGAGCACGTGGTCGTGGCGCTCGAGCGCCGTCCCGTACGGGCCGCCGATCACGAAGCAGACGTCGCGGCCGCCCTGACGGCGCTGCTCCAGGAACGCCGCGAAGCCCTCGGAGGAGTGCTCGGTGCCCGCCGCGTCGAGCAGCACCACGTAGGCGCGCTCGGGGATCCGGCGCTCGAGCGCCTCGTCCTCCCGCACCTCGACGATCTCGACCCGCGCCCGGCGCCGCAGCAGCCTGTCGTAGTGCTCGACGTCGTCGGAGAACGGCGGGCGCAGCCGCCCGACCGCGAGCACGATGTACCGCACTTAGGCGATACTACGACCGGATGGCCGAGAGCGACCGCGAGCGCCATATCAACCTGCAGACCACCCCGGAGATCCTGGCCGGGCACTACGCGAACTTCGCGAACGTCTCGCACTCGGACTACGAGTTCAGCATCACCTTCGCCCGGGTGGACCACGAGGTCGAGGACGCCGAGGTCCCCGGTGTCGTCGTGACGCGCGTCAACTTGTCCCCGCGGCTCATGCGGGAGCTGATCGACGCCCTCGAGGACAACTACGGCAAATGGCGTACCAAGGAAGGCATCAAGAGCCTGCCCGAGATCGGCGAGGAGAGACATGGAAGCGACGGAGCCTGAGGACCTGGGCTACAACGTCGAGCACGACCCCGTCGAGGGGGCGCTGCTCGTGACCGCCTCGGGCGAGCTCGACCTTGCCGCCGCGCCGCGACTGGCCACCGTGCTGTCGATCGCGACGGCAGGCGCCGAGCCCTGCGTGGTGCTCGACCTCACCGCGGTGGACTTCATCGACTCGACTGCGCTCGGCGCGATCATGCACGCCTCCACCGAGGCCGAGGCGGTGGGCAAGCAGATACTCGTCGTGGCGCTCGACGGGCCGGTGCGACGGCTGCTCGAGATCACCAACCTGACCGGGCGCTTCCGCGTCTATCCGTCGCGCGACGACGCCCTGGCCGCCCTGGCGGCCTGACCGATCCGCTCGATCGTCGGCGGGTGGGTGCCGAGCAGGAACGTGACCCAGCCCGGCGGATCGGGATCCGAGACGTTCTTGATCGCGATCCGGCGCTGGAAGGCGATCTGGGTCTGCGGCTCCTTGGTGAGCTCGAGCGCGAACGCGTCCGCGCTGCGCTCGACGGCGCGTGAGAGCTGGTTGGACGCCACGGTGATCGTCGTGGAGACGATCGCCGCCGCGAGCAGCACGGCGGGCAGCGCCAGCGGCATGCCGCCCGCGTCGCGCGGGGCGAGCCGCTCGCCCAGGCGCGCGACGGCGAACATGCCGAACGGCGCCACGATCAGCAGGTAGAGGAGCCCGCGCGGCACGTCGCGGTGACGCACGTGGCCGAGCTCGTGGGCGACGACGAACCGCACCTCGGCCGGGGTGAAGTCCGCCGTCAGGTTGTCGTAGAGCACGACGCGCTTGGTGTGGCCGAGCCCGTTCACGTAGGCGTTGGCGGCGCTCGTGCGGCGCGAGGCGTCGACCTCGTAGACCTGGCCGACGTCGACCCCGGCGCGCTGCGCGAGCGCGAGGACGTCGGTGCGGGTCTGGCCGGCGGGCAGCCGCTTGAAGGTGTTGAAGAGGGGATCGAGGACGACGGGCGACGCGTAGGTGATGACCACCCCGAACACCACCACCACGGCCGCGCCCGGGATCCACCAGCGCCGGCCGAAGCGGCGCATGCCGAAGATCAGCAGCCCGCCGCCCGCCGCCGCGAAGACCGCGCCGATCGCCTGGGACTTGGCCACGTCGCCGGCCCACCCCCACCAGCTCTGGGTGACGAGGCCGACGTGCCGCGCGCGCTGCTGTGCGATCGCGCTGACCGGCAGCGGCGCGAGGCCGACCGCGACCGAGAGTGCGGCGGCCGTGGCGGCGGCGGCCAGCACCGGCCGGCGCCGCCCGGCGCGCCGCAGCCGCGCGGGCGGGCGGCGCACGAGCAGGATCAGCACCCCGGCCTCGATCACGAGCTGGGCGCCGTACAGCCACAGCTGCCCGGTCCGGAACGCCTCGGCCTTTCCAAGGTAGGCGGGACTGAAATAGGCTCGCGCCTCCACAGGAAGCGGCACGGGCCCGAGATCGCGCGGTCGGAGGAGGAGCACGGCCCCCTCTGCCACCACGACTGCGGCGACCAATGCGATCGGCAGGCCAACCGTCCTCCTCACCGAAAAGACTGTACGCATGCGCATCGCCATCGCCTCGGACATCCACGGCAACAAGCACGCGTTCGAGGCGGTCATCGCGGCCGCCGTGGCCGAGGCGGACGAGCTGTGGTGCCTCGGCGACCTCGTCGGCTACGGCGGCGATCCCGACGCGTCGGTCGCGCTCGCGATGGAGCACTGCGCGATCTGCCTGGCCGGCAACCACGACCTGGCCGTCGTCGACGTGCTCTCGCTCGAGGACTTCTCGCGCGGCGCCGCGCTGGCGGCGCAGTGGACGAAGGAGACGATCCAGCCCACGACGCGCGAGTTCCTGCTCTCGCTGTCGCCGGAGGGCGGCGCCGAGGGCGTCGGCCTCTACCACGCCTCCCCGCGCGACCCGATCTGGGAGTACGTGCTCTCCGGCCTGACCGCCGAGCTGTGCCTCGACACGACCGACTACCGCGTCTCGTTCATCGGTCATTCGCACGTGGCGCTCTCCTTCCACCGCATCGAAGGCGAGTCGGCCACCGGCTCGACGCGCCGCGAGGGCGACGAGCTCGACATCTCCACCGGGGAGTGGCTGATCAACCCGGGCAGCACCGGCCAGCCGCGCGACGGCGACCCACGCGCGGCCTGGCTGATGCTCGACACGGAGGCCTGGACGGCGCGCTGGCGCCGCGCGGAGTACGACATCGCGGGGGCTCAGGCCGCGATCCGGGCGGCCAATCTTCCCGACTCGCTCGCCGAGCGCCTTCAGTACGGTCAATAACCCCATGCCTCGACTGCTTCTCCTCGGGCTGGCGCTCGCCGCCGCCGTGCTCCTGACCGCCTGCGGCAGCTCGAACCCGCAGCTGATCCCGGCGGACCGGGCGCAGCGGCTCAAGGACACCGTCGACCGGGTCGCGCAGCGCGTGAACGACAAGCAGTGCTCGTCCGCCGAGAGCGGCCTGGGCCAGGCCCGCAACCAGGTCTCGGAGCTGCCGCGAACCGTCGATCGCAAGCTCAGGGACAACCTCAACCAGTGGATCGACCAGATCGCGAGCCGGATCCAGAACGACTGCAAGCCCTCGAGCACGCCGACGCCGACGCCGACCGAGACGCCGACCGAGACGCCCACGAAGACGCCCACCGAGACGCCGACGAAGACGCCGACCGCGACCCCGACGGAGACCCCGACGGAGACCCCGTCGGCGACCCCCACGCCGACGGTGGAGGTGCCGACCGTGCAACCGCCGGACTCCGGCGGTGTCAATCCCGGGGATGAAGGCAATGGCTGACGAGCTCTTCGCTGACCGCTACCGGCTCGAGCGCCGCCTCGGCGTGGGCGGTATGTCGACCGTCCAGCTCGCGTTCGACACGCGCCTGGAGCGCTACGTCGCGGTCAAGCTGCTCGCCGAGCACCTGGCGGAGGACGCGAGCTTCGTCTCGCGCTTCCGGCGCGAGGCGCTCGCCGCCGCGCGGCTCGTGCACCCCAACGTCGTGCAGGTCTTCGACTTCGGGCTCGACGACGAGACGGGGCGCAACTTCATCGTCATGGAGCACGTCGACGGGCACTCCTGCGCCGAGATCCTGCGCGACCAGGGCGCGCTGCCGCCCCACGAGGCGGTCGGGATCCTCACGCAGGCCTGTCGCGGCCTCGACTACGCCCACCGCAACGGCGTCGTGCACCGCGACGTCAAGCCCGGCAACCTGCTGCGCAGCCACGAGGGCGTTGTGAAGCTCGCTGACTTCGGGATCGCGAAGGCGGCGGAGGACTCCGAGATCACGAAGGCCGGCTCCGTCCTCGGGACCGCCGCCTACCTCTCGCCCGAGCAGGCGCGCGGCGAGAAGGCCGGGCCGCCCGCCGACCTCTACGCGCTCGGGGTCGTCTCCTACCAGCTGCTCACGGGCCGCCTGCCCTACGAGGCCGCCTCACTGACCGACCTCGCCCGTATGCAGGAGGCGAGCCCGCCGCTGTCGCCGAGCGACGTCGACCCGAACGTCCCGCGCGCGCTGGGCGAGGCCGTCATGCGCGCATTGCACCCGTTGCCCGAGGGGCGCTACGAGGGCGCGCTGGAGATGAGCGACGCGCTCGAAGACGGCCTCCGCGGAGTCGCGCCCGATCCGACCGACGCCACCGCCGCGCTCGACCCCACGTCGGCGACGCGGATGATCGGTGACATGACGGCAGCGACCCGCGCGGAGTCGAGCCGCCCGGCGCAGCGCACGCGCCGCCCGCTCGAGCCGCTCGACGAGCCCCGCCGGCGCGCGCCCGCGCGCGCCGCGGCTCCCGCGCCCCAGCGGCGTCAGCGCGCTGGCAAGAAGCGCAGCCCGTTCCGCGCGTTGTTCGGACTCATCCTGCTGCTCGGGGTCATCGTGATCGGCGTCGTGACCTACCAGCTCGTGCAGGACACCGGGAACCGCGCCGTGCAGCTGCGCGAGAACGTCCGTGGCGACGTGCAGAACGCGGTCGACGAGATCAAGGGCCTGATCGACGACAACACGAAGTAGGCGCGGCTGTGGGCGTCCGCGGCGAGCCGGCGAACGTCAACGGCGGCTGGTGAGGGGTGGATTCGGGTGTGAGTGGCGGGGGTGTGCGGTGTTGGGTCTCACTATGCGACTCAACATCGCACACCCTCCGAGCTGACCGCCGCGGCAGCGCGCACCCTCTCCTCACTGCGCAGTTGACGTTCGCCCCGTGCCCACCCCCAGCTCCCACGGAGCCGCCCCACCCCGCGCCGCCGCGACCGCCTCACCGAGCCGTCCCGCGGCCAGCGCGTCGCGCAACGCCGCCATCAACAGCTGCAGGTAGGCGAGGTTGTGGATCGTGAGCAGGCGCGCCACCGTCGTCTCGTGCGCCTTGAGCAGGTAGTGCAGGTAGGCGCGCGAGTAGCCGCGCGCGCACGCCGGGCACGGGCAGCCCTCGAGGATCGGCTCGTCGGCCTCGCGGTGGCGGCCCTTGGCGAGGTCGACGCGCCAGCGCAGGCCCGGGTCGGGCACGACCGCCATCCCGTGGCGGCCGATGCGCGTCGGCATGGCGCAGTCGAAGGTGTCGATCCCGAGCTCGACCCCGCGCAGCAGGTCGTCGATCTCGCCGATCCCGAGCAGATGGCGCGGGCGCTCCTCCGGCAGCTCGCCGACCGCCCAGTCGACGACCTCGTACATCTGCGGCTTGTCCTCGCCGAGCGAGCCGCCGATCGCGATCCCGCCGCAGTGGCGGGCGGCGACCGCCTGGGCGGAGGAGCGCCGCAGGTCCTCGTCCACGCCGCCCTGCACGATGCCGTAGACGACCTGCTCGGGCGGCCCGTGCTCGGCGTGCCAGGCCAGGCAGCGGTCGAGCCAGCGGTGGGTGCGCTCCGTCGACCGCGCCGTGTACTCGCGGGTGACGTTGAACGGCGTGCACTCGTCGAACACGAGCGCGATGTCCGAGCCGAGCGCGGCCTGGACCTCCATCGAGGTCTCGGGCGCCATGAAGCGCTCCGAGCCGTCGAGGTAGGAGCGGAAGCGGACGCCCCGCTCGGCGATCTCGAGGATCGAGCCGGTGCGGTCGCCGTGGGCCTGCCGGCCCTTGATCTCGTCGGCGACCGTCCCGTGGCCCATCGAGAAGACCTGGAAGCCGCCCGAGTCGGTGATCACCGGCCGGTCCCAGCGCATGAAGCGGTGCAGGCCGCCCATCCGCCGGATCAGCTCGTGCCCGGGCGAGAGGAAGAGATGGAACGTGTTGCCGAGCACCATGTCGTAACCGAGGCCGGCGGCCTCCTCGACCTCGAGCGTCTTGATCACGGCCTTGGTCGCGAGCGGGACGAAGGCGGGCGTGCGGACCTCACCGTGGGCGAGCCGCAGCGTGCCGGAGCGGGCGCGCGACCCCGGGTCGCGGTGATGGATCTCGAAGCCGGGCAGGGCTAGACGGGGCGGGGCAGGACGCGCTCGAACATCGTCGCCATCTCGCGCATCTCGGCTTCGGAGAAGTGCCGCAGGAAGCCGGCGCGGACCACAGCGATGTGCGTCGTGCGTGCCTGCTCGACGGTCTCCCGCCCGAGGTCCGTCAGCCCCGCGTAGCACCCGCGACCGTCCTTGTCGCAGGTCGAGCGCGACACCATGCCCTCGCGCTCGAGGCGGTCGATCAGGCGCGTCATGCCGGAGCGGCTGAGCAGCACGTGCTCGGCCAGCTCCGCCATTCGCAATCTCCCGCCGGGCGCGCGGCTGAGGCAGCGCAGCACCTCGTAGGAGGACAGCGGCAGCCCGTGGCGCGCGTCGAGCTCGGCGTCGAGCTCGCGCACGAGGGCGGCGTGGACACGGACCAGGCCGCGCCAGGCCCCGAGCTCGGC
>JBBQLH010000073.1:0-21101 GCA_038327685.1 Solirubrobacterales bacterium
TCGATCTTCATGGGCGACACCGGCTCGCTGGGCCTGGGGGGCGCGATCGCGGGGTTGGCGGTGATGACCAAGACCGAGGTGCTGCTCGTGATCCTCGGCGGCATCTTCGTGATCGAGGCGCTGTCCGTCCTGATCCAGGTCGCGTCGTTCCAGGCCTTCCGCAAGCGGGTGTTCCTGATGGCGCCGATCCACCACCACTTCGAGCTGCGCGCGTGGTCGGAGACGAAGATCATCCTGCGCTTCTGGATCGTGGCCTCGGTCTGCAGCGCGATCGGCTTCACGCTGTACCAGCAGTCGCTGACGGGCTGAACGTCAACACCGCTGGGTAGGGAAGCGAGGGAGCGAGACCGCATCCGCCAACCGGCATTTCGTTCGACGCCGCCCAGATCCGGGCTCGAATCGAACGAAATGCCGGCTCCTCCGGACCACCTCCCGCCGTTGACGTTCGCCGGCCCCGCCGCAAACGGTGTCGCACCCGCCACCTTCGCCACAGCGCCGCTCCAACTTCGTCATAAAACACCCGCACAGGGCCATTTCCAGTCCTCCACGCCATAGCGTCGGCGGCCGTGAAACCGACTGGAGGAGAACCTCATGGACCCCGAGCGTCTCGACGCGATCGTCGCTGCCATTCCGCCCGGCCGCTGGATGAGCTACGGAGACGCGGCTCACGCCGCGGGCGGCACCGACCAGCATGCCCGTGCGCTCAACCAGCGCTTCGTCCGCTCGGCGACGCCGGGGGCGCACCGCGTGCTCAAAGGCGACGGCACGGTGGGAGGGACCGCGCTCGGAGACCCGGGGGAGGTGCGCCGCCGCCTCGAGTCCGAGGGCCTCGAGTTCACAGGTGGCCGCGCCGATCCGGAGGCACGCCTGCGCCCGGCGCCGGCCGTGGAGCCCGACGCCGCGCCTGCTCGGCCGTCGCGGCGCAAGGCCGCGGCCAAGAAGGCCGCGCCGTCTGTGGCCGCCTGATCTGGAACGACCTCTCGCTCCGACACAATGGCCGCGTGCTCCCGCGACCACCGCTCCCACCCGCTCCGTACCTGGTCGTGGGGCTCGCTCGCTCCGGTATCGCGATGGCGCTCGCGCTGCGCGGCCGGGGCGCGGCGGTCGTCGGCTGTGACGCCGGGCCGGTGTCGCCCGAGCGCCGCGCCGAGCTCGAGGCGGCGGGCGTCGCGGTCCACGCCGGGACGTCAGGGGTCGAGCTGCTCGCGGCGGCCGGCAGCGTGATCAAGAGCCCCGGCGTGCCGGCGCAGGCGCTGGTCGTCGTCGCGGCGCGCGAGGCCGGGATCGGCGTGGTCGGCGAGCTCGAGGTCGGCTGGCGGCTCGTGCCCAACGACTTGATCGCCGTGACCGGCTCCAACGGCAAGACCACCACGGTCGAGCTGATCGGGCACCTGCACCGCGCCGCCGGCCTCGGCGCCGAGGTCGTCGGCAACGTCGGGACCGCGCTGTCCACGCTCGCCGACGGCGGGCTTCCCGGCACGACCACGATCGTGTGCGAGGCGTCGTCCTTCCAGCTCGAGGACACCGAGCGCTTCGCGCCCGACGCGGGGGTCCTGCTCAACCTCGCCGAGGACCATCTCGACCGCCACGGCACGTTCGACGCCTACCGCGCCGCCAAGCTCGAGGTCTTCGCACGCCAGCCCGCCGGCACCGTGGCCGTCGCGCCCGAGGAGCTCGCCGCGGACGGGTTGCCCGGCGACGCCGAGCGCGTCTGGTTCGGCAGCGGCGCGCAGGCCCGGCTCGCCGCGCGCGACGGCGCGCTGTGGTGGGAGGGCGAGCGCCTCATGGGCGTCGAGGAGGTCCGGCTGCGCGGTGCGCACAACCGCCTCAACGCGATGGCGGCGGCAGCGGTCACACTCGCCCGCGGGATGGCGCCCGCGGCGGTCCGCGAAGGGCTCGCGAGCTTCGCCGGCGTCGCACACCGGCTCGAGGAGATCGCGACGCTCGACGGAGTGCTCTACGTCAACGACTCGAAAGCCACGAACGTCGCCTCGGCGGTCGCCGGGCTCGAGTCCTTCGCCGGCGGCGTGCACGTGATCCTGGGCGGGCGCGGCAAGGGCGGGGACTACGCGCCGCTCGCCGCGCCGGTGGCCGAGCGCGCCCGCGCGGCCTACCTGATCGGCGAGACGGCGCCCGAGCTGGCGGCGGCGCTCGCGTCGACCGGCGTGCCGCTCCACGCGAGCGGCGACCTCGAGCGCGCGCTGGCCGCGGCGCGCGCGGCGGCCCGGCCCGGCGAGGTCGTTCTGCTCTCGCCGGCGAGCGCGTCGTTCGACCAGTACGCCGACTACGAGGCGCGTGGCGAGCATTTCCGCACGCTCGTGGAGGGTGCCGGGGAGGGGCGTCGAAGACACGCCTAATGCCCAGGCGCAAGCAGCAGCAGCCGCTCGAGCACCGGCTGCTGCTCACCGCAACGCTCTGCCTGCTCGCGGGCGGTGCGGTGATGGTCTACTCGGCCTCGAGCGCGCGGACGCTGCTGCAGGGCGACGGCGACGGCACCGCCTACCTCGTCAAGTACCTCATCTACGGCGCCGTCGGGCTCGTGCTGATGCAGCTGATCGCGCGCCAGGGCCTCGCCTCGGTGCGGCGCTACACGCCCTACCTGCTGCTGATCGGGTTCGTCCTGCTCCTGCTCGTCCTGGTGCCGGGCTTCGGCGTGAAGATCAACGGCGCCCGCCGCTGGCTGGGAGCGGGCCCGCTGCAGTTCCAGCCGGCGGAGATCATGAAGCTAGCGCTCGTCCTGCACGCCGCGGCGGTGATCTCCGCGCGGCCGAAGATCGCCCTCAGCCTGCGCACCGCCGCCGGGCCGATCCTGGGGGTGGGGGCCGCCGCCGTCCTGCTGGTCGCGGTGCAGCCCGACCTCGGCACCGCGCTCGTCATCTGCTTCACGCTCGCCGCGATGCTCGTCGCGGCGGGGCTGCCGCTGCGCCAGCTCGGGCTGATCGCGGGCATCGGCGTCTTCCTCGTGCTCGTCTTCGCGATCCTCGAGCCCTACCGGCGCGCGCGGCTGACCGCGTTCCTGAACCCGTGGGCGGACGCGGGCGGCAGCGGCTTTCAGTCCGTGCAGGGCCAGATCGCGCTCGGCTCGGGCGGCTTCTTCGGGCTCGGGCCGGGGCAGTCCGTGCAGAAGATCTTCTACCTGCCCGAGGCCCACACGGACTTCATCCTCGCCGTCATCGGCGAGGAGCTCGGCGTGGCCGGGATCTGCGTCCTGCTGTCGCTCTACGGCATGATCGGGTACGCGGGGCTGCGGACCGCGAGGGCTGCCAAGGGCGCCTACGCCAAGCTGCTCGCCGCCGGTCTCACGAGCCTGATCCTGTGCCAAGCGCTGCTCAACATCTACACCGTCCTCGGCCTCGCGCCCCTCACCGGCGTCCCGCTGCCGTTCATCTCCTCGGGCTCGACGTCGCTGATCGTGCTGCTGTGTGCGATGGGACTGCTGCTCAATGTCGCCCAGGGCGGCACGGTGCCGCTGCGCGCCGTGAGGCCGTCGCGTGACGGCGACGAGCGCGGGCGCGCCGCCGACGATCGTGATCGCCGCCGGCGGGACAGCGGGCCACGTCGTTCCGGCGCTGGCCATCGCCGCCGCGCTGCAGGCTGAGGGCGCGCGGGTCGTCTTCGCCGGCGGCGAGCGCGCCGAGGCGCAGCTCGTGCCGGCCGCGGGCTACGAGCTCGAGCCGCTGCGCGTCGAGGGCATCTCGCGCTCGAATCCGCTCAAGGCCGCCCGCGCGGTCGTGCGCGCGGCCGGCGCGGTCGGCGCCGCGCGGCGCATCCTCGCCCGCCACGACGCCGCCGCCGTGCTCGGCGGCGGTGGCTACGTCGCCGGGCCGGTCGGCCTCGCCGCGCTCACCCGCAAGCTCCCCGTGGTGCTGACCGAGGCCGACTCGCACCTCGGGCTGACCAACCGCCTGCTCGCCCCGCGCGCCCGCCGCGTCTGCCTTGCCTTCCCGATCGCGGGGCGCGAGGGCGAGCGTTACCTCGTCACGGGCCGCCCGGTGCCGCCGACGATCGACGACCGCGAGGGCGCGCGGGCGGCGTTCGGGATCCCGCCGGAGGCGACGTGCGTGCTGATCTTCGGCGGGTCGCTGGGCGCGCGCTCGATCAACCTCGCCGCCGTCGAGGCGTTCGCCACTGCCCCATACCACGTGCTGCACGTGCCCGGCGCGCGCGACTTCGCCGCGCTGCGCGCCCCGGGCCCGCACTACGTGTTGCGCGAGTACGTCGAGCCGTTCGGGTCGGCGCTCGCCGCCGCCGACCTCGCCGTCGCGCGGGCGGGCGGCTCGGTGTTCGAGCTCGCCCAGTACGGGCTGCCGGCCGTGCTCATCCCGTATCCGCACGCCTCCGCCGACCACCAGACCGCCAACGCGCGCTGGATGGCGGAGGCCGGCGCCGCCACCATCGTGCGCGACGACGAGCTGACCCCGCAGCGGCTGCGCGCGGAGGTCGACGGGCTGCTCGCCGACCCCGATCGCCTGCATGCGATGGCGGCGGCATCACGCGCGCTCGCCCGCCCGGACGCCGCCCGGGTCGTGGCGCACGAGGTGCTCGCGGCCGCCCGCGAGCACCGCTAGCCGCCGCTCCCGGCACCGCTCACCGGAATCGCTTGACTTGCTCCAAGGAGGGGAGTACGTTGCAAACTGAATTCGACATTGTCGAATTGCAATCGACCCCAGTGCTTCCAGAGGAGGAAGAGTGGAGACCTACTCTCTCGGTCAGCGTGCGCTGGCCGAGACCCTTGGCACCGCCCTGCTGGTGCTCGTCGGACCCGGCTCGGTCGTCGCGACGCTGGTGCTCGCGGGCGACAGCACGCCGGCCATCGCAGGCTCGGACCTGCTCGGCATCTCGTTCGCGTTCGGCTTCATCATCACCGCACTCGTCTATGCGCTCGGCAAGGTGTCGGGCTGCCACATCAACCCGGCCATCACGTTCGCGCTGGCGGCCACGAAGCGCTTCCCGTGGCGCGAGCTACCGACGTACTGGGCGGCGCAGACGCTCGGCGCCGTGCTCGGCGCGTTCGGCATCTGGGCGCTGTTCGCCAAGAGCGGCATCGACCTCGGGATGGGGCAGACGTCCTTCAACGAGGACACGACCACCTGGGCCTCGGCCATCTTCGCCGAGGGCATCGGCACCTTCATGCTGATGCTGGCGGTCATCGGGATCGTCGACGCGCGCTCGCCCGCCGAGTTCGCAGGGCTCGTGATCGGCGGCGTCGTGGTCGCGATCATCATGGTCGTCGGGCCTGTCACCGGCGCCTCACTCAACCCCGCCCGCGCCTTCGGCCCCGAGCTCGTCTCGGCCATCGGCGGCGGCGCGACCCACTGGGGTCAGCTCGTCCCCGTCTACATCCTGCCGGGGCTCGTCGGCTCGGGGCTGGCCGTCGTCGTCTATGACGCGCTCGCCACGCCGCGGCGCATCGAGGCGCCGATCAAGGCCGCCGTCACATCCCCCGATCCCGGTGCCCCGCGCGGCGCCGCGGCCGGCAAATAGGAGAGGATCCCGTATGGCCACCGCCATTCAGACCATGAGGAAGCTACTCAACGATCCCGAGCAGGCCGGCAAGGAGGCGCTCGCCGGCCTCGCCGCCGCGCACGGCGACATCCTGCGCTACGACGCCGGCGCGCAGATCGTCGTGCGCGCCGACGCGCCGCGAAAGGGCAAGGTCGCCCTCGTGTCGGGCGGCGGCGCAGGGCACGAGCCGCTGCACGGCGGCTTCGTCGGGCTCGGCATGCTCGATGCCGCGTGTCCGGGCGAGATCTTCACCTCGCCGGTGCCCGACCAGATGCTCGCGGCCACGAAGGCCGTCGACGGCGGCGCGGGCGTCGTGCACCTCGTCAAGAACTACACGGGCGACGTCATGAACTTCAAGCTGGCGGCCGAGGACGCCGCCGACGAGGGGATCGCCGTCGAGTCCGTGCTGATCGACGACGACGTCGCCGTGCAGGACTCGCTCTACACCGCCGGGCGCCGCGGCGTCGGGGCGACCGTGCTCGCGGAGAAGATCGCGGGCGCGGCGGCCGAGCGCGGCGACGACGTCGCCGCGGTCGCGGCGATCGCGCGCCGGGTCAACGAGCGTGCGCGCTCGTTCGGCATCGCGCTGTCGTCGTGCACGCCGCCCTCCGCAGGCAAGCCGATCTTCGACCTCCCGGTCGGGGAGATGGAGGTCGGCGTCGGCATCCACGGCGAGCCCGGGCGGCGCCGCGAGCCGATCGGCACGGCGCACGAGATCGCCGACCTGATGGTTGAGGCGGTCGTCAGCGACCTCTCCCCGGCGTCCGGCGCGAAGGTGCTGGCGTTCGTCAACGGGCTGGGTGGCACGCCGCTGCTCGAGCTCTATCTGCTCTACGGGGAGGTCGAGCGGGGGCTGCGCGCCCACGGGCTGGAGCCGGTACGGCGGCTGGTCGGGCCCTTCATCACGTCGCTGGAGATGGCCGGCGCCTCGCTCACGCTGCTCGAGCTGGACGATGACCTGCTCTCGCTGTGGGATGCTCCCGTCCACACCGCCGCGCTCCGCTGGGGGGCGTAGGCGGATGGAAACGTCGATCGCCGTGGATCACATGCTGTCCGTCAATGACTGGATGAACCAGGCGGCCGCCGCCATCGAGGCGGAGGCCGACCACCTGACGCAGCTGGACTCGGCGATCGGCGACGGCGACCACGGCACCAACATGACGCGCGGGATGCGCGGGGTGCTCGCGGCCCTGGCCGACGGGGATCCCGACGCGCCCCCTGGCAAGCGCCTGATCCTGGCCGGCAAGACGCTCGTCTCGACCGTGGGCGGAGCGAGCGGGCCCCTGTGGGGCTCCGCGCTCCGTCACGGCGGGCGCGCGCTCGGCGACCGGCCCGAGCTCGACGGCGCCGGGCTCGTCGAGGTGCTGACCGCGGCGCTGGCCGCGGTCCAGGACCTCGGGGCGGCCGAGCCGGGCGACAAGACGATGGTCGACGCGCTCGGCCCGGCGCTGACCGCGCTCCGCGAACGGCTCGACGCCGGCGACCCGCTCGACGCCGCGCTGGCCGCGGCGGCCGACGCGGCGCAGGAGGGCGCGCGCGCCACCACGCCGATGCAGGCGCGCAAGGGCCGCGCCTCCTATCTCGGCGAGCGCTCGGTCGGGCACCAGGATCCGGGCGCGACGTCGACCGCCCTGATCGTCCGGGCGCTCGGCAGCGCCCTCGTCACTACGGGCTGATGGCCGAGCGGATCCTGGAGGGGCTCCCGGCGGCGCCGGGCCTGGCGGTCGGTCGCGCCCGCCTCGCTCACGCCCGCGTCGAGTCGCGCGAGCGCGTCCCGGAGCCGCGGCGGCCGCTCGAGGTGCAGCGCGCGCGCGCGGCGCTCTCCGCGGCCGGTGCCGAGCTCGAGGCGCTCGCCACCCGGCTCGACGCCGGCGGTCGTGGCGACGAGGCCGAGATCGTCCGCACCGGTGTGCTGATGGCCGAGGATCCGGGCCTGATCGCCGACGTCGAGCACGGCCTGCTCGACGGCCTCCCGGCCGCCGCTGGGCTCGAGGCTGCCTGCGCACGCCACGCCGACGCGATCGCGACGCTCGGCGACCCGATGCTCGCCGCGCGCGCCGACGACGTCCGCTCGCTGGGCCGCCGCGCGATCCGCCTGGCCGAGCCTGCCGCTGCCGGCGACAAGCCGGCGCCCGGCGTCGACACCGTGCTCGTGGCGGACGAGCTCGGGCCGGCGGACGTCGCCGAGCTCGGCTCCGACGTCGTGGCGATCGCGCTCGCCGCGGGCGGTCCGACCGCCCACGCGGCGGTCGTCGCACGCGGGCTCGGGCTCCCGATGGCGGTCGGGCTCGGGCCCGAGCTCCTGACCGCGCCCGCGAACGTGCCGGTCGTCGTCGACGGCGGATCGGGCGTGACCGTCCTCGATCCCGCCGCCGCGCTGGTCGAGACCGCCGCCGCCGCGCAGCGCGGGCGGCGCGCCGAGCACGAGCAGGCGCTGCTCGACCGCGACCTCCCCGCGGTGACCCGCGACGGTCATCGCGTGCGCGTGCTCGTCAACGCCGCGACGCGCGCCGAGCTCGACGCCGGCCTCGCCGCCGGGGCCGAGGGCGTCGGCCTGATGCGCACCGAGCTCGCCTTCCTGAGCGCCGCGCAATGGCCGCAGGAGGCCGACCACCGCGCCGCGATGGCGCCGGTGCTGAGCGCCCTCGGCGGGCGCACCGCGACCGTGCGGATGTTCGACTTCGGCGCTGACAAGACGCCGCCGTTCCTCGCCGGCACGCGCGAGCGCGGGCTCGAGCTGCTGCTCGCCCACCCCGACGCGCTCGACGCCCAGCTGCGCGCGACGCTCGACCTCGGGCGCGACTGTGACCTGCGGATCCTGCTGCCGATGGTCGAGTCGGCCGAGCAGGTCCGCGCGGTCCAGGCCGCGGTCGCGCGGGCGCTCGCGGCGGTGCCGGGCGCGCTCGCCCCGGCGCTCGGAGCGATGATCGAGACGCCGGCGGCGGTCGCCGCCGCGGCTCAGATCGCCGCCGAAGCGGACTTCCTCAGCATCGGCACGAACGACCTCGCGCACGCCGTCCTCGGTAGCGACCGCTTCGGCGGCGGCGGCGCGGCCGCGGCGCACGACCCCCGCGTGCTGGCCGTCATGGCGGCGACGGCACGCGCGGCCGCCGGCGCGCGCGTGCTCCTCGAGGTCTGTGGCGAGGCCGCGTCGGAGCCGGCCTCGGTGCCGCTGCTCGTGGGCATCGGCGCCGACGAGTTGAGCGTGGGCGCGGCGCGCGTCGGCGCGGTGCGCGGTTGGATCCGCTCGCTGCGCCGCGACGAGGCGGCTGGCGCCGCCGCCGCGGCGCTGCGCGCGACCTCCGCGGCGGACGCTGCGGCGCTGGGGGAGGAGCTTCTACTGGAGGGTCGCGACGCAGCCGGCGAGCGCGTCGAGCGCAACGGGCGCGTCCTCGCCGTCGGCCCGGAGGCGTAGCGCGCTGCCGCCCTTGGCGCCGAGCGAGAGCACCGCGAGCAGGCTCTTGGCGTTTGCCTCGCGGTCGCCGGCAGCGACCGCGATGCTCGCCTCGAAGGTCATCGCCGTGCGCACGAACTGCGCGGCCGGCCGAGCGTGGAGATCGACGCCGTCGGGGAGCGAGACGAGCCGCTCAGAGCTTGGGGATGGCACGGGCCTCCTCCGCGGCGGACGCGACCTCGTCCAGCGGCCGCCCGGCCGACGAGACGACCGCGGCCGCGACCGCGCCCTCGACCAGCGGGGCGTCGACGAGCCGCACGGAGCCGTTGGAAGCGCGGTCTTCGAGCACGTGGCGGGCGGTCAGGATCGCGCTGCCGAGGTCGCCGAGGATGATGACCCCGTCGCCCTGCTCGGCGGCCGCGATGGCCGCCTCCACGCGCGTGCCGTCGGTGCCGAGGCCGCCATCCGGCGCACCGCCGGCGGCCTCGATGCGAACCTCTTCGCCGGCCATCTGCAAGGCGAGCGCGACGGTGCCGGCGGCGATGTCTGCGCTATGGGAGACGATGACGATTCCGACCACCTGGCTATTCTAAAGTATCGAAGCCGATTCGACAATGCCGAATGCAAATGATCTAACCGCCCGTCGCCGGCGAGGCACGATCCAGTCCGTCGATCGCGCGGCGCGGATCCTCAAGGCGCTCGCCTCCGGGCCGCGGCGCCTCGGCGTCTCGCAGCTCGCCGACCAGCTCGGCATGACGCGCCCGACCGTCCACGGCCTGCTGCAGACCCTGCAAGCGCACGGCTTCGTCGAGCAGGACCGCGACTCGGACAAGTATCAGCTCGGGGCGGGCCTGCTGCATCTGGGCAACTCCTACCTCGACCACAACGAGCTGCGGGCGCGCTCGCTCGTGCACGCGGAGCGCCTCGCGGCGACCACGCAGGCCGCGGTGCGCGTCGGCGTCCTGCACGGCGCGGCCGTCGTCGTCGTCCACCATGTGTTCCGGCCCGACGCCGTCTTCCAGGTGCTCGAGGTCGGCGCGCAGCTGCCCGCGCACGCGTCGGCGCTCGGCAAGGCGATGCTCGCCTACGCGGAGCCGGCGGTGCTCGACGACCTGATGGCGGAGCCGCTCGAGAAGCTCACGCACCGCACGCTGACCGCGACCGCACTGCGCCGGGAGCTCAAGGCCGTCCGCGACGGCGGCCTCGCGCGCGAGCGCGACGAGGCGGTCCTCGGCGAGTCCAGCGTCGCGGCCGCGATCCACGACAGCGCCGGCCACGCGGTGGGGGCGATCGGCGTCGTCGGCGACACCGAGCGGATCCTGCCCCGAGGCCCCGCGCGCGGGCTCGGCCCGGCCGTGGCCGAGGCCGCCCGCAGCGTCTCGCGGGAGCTTGGCGCCGGGCGCTGGACCGGCGGCTGAACCGCGCCATGGACTTGGCATGGTCAGGCCGGCGCCTGCACTTCGTGGGGATCGGCGGCGCGGGCATGAGCGGCCTCGCGCTGGTCGCCCGCGAGCTCGGGGCCGAAGTCACCGGCTCGGACCGCTCGGGCGGATCATCCTACGCCGCGCACCTGCGCGCGGCCGGGATCGAGCCGATCGAGGGCCACGACGCCGCCAATATGCCCGAGGGCGCGGAGGTCGTCTACTCCAGCGCGATCCCGCCCGAGAACCCCGAGCGCGCCGCCGCGGCGACCGAGCTGCACCGCGCCGACCTGCTCGGCGAGCTCACCCGCCTGCGCCCGACGATCGCCGTCTCCGGCACGCACGGCAAGACGACGACCTCGAGCATGCTCGTCCACGCGCTGCGCGGCGCGGGAGCGGACCCGGGCTACCTGGTCGGCGGTGAGGTGCGCTCGACGGGCTCGAACGCGGGCTGGGGCACGGGCGAGTGGCTGGTGGTCGAGGCGGACGAGTCCGACCGTTCGCTGCTCAAGCTCGACCGCCGCGTCGCGGTGCTCACCAACGCCGAGCTTGACCACCACGCGACCTACTCCTCGCAGCGCGACGTCGAGGCGACGTTCCGCGCCTTCCTCGCGCCCGCCGAGCACGCGGTCATCTGGAACCGCCCGGCGCTGCTGGCGCTCGCGGACGACGGCTCGCGGCTCTGGCCCTTCGACGCCGCGCCCGAGCTCACGGCGGGCGGCTCGCGCTTCGTGCTCGACGGGGTCGAGGTGGCGCTGAGCGTCCCGGGCGCCCACAACGCGCTCAACGCCGCCGCCGCGCTGACCGCCTGCCGCGCGATCGGCGCCGACGTCGCGGCCGCCGCCGCCGCCCTGCGCGACTTCTCGGGCGCCGGTCGGCGCTTCGAGCGAATCGGGACGACGCCGGGCGGCGCGCTCGTGGTCGACGACTACGCCCACCACCCGACCGAGGTGCGGGCCACGCTGGAGGCCGCGCGCACGCTTGCGCCGCGCCGGCTGATCGCCGTCTTCCAACCGCACCTCTACTCCCGCACCCGCCACCACGCGTGTGAGTTCGGCGCCGCGCTCGCGCTCGCCGACCTGCCGGTGGTGACCGAGATCTATCCGGCGCGCGAGCACGCCGAGGACTACCCGGGCGTCTCGGGCCGGCTCGTCGCCGAGGCGGCCGCCGACGCCGCCGGCGGGCGGCGCGTGGCGTGGCTGCCGGACTTCGACTCGGCGGAGCGCTTCCTGCGCGGGGAGCTGCGGGAGGGCGACCTGCTGCTGACGCTCGGTGCGGGCGACATCGACGCGCTCGGCAGGAGGCTGGCCGGTCCGGGTCGAACCCCCGGAGGGTGAAGCGGATCCTTGCCGGAGTGCTCGTCGCCGCGTGCGCGCTGGTCGGAGGCTGGCTGTGGGTGCGCGACTCCTCGCTCTTGGCGGTCGACGACGTCTTCATCACCGGCGCCGACTCCAGCGAGGGGCCCCAGATCCGCAGCGCGCTGCGCACCGCGGCGCTCGACATGACCACGCTGCACGTGCGTGAGGACGCGCTGCGCTCCGCCGTCTCCCAATACCCGTCGATCAAGGGCCTCGACGTCAGGACCGACCTTCCGCACAAGCTCTTCGTCCACGTGCGCGAGCGCGCTCCGGTCGTCGCGATCCAGAGCGGCGGCTCGACGTTGGCGGCCTCGAGCGACGGGCTCGTACTGCGCGGGGTGCGCGCCCGCGGCCTGCCGACGCTGAGTGTGCGCTCGACGCCCGCCGGCGACCGCGTGACCGACCGGCGGACGCTCGCCGCGCTCGGCGTGGCGGCCGGCGCACCGCCCGAACTGCGCGCCCGACTCGTGCGCCTGTGGTCGGGCCCGCGCGGCCTCACCCTCGACGTGCGCAACGGCCCGGACCTCGTCTTCGGCTCCGGCGCGGACGCCGCCCGCAAGTGGACCGCGGCGGTCCGCGTGCTCGCCGATCCGAGCTCCGCAGGCGCCACCTATCTCGACCTGCGGGTGCCCGAACGGGTCGCCGCGGGAGGCCTCGGACCGGTCGAACAGGAGCCTACGGATCCGGTCCCAGCAGACCCTCAAGCTCCGGCTGAGACTGGGGCCACTCTCAACCCGTAGTAGAGACTTAGGCGGTTTGCAAGACAGCTTGCCGTCCTACCATCGTGTTGACAGAAACGCCGAAACGCCCGTAACGTGCGAAAATCCGAACCACGTCGAGCGAGGGGAAACGCTCGACTCCTACTAGAGGTCCGGACAGGAACTTCATGGAAGCTGGCAGCTATCTCGCAGTCATAAAGGTCGTCGGTGTCGGCGGCGGTGGGACCAATGCGGTCAACCGCATGATCGACGCTGGGCTCTCCGGGGTGGAGTTCATCGCGTGCAACACGGACGCCCAGGCGCTCCAGATGACCGATGCGGACATCAAGCTCAACATCGGCTCGGGTCTGACGAAGGGCCTCGGCGCCGGCGCCAACCCGCAGGTCGGGCAGGGCGCGGCGGCCGAGTCACGCGACGAGATCAAGGAGGCGCTGAAGGGCGCCGACATGGTCTTCGTCACCGCGGGCGAGGGCGGCGGGACCGGCACGGGCGCCGCGCCGGTGATCGCCGAGATCGCCAAGAACGAGATCGGAGCGCTCACCGTCGGCGTGGTCACGCGCCCGTTCGAGTTCGAGGGTTCCCAGCGCCAGCGCCAGGCCCAGGAGGGCATCGACCGCCTGCGCGAGATGGTCGACACGCTGATCGTGATCCCGAACGAGAAGCTGCTCTCGATCGTCGAGCGCCGCACGAGCATCCTCGACGCCTTCCGCGAGGCCGACAACGTCCTGCGCCAGGGCGTCCAGGGCATCACCGACCTGATCACGATCCCCGGCCTGATCAACCTCGACTTCGCCGACGTGCGGGCGATCATGGCCGACGCGGGCTCCGCGCTGATGGGCATCGGCTCCTCCACGGGCGAGAACCGCGCGTCGGAGGCGGCGAAGACCGCGATCTCCTCGCCACTGCTCGAGGAGTCCGTCGAGGGCGCGACCGGGATCCTGCTCAACATCACCGGCGGCAAGGACCTGGGGCTGTTCGAGGTCAACGAGGCGGCCGAGCTGATCCATTCCGCCGCCGACGCGAACTCGAACATCATCTTCGGCGCCGTCATCGACGAGGAGCTCGGCGACGAGATCCGCGTCACCGTCATCGCCACCGGCTTCGACCGCGGGCGCCGCAGCAGCGGCGGCTACACGACGACTCGCGAGGGGCGCCGGACACCCGACCGCGGGCCGCGCATCGACGATCGCCAGCGGTCGTCGCTCGAGATCTCCGACGACGAGATCGACATCCCGCCGTTCTTGCGCTGAAAGCCCGCTGCAGATCTAAGGCACCGTCGTCCGCGCGCCGATAGAGGGCGGTATGTCACTGCCCCTCCGCCGTGCGGTCATGGTCCTCTTCGTCCTGCTCGGCGCATGGGTGGCGTGCCTCGAGCTGCAGGTCATCGCCCTTCCCGGCCTCAGCCTGGGTCCGGTCCTCGGCGACTACGCCCACAACGTGATCGAGGTGCTGGCGGGCGTGCTCTGCCTCGGCGGCGCCTGGCAGGCGCGGCGCGAGCAGACGGCGTGGCTGCTGATCGGCATCGGCGTGCTCGCGTGGGCGCTCGGCAACCTCTACTACACCGTCGTCCTCTACGACCTCGAGGCGCCGCCGATCCCCTCGCCGGCCGACGTCGGCTTCCTGCTCTTCCCGGTGCTCGCGATGGCCGGCGTCTTCGCGCTCGTGCGCGCCCGCACCCGTGACGTCTCGGCGACGCTCTGGATCGACGGAGCCATCGCCGCGCTCGCGGTCACCGCGGTCAGCGCCGCGATCATCTTCCAGACCGCGTTCGACAACGTCAGCGGCAAGCCGGTCGAGGTCGCGACCACGCTCGCCTACCCCGTCGCCGACCTCGTCCTGATCGGCGTGTCCGTCGGCGCGCTGTCGGCCACCGGCTGGCGGCTCGACCGCACCTGGGTGCTGCTGGCCGCGGGGATCGCGACGTTCTGGCTCGCTGACTCGTTCTATCTCGTGGAGTCGCTCCTGGGCACGCTGCGGTCGCCCGCGTGGTACGACATCTGCTGGACGCTCGGCCTGCTGCTCGTCGCCCTTGCCTCGTGGCAGCCGCACGTGGTCACGCGACCCGCGGTGCCCGACGGCCTGCGCTTCATCTCCGCACCGCTCGGGTTCGGCGTCGTCGGCCTGGCGATGCTGATCTACGGCTGCCTCGCGAACCTCAACCCGCTGGCGGTCGGCCTCTCCGCGCTCGCCCTCGTCGCGGTGATGGCGCGGCTGATGCTGACCTTCCGCGAGAACGTCGCGATCCTGAGCGCCTCGCGCGACGAGGCGCTCACGGACGCGCTGACCGGGCTCGGCAACCGCCGCGCGCTGGCCCGCGAGCTCGAGCTGACGCTGCCCAAGGCCGACGACGCCCGCCCGCTCGTGCTCGTGCTCTTCGATCTCGACGGCTTCAAGCACTACAACGACACCTTCGGGCACCCCGCGGGCGACACGTTGCTCGTCCGCCTCGGCCGCAACCTCTCCACCTACCTGTTGGGCCGCGGCCACGCGTTCCGGATGGGCGGCGACGAGTTCTGCGCGCTCTTCCACCCCGGGGACGAGGTCGCCGACCCGATCATCGCCGGCGCAGCCTCCGCGCTGACCGAGCGCGGTGAGGGCTTCACCGTCACCTGCTCCTACGGCGCGATCGTGCTGCCGCGCGAGGCGCAGGACGCGACTGAGGCGCTGCGGATCGCCGATCAGCGCATGTACACGCAGAAGAACGCCGGGCGCACGTCCGCGACGCGCCAGAGCAAGGCCGTGCTCGTGCGTGCCCTGAGCGAGCGCAACCCCGAGCTCTTCACCCACCTCGAGGGCGTCGTCGAGCTCGCCGAGTCGACCGCCCGCCGCCTCGGGCTGGGCGATGAGGAGGCCGAGCAGATCAGCCACGCGGCCGAGCTGCACGACATCGGCAAGGTCGCGATCCCCGACGCCATCCTCTCCAAGCCCGGCACGCTGGACCCGCGCGAGTGGGAGTTCATCCGCCGCCACACGCTGATCGGCGAGCGCATCATCGCCGCCGCGCCCGCGCTCGGCGCCGTCGCCCGCCTCGTTCGCTCGAGCCACGAGCGCTGGGACGGTACGGGCTATCCCGACCGCCTCGCCGAGCGGGCGATCCCACTCGGCGCGCGCGTCGTCGCCGTGGCCGACGCCTTCGACGCCATGTCCTCCGACCGCCCCTACAGCCCTCCGGTCCCCCCGCAGCTCGCCATCGACGAGCTGCGCCGCTGCGCCGGCACGCAGTTCGACCCGGTCGTGGTCGAGGCGTTCTGCGCCGCGTGGACAGAGCGCAGGTCCACCGTCGCCGGCGTCCTGGCCGAGTAGCTACGGGCGGACGACGACCGAGACCCTCCGCGAGGTCGCACCGCGTTAGGGATAGCCGGGCTGGGCCACGAGTCGCGCCTGGAAGCGATAGCGCGCCTTCACGAGCGTGCGGCGGAAGCGGTAGCCGAAGCGGAAGCGGCCCTCGGCGTCGGCCCGCACGCTGCCGATCGGCACGCGCCGCCGGGCATCGGGGACGATGACGTCGATCGATACCCGCGTGCCCTTGCGACCGGGTCCGCCGAGCAGCCGGCCACGGAAGCCGACCTTCTGGCCGTTGCGGACGCTCCGTGGCCGAAGCCTGAGGCGGAGTCCGGCGCGCACACCGAGCGTCACGGTCGCCGTCGAGACGGGCGCCGGGTCGAGCGTGTGGGCCTTGTAGCGCCCCGACCGTTCGGCCGCGACCCGTTGCGCGTCGTCATGGTCACGGGATCGGAGCGCGTCTCGTTGCCGGCGGCGTCGGTGACCGAGGCCCGGACGGTGTGGGTGCCGTTGGGGAGGGTGGCGGTGTCGAACACGAGCGTGTTGTCGCTCGCGGGCGGGCACGGCTTCAGCGCGGTGAACGGACGACGGCACCGCGCGGCATTCGGGTCGGCGGTTCGACGGAGGCGAAGTTGCCCGTCGATGGCGACGCCAATCTGCTCGATGCCTCCGCCTCGATTGCTCGCGGCGACCTCGAATGGTGCTCCCGCTTGAAGCAGCGATCCGCTTGGTTTGGCCCTGAGGACCGGTGAAGAGAGATCAGAGAAACCGAAGCGAGCCGCAAAGATGGAGACGCGGCCAGCGTCTTGGGTGCTATCGCAGCGGGTCGCCCCGTCGAGCCCGGGTGGCACGTGTCGGCGAACAACGAGTTGCCGTCGAACTGGGCGTTGACCTCCCAGCGACCGGACTCGTTGTCGGGCGTATTGGGATCGTCGGCTCCGAGCACGCCCGTGCCGTAGCGCCACAAACACGACGCGCCTGATGTCGGTCCCGGCCGGGGGGTGAACGCGAAGTTGGCGAACGTGCCCCAGCGCGCATGAGCGCCCGGGCGAGGGCTCGAGCTGCCACGCAGTCCAGTCGGAGCAGCGCAACTCCCGCCCAGCGCATAGTTGGCTCGATCTGCGTCGACTCCCGCGGCCAGCCCCACCAGCAACGCCGTCAACCCCCGCATCCCTGCTCGCATCGCGCGGGAATGTACTCCGCTGAAGGGGTCATAACCGCTGCTAGGGTCCGCCCGCGATGGCCGCGGGCACCGAAACGCTCAAGCGCACGCCGCTGCACGACCGCCACGCGGCTGCGGGCGCGCGGCTGGTCCCGTTCGCCGGCTGGGAGATGCCGGTGCAGTACGCAGGGATCCGCCCCGAGCATGTCGCGGTTCGCACGAAGGTCGGCGTGTTCGACGTCAGCCACATGGGCGAGGTGGAGACGACCGGGCCGGATGCGGAGGCGTTCCTCCAGCGCATCCTCTCCAACGACGTCTCCAAGATCGCAGCGGACGGCGCGCAGTACTCCGTGCTGTGCAAGGACGACGGCGGCGCGCTCGACGACCTCTTCACCTACCGCCTCGGCCCGCAGCGGTTCCTGACGGTCACGAACGCGTCCAACCACGAGAGGGACCTCGCGTGGTTCAAGCAGCACGCCGGCGGCTTCGACGTCGAGGTCCACGACCGCCTCGGCGACTACGCCATGCTCGCCGTCCAGGGGCCGGACGCGCGCGGGCTCGTCGCACAACTCGCGGAAGGCGAGCTGCCGAAGCGGTTCCGGACCGCGACGCTCACGGTGGCAGGCGCAAAGAACGTCCTCGTCGCCGGCACCGGCTACACGGGCGAGGACGGCGTCGAGCTGCTGCTCGCTCCCGAGCATGCGACCACGGTCTGGGACGCGCTCGTCGAGAACGGCGCCACGCCCGTCGGCCTCGGCGCCCGCGACACCCTGCGCCTCGAGGTCTGCTTCCACCTCTACGGCAACGATCTGTCCGAGGATCGCGGCCCGATCGAGGCCGGGCTCGGCTGGTGCTGCAAGGAGGACACGGGCTTCATCGGCTCCGCCGTCATCAGCGAGCAGCGCGAGCGGGGCACCGAGCAGCAGCTCGTCCCGTTCGTCCTCACGAGCCCCGGTATCGCGCGCCAGGGCAACCCCGTCGTCGGCGGCGGCGAGGTGACGAGCGGGACGCTGTCTCCGTGCCTGAACCAGGGCATCGGCATGGCGTACCTCCCGACCGGTAAGACCGAGCCCGGTACGGCGTTCGAGATCGACGTTCGCGGCAGGACGCGGCCCGCCGAGGTCCGCGCAAAGCCGCTCTATCGCAAGGAGGGCTAGCACCTTGGCCGAGGCGTCATACCCGTCGGACCTCAAGTACCACCCGGAGCACGATTGGGCCCGCATCGAGGGCGACATCGCCACGTTCGGGATCACCTGGTACGCCCAGGAGCAGCTCGGCGAGGTCGTGTTCTTCGAGCCGCCGGCGGTCGGCACCGAGGTCGCGAAGGACCAGCCCTACACCGAGGTCGAGTCGGTCAAGGCGGTCTCGGACGTCGTCGCCCCGCTGTCCGGCGAGATCCTCGAGATCAACGAGGCGCTCGGCGAAGCGCCCGAGCAGATCAACGACGACCCCTACGGCGGCGGCTGGATGGTCAAGATCCGGCTTTCTAACGTAGATGAGGTCGATCAGCTGATGGACGCATCCACCTACGAGGGCACCTTGACCTAGATGACCGACTCCACGACCCCCACGACGACCCCCACGACCCCTCGATGCTGTCTCGCGGCGCCCCTGCCTCGCCCAGCGGCTCGTCACCGGCTTCGCCTCGGGCACCCGCCGAAGGGGCCCGTGCCAGGGGCACCGTTCCTCTTCGCCGTGCACCGCCCGGCATCCACGATCCGGGACCGAGGGCCCGCGCGGGCCGCGGAGTCGGTCATCTGATGAGCCGATACACCTCCGCCACGGACGCCGACCGCCGCGAGATGCTCGAGGCGATCGGCGTGGGCTCGATCGATGAGCTGTTCGATGCGGTCCCCGAGGCCGTCAGGCTCGGTCGCCCGCTCGAGCTCGCGCCGGGCAAGCCCGAGCAGGAGGTCTACGCGCGCCTGCGCGACCTCGCCGCCCGGAACGTCTCGACCGAGGACGAGATCTCGTTCCTCGGCGCGGGGATGTACGACCACTACGTCCCGAGCCTGATCGACTCGATCCTGTCGCGCTCGGAGTTCCTCACGCCCTACACGCCCTACCAGCCCGAGATCTCGCAGGGCGGCCTGCAGGTGATGTTCGAGTTCCAGACCGCGATCTCCGAGCTGACCGGCCTGCCGGTCTCCAACGCCTCGGTCTACGAGGGCCCGAGCGCGTTCGCCGCCGCCGCGTACCTGGCCAAGCTGCACAACAAGCGCACGCGCTTCCTCGTCTCCGCCGGCGTGCATCCGCAGGCGCGCGAGACGCTCGCGACGACGAGCGCCGGCTGGGGGACGACCGTCGAGGAGCTGCCGCTCGTCGACGGCATCACGGAGGTCCCGGCGATCGGCGACGACGTCTCCGCGGTGCTCGTCCAGTACCCCAACTTCCTCGGCGCCGTCGAGGAGCTGCAGGCGCTCACCGACGCCGCGCACGAGGCCGGCGCGCTGATCATCGTCCTGTGCGACCCGCTGACCCTCGGCGTGCTCAAGGCGCCGGGCGAGTTCGGCGTCGACGTCGCGGTGGGGGAGGGGCAGACGCTCGGCAACCGGCTCGACTACGGCGGTCCGTCGTTCGGGTTCTTCGCCGCGCAGGAGGCCTACCTGCGCCGCATGCCGGGCCGCATCGCCGGCGAGACGCGCGACGTCGACGGCCGCCGCGGGTTCGTCCTCACGCTGCAGACGCGCGAGCAGCACATCCGCCGGGAGAAGGCGACCCACAACATCTGCACCGCGCAGGCGCTCAACGCGCTCGCCGGCGTCATCTACCTGAGCTGGCTCGGGCGCCGCGGCCTCGTCGAGCTGGGCGAGCTGCTGCTGCAGCGCACCGCCTACGCGCGCGCGGCCGTCTCCGAGCTCGAGGGCGTCGAGCTGCTGCACGAGCAGCCGGTCGTGCGCGAGTTCGCGGTCAAGCTCGATGCGCCCGTAGACGCCGTGATCGACCGCTGCGCCGCCGAAGGCGTCAACCCGGGCTTCCCGCTCGAGGACGACGGGATGCTGATCGCGATCACCGAGCAGCGCTCGCGCGAGGACATCGATCGCCTCGTCTCCGTGCTCGGCGCCGCCGTCGCGGCGGAGAGGGAGCCCGCGCACGCATGAGCGCCCTCGACGACAACCGCCTGCACGCGGACCCCGAGATCCAGGGCACGTCGCCGCAGGCCGAGCGCAGTGCGCAGTTCGAGTCGCCGATGCAGCGCGACCGCGCGGTCACGATCTTCGAGAAGTCCAAGCCGGGCCGGCGGGCGTTCGTGGCACCCGCGCTCGACGTCCCCGAACGACAAGGTCTCCTCCCCGACCACCTGCGCCGCGCCGAGCCGCCGAAGCTGCCCGAGATCGCCGAGCCGGAGATCGTGCGCCACTACAACCGGCTCTCCAAGCGCAACTTCGACCTCGACCAGGGCTTCTATCCGCTCGGCTCGTGCACGATGAAGCACAACCCGAAGCTGCATGAGCGCGTCGCCGCGCTGCCGGGCAACGCGCGGCTGCACCCGGCGCAGTCGCCCAAGCGCGCACAGGGCGCGCTGCAGCTGATGTGGGAGCTCCAGCAGGCGCTGGGCGAGATCGCGGGGCTGCCGCACGTGTCGCTGCAGCCGAGCGCGGGCTCGCACGGCGAGCTTGCCGGCGTGCTGCTGACGCGCGCCTACCACGAGGATCGCGGCGAGCACCGCACCAAGGTCCTGACGCCGGACACCGCCCACGGCACGAACCCCGCCACGGTGACGATGGCGGGCTACGACGTCGTCAAGGTCGGCACGGACGAGCGCGGGGGCGTCGACGTAGACGACCTGCGCGAGAAGGCCACGGACGACGTCGCGTGCCTGATGCTCACGAACCCGAACACGCTCGGGCTGTTCGACGAGAACATCACCGAGATCGCGACGGTCGTCCACGGGATCGGCGCGACGCTCTACTACGACGGGGCGAACCTCAACGCCGTCATGGGCCGCACGCGCCCGGGCGACATGGGCTTCGACATCGTCCACTACAACCTCCACAAGACCTTCACGCAGCCGCACGGCGGCGGCGGTCCGGGCGCGGGCCCGATCGCGGTGAGCGACCGCATCGAGCCCTACCTGCCGCGCCCGCAGGTCGTGCGCAACGAGAACGCGAACGGCTCCCGCCTGGCGTTCGACCTCGACTACGACCGACCGAAGTCGATCGGCCGCCTGCGCGGGTTCCAGGGCAACTTCGGAGTCTTCGTCCGCTCCTACGCCTACATCCTCAGCCTCGGCGGCGATGGGCTGACCGAGGCATCGCA
>JBBQLH010000074.1:0-20798 GCA_038327685.1 Solirubrobacterales bacterium
TCAACGGCGGCTGGTGAGGAGGGGACCCGAAGGGGGGTGTGGGGGGGGGTGACCCCAAAAATTGGGGGGGAAAACCCACACCCCCCCCCCCCCCCCCCACACCCGGGGGGGGGGGGGGGCGGGGGGCGGCGCCCCCCGGCCCCCCACCCCCCCGTCCTGGGGGGGGGGGGGGGGGGGGGGGGGCCTTTCCCCCAAAATTGTGGGCGAAACCCCCCCACACCCCCCTTCGGGTCCCCTCCTCACCAGCCGCCGTTGACGTTCGCCCCGCAACTCCAGGGTCGCCAGAGCGTTATTAGGCGGCCATGCGCCAACTCGCCATAATCGCCGCGCTGCTCGCGAGCGCCCTCGTCCCGGCCACCGCCTCCGCGGCGCCCGCGACGGCGATCGGTGCCGCGCGGCTGGTCGGCTGCGAGTCCGCGCTGAACCCCGCCGACCGCCTCGCCGCCTTCGAGGGCCGCATGCGCACGGTGCGCGGCACGACCCGGATGCAGATGCGCTTCACGCTGCAGACGCGCGGCAAGGACCAGGTCAACTGGCACGCGCTCGCGGCCCCCGGCTTCGGTCGCTGGCTGAGCGCCGACCCCGGCGTCGGCCGTTACGTCTATACGAAGCGCGTCGTCTCGGTGTTCGCGCCGGCCTCGTATCGCACGGTCGTCCGCTTCGGCTGGCTCGGCCGCGGCGGCCGGCGCATCGCCTCGAGTCGCTCGACCTCGCCGCTCTGCCGCCAGCTCGACCTGCGCCCCAACCTGCGCCCGCTCGGGATCGAGGAGCGCCCGGGCGCCGACGCCGGGCACGCTCGCTACGTCGTGCCGGTCGTCAACCACGGGAAGAGCGCGGCGGGCCCGTTCGACGTCGTGGTCACCGTCGATGGGGCGACGCTGACGCCGGCGCAGACGCCAGATCTCGCCTCCGGCGAGCGCGCGCAGGTCGAGGTCGTCGGGCCGCCCTGCACGGTCGGCTCGATGCTGACCGTCGACGTCGACCCCACCGGCGCGGTCGACGAGCGCGTCGAGGCGGACAACCGCCTCAGCGTGGCGTGTCCCGGCGCGCCCGCGTGAGGAAGCCGGCGAGCAGCTCGCCGTAGCGCTCCGGGGCCTCGTCGACGACGAAGTGCCCGGTGCCCGCGATGACCTCGATCTCGGCACCGGGGATCTCCCGCTGGAAGCGCTCCGCTCCCGCCACCGGGGCGAACGGGTCGTCCTCGCCCCACAGCAGCAGCGTCGGCACGCCGAGGCCGGCCAGGCAGCCCTCGTAGGGCGCGAGCTGCGAGAAGTCGCCCGAGCGGTAGAGCTCGAGCTGGCCGCGGCGGCGCGGCTCGTCGGCGAACGCCTTGTAGTACTCGCGCGCGTCGTCCTTGCCGATGCCGGTGCTGACCTCGGCGAGCATCGCCGCGAAGCCCTCCTCGGTCATGCCGTCGACGAACTCCTCGCCCTGGCCCTCCGTCTGCATCGCGCGCGCGAGGCCGTGCCAGCGGCCGTCAGCGAAGAAGCCCGTGTCGGAGATGGCGAGCGCCAAGGCGACGCCGGGGTGGTCGCACGCCCAGCGCAGCCCGATCAGGCCTCCCCAGTCGTGCACGACCAGCGCGAGCTCCTCGAGGCCGAGCTGCGTGCGGAAGCGCTCGAGCGCCTCGACGTGGCGCTCCCATGCACCCCCGCCCGCCGCGGGCTCGGAGTCACCGAAGCCGGCGAGGTCGGGGGCGATCGCGTGGAAGCCGGCGGCGGCGAGCACGGGCAGCACGCCGCGCCACATGTGCGAGGACTCGGGGTAGCCGTGCACGAGCAGCACGGCCGGATCGCCCGGGATGCCCGCCTCTCGATGGTGAAGCTCGCTGGTATCCGGCTCTACAATGGAATACATGAAAACCGATATCCATCCGGAGTACGTCGAGGCTCACGTCCGCTGCACCTGCGGCAACGAGTTCACGACGCGCTCGACCCAGAACGAGATCCACGTGGAGATCTGCTCGAACTGTCACCCGTTCTACACGGGCAAGCAGAAGCTGGTCGACACGGGTGGCCGCGTGGAACGCTTCCAGCGCCGCGCAGCACGCCGCGCCCGCGGCGACAAGAGCTAGGCCACTCAGGCCAACATGTCCGAGAACCGCCTGCCAGACGGCGCCCTGATGGCGCAGAAGGATGCGCCCGTCGGCGGGCAGGCGGTGCTCGAGGGCGTGATGATGCGCGGCGTCTCGACCTGGGCCGTCGCCGTTCGCAAGCCCCTGCCCGAGCAGCTCGGGGACGACGGCCTCGACCCTGAGGAAGCCGCGCTCGGCGAGATCGAGGTCGTCTCCTTCCCGCTCGTCTCCTGGACCAAGCGCCACCGCGTCCTGCGCTGGCCGGTCATCCGCGGCGTCGTCGCGCTCGCCGAGTCGCTCAAGATCGGCTTCTCCGCGCTCGGCATCTCCGCCAACGCCCAGCTCGGCGAGGAGGAGGAGCCGATCTCGAGCGGCATGTGGGTCGGCACCGTGGTCGCCGCGCTCGCGCTCGCCATCGGGCTGTTCTTCGTGGTGCCCGTCGGCCTGACGAGCCTGTTCAAGGACAAGCTCGGCTCCGCCTTCCTGTTCTGGCTCGTCGAGGGCGTCCTGCGCACGAGCATCTTCCTCGGCTACCTGTGGCTGCTGTCGCGCCTGCGCGACCTGCGGCGCGTGTTCGAGTACCACGGCGCCGAGCACAAGGTCATCTCCACCTTCGAGGCCGGCGAGCCGCTGACGCCGGAGAACGCGCGGAAGTACTCGCGCCTACACCCGCGCTGCGGCACGAGCTTCCTGCTGATCGTGATGATCGTGGCCATCTTCGTCTTCGCGCCGCTCGGGCTCCCCGCCTGGTACTGGCTCGTCGCCTCGCGGATCCTCGGCGTGCCGCTGATCGCCGGCCTCTCCTTCGAGGTCATCAAGTGGGCCGGGCGCAACCGCCGCAAGCGCTGGGTGCGCGTCGTCATGTTCCCGGGCATGCAGCTGCAGAAGCTCACGACCCGCGAGCCCGACCTGTCCCAGCTCGCGGTCGCCGTCGCCTCGCTCGAGGCCGTGCTCGCCGTCGAGGACCCGCGCGACGCCGCCCCCGAGGACATCGTGGGCATGGAGGTCGTCGCCTAAGCTCCTCCGGGCCATGATCGAGTCGCTCGTCGCGCAGATCGAGGCCCGGTTCCAGCAGGCGCAGGCGCAGATGGGGGATCCCGAGGTGATCGGGGACCGCGAGCGCTACGCCGAGGCCGGGCGCCTCTTCAACCAGCTCTCCACGGCGGCCAAGCTCGCCGAGGAGTGGCGGCATGCGAAGTCCGACGCCGAGGGCGCCGGCGAGATGCTGGCCGAGAGCGGCGACGATCCCGAGCTGCGCGACGAGATGGAGGCCGCCCGCGCGTGCATGGAGGAGCTCGCCGAGGAGATCCGCCTCGCGATGGTCGAGCGCGACCCCAACGACGACAAGGACGTGATCGTCGAGATCCGCGCGGGCACCGGCGGCGACGAGGCGGGGCTGTGGGCGGGCGACCTCTACCGCATGCTCACGCGCTACGCCGAGCGCCGCGGCTTCAAGACCGAGACGCTGAGCGCGCACGACGGCTCCTACACGCTCGAGATCAAGGGCGACGGCGCCTATTCCGTGTTCAAGTTCGAGGGCGGCACGCACAAGGTCCAGCGCGTGCCCGAGACCGAGTCGCAGGGGCGCATCCACTCGTCGACCGCGACCGTGGCGGTGCTGCCGGAGGCCGAGGACGTGGACGTCGACCTCAACACCAGCGACCTCGAGATCGACGTCTACCGCTCGTCCGGGCCCGGCGGCCAGTCGGTCAACACGACCGATTCCGCGGTGCGGGTCACCCACAAGCCGACGGGGATCGTCGTCTCGATGCAGGACGAGAAGTCCCAGCTGCAGAACCGCGAGAAGGCGATGAAGGTGCTGCGCGCGCGGCTCTATGAGGCCAAGCTCGCCGAGCAGCAGGCCGAGCTCGCCGCGGAGCGCAAGGCCCAGGTCGGCACCGGCGGGCTCGCCGAGAAGATCCGCACCTACAACTTCCCGCAGGGCCGCGTGACCGACCATCGCTCCAAGCTCACCGTCCACAACCTCGAGCAGGTGCTCGGGGGCGAGCTCGACGAGCAGACGGCGGCGCTCCAGGACGCGGAGAAGCGCTCGCGCCTCGAGGCCGCCTCGGCCTGATGGCGCGGCGGCTGCTCGCGCGCACGAGCGTCCACGACGCGCTCGACTCCGCTCACGTCGCGCTCACCGCCGCCGGCTGCGACACGCCGCGGCTCGACGCCGAGCTGCTGCTCGCGCACGTGACCGGCATGGGGCGCGCCGCGCTGATCTCCGACCCCGAGCGCGGGCTCGAGCCCGACGAGGCGCGCGCATTCATGGACCTCGCGGCGCGCCGGCGCGAGCGCGAGCCCGTGGCCTACATCCTCGGCAGCAAGGGCTTCCGCACGATCGAGCTGGCGGTCGACGCGCGCGTGCTGATCCCGCGCCCGGAGACCGAGCACGTCGTCGAGGCCGCCCTCGACGTGCCGGCGGGCGCCCGCGTGGCCGATGTGGGCACCGGCTCCGGCGCGATCGCGCTGGCGCTCAAGACCGAGCGGCCCGACCTCGACGTGGTGGCCACGGAGCTCAGCCCGGGGGCGCTCGCGGTCGCGCGGGCGAACGCCGCCCGGCTCGGGCTCGAGGTCGAGCTGCTCGAGGGCGACCTCCTCGACCCGGTCGAGGGGCCGCTCGACGCCGTCGTCTCGAACCCGCCCTACGTCGCGACCGGCGACCTGCTGCCGCCCGAGGTCGGCCGCTACGAGCCACGCGAGGCGCTGTCCGGGGGCGTCGACGGCCTCGATGTCATCCGCCGTCTGGTCGCGGCCGCCAGCGGCGTTCCCTTCCTTGCCATCGAGGTCGGCGCCGGTCAGGCGCCGGTGGTGGCGGAGCTCGTCCGGCAGGGAGGGTGGCCCGACGTGGTCGCGGTTCATGACCTGGCCCGGATCGAGCGGGTCGTGGTCGGCTGTGCCCAGCCCGCCTGACGCGGACGCCTTCGCCCGCTGCCTCGCCGACGGCGGCGTGGCGGTGTTCCCGGCGGACACGGTCTACGGCCTGGCGTGCGATCCCGAGAACGGTGAGGCGGTCGCGCGGCTCTACGCGCTGAAGGGCCGGCCGCCGACGCAGCCGAGCGCGGTCATGTTCTTCGACGGCGCACTCGCGCTCGACGCGCTGCCCGAGCTCGGCGGGCGCACGCGCGCGCTGCTCGCGCGGCTGCTCCCCGGCGGCGTGACGCTGCTACTCCCGAACCCCCGCGGCCGCTTCCCGCTCGCCTGCGGCGCGGACCCGCACACGCTCGGACTGCGCGTCCCCGAGGCGAGCGTGCTCGCCGGGGTCGGGACGCCGGTGCTCCAGAGCTCGGCCAATCTCAGCGGCGGCCCCGACGCGCGGCGGCTGGAGGACGTCCCCGCCGCGATCCGGGACGGGGCGGACCTGCTCGTGGACGCGGGCGAGCTGCCCGGGACCCCCTCGACGGTGGTCGACCTGCGGCGCTTCGAGGCTGCCGGGGAGTGGGATGTGGTGCGGGCGGGAGCGGTCGCGCGCGACGTGATCGCCCGGACGGTGGCGGCGTCCTCCAACGTGCTCTGAGGCGGCCGTGGCCGGTGATAAGTTGGCCCCTATGACCGAACTCCAGCCGGACTACTTCGAGCGCCCGCTCGCCGAGGTCGACCCCGAGGTCGCCGAGGCCATCGACCACGAGCTCGATCGCCAGCGGCGCACGCTGGAGATGATCGCCTCGGAGAACTTCGTGCCCCAGGCGGTGCTCGAGTGCCAGGGCAGCGTCCTCACCAACAAGTACGCCGAGGGCTACCCCGGCAAGCGCTACTACGGCGGCTGCGAGTACGTCGACATCATCGAGCAGCTCGCGATCGACCGCGCGAAGGCGCTCTTCGGCGGCGACCACGTCAACGTCCAGCCGCACGCCGGCGCCCAGGCCAACACCGCCGTCTACCACGCGCTCCTGCAGCCGGGTGACACGATCCTCGGGCTCTCGCTGCCGCACGGCGGCCACCTCAGCCACGGGATGAAGATCAACGTCTCGGGCCGCCTCTACGACATCGCTCCGTACGAGGTCTCGCGCGAGGATCACCTGATCGACATGGACGAGGTCGAGCGGATCGCCCACGAGCGCCGGCCGAAGCTGATCCTCGCGGGCTGGTCGGCCTACCCGCGCTTCCTCGACTTCGAGCGCTTCCGCGCGATTGCTGACGACGTCGGGGCCTACCTGATGGTCGACATGGCGCACTTCGCAGGCCTCGTCGCGGCGGATCTGCACCCGAACCCGGTGCCCTACGCCGACGTCGTCACGACGACGATCCACAAGACGCTCGGCGGCGCCCGCGGCGGCATGATCATCTGCCGCGAGGAGCACGCCAAGAAGATCAACTCCGCGGTCTTCCCCGGCCAGCAGGGCGGCCCGCTCGAGCACGTGATCGCCGGCAAGGCGGTCGCGCTCAAGATCGCCCAGTCCGAGCTGTTCCGCGAGCGCCAGGAGCGCACCGTCGCGGGGGCGAGGGCGGTGGCGGAGGAGCTGCTGAGCGCCGGCGCGGGAGTCAATGTCCTCACCGGCGGGACGGACGTTCACCTCGTGCTCGTCGACCTGCGGGACTCCGAGCTCGACGGCAAGCAGGCGGAGGACCGCCTGCACGACATCGGCATCACCGTCAACCGCAACGCCGTGCCGTTCGACCCGCGACCACCGGCGGTCTCGTCCGGGCTGCGCGTCGGCACCTCGGCGCTCGCCACGCGCGGTGTCGGCCTCGAGGAGTTCCAGGAGATCGGGCGGCTCATCGGCCAGGCGCTGCAGCCCGACTTCGAGTCGGTCCGCGGCGAGCTCGCCGAGCGCGTGAGCGCGATCGCCGAGCGCCATCCGCTCTACTCGCAGCTCGGGACGCCGACGGCGGTCTGAGCCACATGCGCTGGGTGCTCGCCGCGGCGGTCTTGACCGCCTTCGCGGCGGGCTGCGGTGGCGGCGGCGATCACGCCGAGTCGACGAGCGGGCGAGCGCCGGAGCGCCTGACCGTCACGACCGGCGGCAAGGGCGGGATCTACTTCGTCTACGGCGGCGCGCTCGCCAAGGTCATCTCGCGCCACCTGCCCGGCTACCGAGCCACCGCGCAGGCGAGCTCGGGCGCGGTGGACAACCTGATGCGCCTGCGCGACGGCAAGGCCGACATCGCCCTCACGCTCGGCGACACCGCGCTGGACGCGGTCGAGGGTCGCGAGGCGTTCGCGAAGCCCGTGCCGCTGCGGGCGCTGGCGCAGATCTACCGCAGCTACGTGCACGTGATCGCGGCCGAGAGCTCCGGGATCCGCTCGCTCAAGGACCTCAAGGGCAAGCGCGTGAGCGTTGGATCGCCCGACTCGGGCACGGAGGTGGTCGCCGAGCGCGTGCTCGAGCTGGCCCGGATCAACTCGCGCACGGGCATCCAGCGCCGGCAGCTCGGGGTGGCCGAGTCGGCCTCGGCGCTCGAGGCCGGCTCGATCGACGCCTTCTTCTGGTCGGGCGGGCTGCCGACGGGCGCGATCACCGACCTCACGCGTGGCCACGCGGTGAGGATGCTCGACCTGCGCGCGCTCGCCAACCCCCTGCGCCAGCGGTACGGCGGCGTCTACGAGGACGCCGCGATCCCCGCCGGGACCTACCCGGGGGTGACCGCCGCGGTGCCGACGATCTCGATCCCCAACTACATCGTCGTCAGCGCGAAGATGAACGGCGGGCTCGCGCACGACATCACCCAGCTGCTGTTCAAGTACGGCGACGAGCTCGTCGCGGCGCATCCGGAGTCCCGCAGCCTCGACCCGGCGCGCGCCCAGCAGGTGATCGCGCCGATCCGGCTGCACCCGGGCTCGCAGCAGTACTACGACCGCGCCGTGCCTTAGGTCCCCAGCGGGCTGCGGAGCGCCGAGGGATAGCGCGCGCCACGCGCGGCCATCGCCTCGGCGACGTCCGCCTTGAGCGCGACGAGCGGCCGGCCGTCGAGCTCGGCGACCTCGGCCTGGAGGCGCTCGGCGTCGTCGTCGCGGCCGTCGCGCCAGGCCTCGGCGAGCGCAATGAGCAGGTCCGGGCGCAGGTTGGCGAGCGCCGCGACGCTGCCGCGCGAGCCCGCTCGAAGCCCGCCGAGGAGCAGCGTGGGGGAGCCGACGAAGACCTGGGCGTCCGGCGCGGCGGCGAGGTAGGCCTGCTGGCGCTCCAGCGAGCCGGTCGAGTCCTTGAGGCCGGCGAGACCGTCGCCGGCGAGCGTGGCGAACGCCTCGTCGGAGAGCTCGTTACCGGTGCGGGCGGGGAACGTGTAGGCGAACAGCGGCGTCGCCCCGGCGACCTTCAGCAGCGCGCGGAAATGGGCCACGATCTCGCGGTCGCCGAAGGCGTAGTAGTAGGGCACGATCGCCGACACGCCGTCGGCGCCGGCGGCGATCGCGGCCTCGATCAGGCGCGCGGACGCGACGGTGCTCGGGCGCCCCACGTGCGCCACGACCGGCACACGGCCGGCCGCCGCCTCGACCACCGCGCTCACCACCGCGATCACCTCGTCTTCCTCGAGCAGCGCGGTCTCGCCCGTGGTGCCGCATGGCATGAGCCCGTGCACTCCCGCCTCGATCACGAACTCGACGTGGGCGCGCAGAGCGGCGAGGTCGACCTCGCCGCGGTCGTCGAACGGCGTCAGCAGAGCGGGGAGGACGGCGGGGGCGTCGAAGGCCACGTCGACGACGTTCCTGCCCTGCGATCCTCTCCCTTAACCATGGAAGCCCGTGCGCTGTTCGCCTTCCTGGTCGCCCTGGCGCTGACGGCGGCCGTCACGCCGCTGGTCGCGAGGCTCGCGGTCCGGATCCGTGCCGTCGACCCGGTGCAGGAGCGCGGGCTCGCCCAGACCCAGACGCCGCTGCTCGGCGGCCTGGCGATCCTGTGCGGGGTCCTCGTCGCAAGCGCGCTGTTCCTGCCCACCAGCTCCGAGATGCGCGGCATTCTCGGCGGGGCGGCGCTGATCACCGCCGTCGGCATCGCCGACGACATCCGGGACCTCTCGCCCGGCGTCAAGCTGCTCGGGCAAGCCGCGGCGGGCCTGATCTGCGTGCTCTCCGGCGTGCACGTCGACAACTTCACGCTCCCGTTCCTCGGGCGCGTGGATCTCGGCGACTTCGGCGGCCCGCTGACCCTGCTCGGCCTCGTCGGAGTGATGAACGTCGTGAACTTCTCCGACGGCGTCGACGGGCTCGCCGCGGGCGTCTGCGCGATCTCGGCGATCGGCTTCGCCGTCATCGCCTTCGACCTGCGCGAGGACGCCGCGGGGGTGCTCGCCGGCTGCATCGCCGGCGCGGCGCTCGGGTTCCTGGTCCACAACTTCCACCCGGCGTCCGTCTTCATGGGCGACTCGGGCTCCAACCTGCTGGGGCTCCTGCTCGGCGGCGTGATCGTCGAGGGCTCGCTGAAGACCAACGCCCTGATCGCGCTGGTCGTGCCGCTCGTGATCCTGGCCGTCCCGTTCCTCGACACGGGCTTCGTCGTCGCCAAGCGCATCAAGTACCGGCGGCCCGTCTATCAGGGCGACTCCAACCACTTCCACCACCGCTTCCACCGCATGGGCTTCTCGCAGCGCAAGACCGTTCTCTACCTCTACGCCTGGAGCACGACGATGACCGGCATCGCGGTCGCGATGCGCTTCGTGCCCTACTCCCAGCACAACGGTCACCTCAACGCCGGGTGGGCGGCGGTGATGGCCGGGATGCTCCTGGTCGGGCTCGCGGCCAGTGCGTATCTCGTCTACGTCCTCGAGATCCTCAAGCTGCGGCGGCTGCGCGCCTGGCAGCTGCGTCGCGACGACCCGGCCACCTCCGAGCACCAGATCGACTCGCAGCTCGAGGAGGATCTCGAGACGGGCGAGTTCCCGGCGCTGCGTTAGGTGGGGTTAACCGCACTGTCGGATCGCGAGGGCCTCGTGTAGAGTCGCCCACCGACCCGACGTCCGACCGCACAGGAGGTGAGCAGGAGACATGACGAACAGTGCCCTCGATCTCCTGCTCGCGCCGTAGGGATCGTCCCTCGTCGCGGGCAGCCATGCCGCCCGCGACCTCTTGCAGGTCATTCTCGCCTCACGTGGCTCGTGGGCGGCTCCGTCCCATCCACCGACCGGAGCCCCACCATGCATTCACTGATCCACCAGAGCTACGCCCATGCCGTGAACGCCGAGCGGCGCGAACGACACCGACCCGAGCCCGTGATCCGCGCGATCGTGCGCCGGGTGCGGGCGGCGTAAGCCCACCTCTGTAGGGACTGCGGCCCCGTCTGACCGACGGGGCCGCTCTCTACCATCTCACGGCGTGCACACGGTCCGCCTCGTCTGCGCCGCGCTCGCGGCGACCTGCCTCGCGCTGCCCTGCGCGGCGTCCGCCGCCGCCCCGCTCGTCATCGGCATCGGCGAGCAGAGCGACAGCATCTTCGCGAGCGCGCCCTGGTACCGGCTCAAGGCGCGCGACATCCGCTACGTCGTCGCCTGGGATGCGCTCGACGTGAAGTGGGAGCGCGCCGAGGTCGACGCGTACATGGCGGCGGCCGAGAACGCCGGCGCGCGGGTGCTCCTGGGCTTCAGCCACTCGCGCTCGGGTTCCAAGGCAACCCGCAAGAAGCTGCCCTCGCCGGCGCGCTACCGGCGCACGTTCCTGCGCTTCCGGGCCCGCTACCCGTTGATCAAGACCTATCTGACCTGGAACGAGGCGAACCACCGCGGCCAGCCGACCTGGAACCATCCCGCCGCCGTCGGGCGCTACTACGACATCCTCCGCAACAACTGCCGCCAGTGCACGATCGTGGGGCCGTCCGTGCTCGACACGCTCGCGATGCCGCGCTGGGTGAAGCGGGTGGAGAAGGCCGCCAAGCACCGGATCGGGATCTGGGCGATCCACAACTACATCGACGCCAACCGCTTCCGGACGAGCGGTACGCGCTCGCTCCTGCGCGCGACGAAGGCGAAGATCTGGTTCACGGAGACCGGCGGGCTCGTGCGCCGCGACAACGGCTCGAAGATCGAGTTCGCCGACTCCCCGAAGCACGCGGTACAGGCCACGAAGTGGGTGCTGAAGCTCGCCCGGTTGAGCCCCCGCGTCCGGCGCGTCTACTTCTATCACTGGACCGCGCCCGCTCCCAAGGCCACCTGGGATTCGGCGCTGACCGACCGGCGCGGGCGCCCGCGCCCCGCCTACAACGTGGTGCGCACGTTCGTGCGGCGGATGCGCGCGGCCACGCGCAAGCGCGCAGCCGCGCGCGCCCACCGGTGAGGCGGCAGGCGCTCGCGCTCGCGCTCGCGGCCGCCGCGTTCGGGGCGTCCGGGTGCGGGAGTCGCGAGGCGATCCGCGGCGGCGGCACCACGGTCGGCCCGACGCTGACGGTCTATTCCTCGCTGCCGGCGCCCGGCCGCGGCAGCTCGCGCGACATCGTCGACGGGGAGAAGCTCGCGCTCGCCGACATCCACGGCAGGCTCGGCCGCTGGGCGATCAACTTCTCCTCGCTCGACGAGGCGGGCGCGGATCCGCGCGAGCGGGCGAAGGCCGCGGGCGAGGCGGCGCGCGTCGCGATGGCCGACACGCAGACGGCGGCGGTCATCGGCACGCTCGACTCCGAGGGTGCGCGCGCCTCGATCCCGTTGCTCAACGCGGCCGGCTTCCTGCAGGTCTCGCTCGGCGCGGGCTACTCCGGCTTCACGCGGCGCGTCGCCGCGGGCGAGCCCAAGCGGTTCTTCCCGGCCGGCGGGCGCACCTTCGCGCGCCTCGTCGGCGACGACCGGGCCGCGGCGCGCGCACTCGTGCGCGCCGCTGGGACGCGCCGGATCGTCGTCGAGGCGGAGGGGGGTGAGGACGCCGGGGCGCTGGCGAGCGAGGTCCGGCGCGCGGCGGCGGCCGGCGGGGCGAAGGTGGTGACGAGGCCCGGCCGCGACGGCGCCGTGATCTACGTGGGCGAGGACCCGGTCGCGGCCGCGAGCGTCGCGGAGAGCGTGATCTCCGAGACGCCGGGCGCCCGCGTGGTGCTGCCGGACGAGGTCGTGCGCGCGGGGGTCGAGGGACAGCTGCGCGGCCGGACGGCGCGTCGCACCGTGCTCGTCTCACGCGCGCCCGAGCCGGGCTCGACGCCCGCGCTGCGCGAGTTCGAGGCGGCCTTCGAGCGCACCTTCGGTCGCCGGCCCGGCCCTTACGCCGCGCTCGGGCACGCGGCGATGCAGACCGTGCTCGCCGCGCTCGCCGAGGCCGCCGGCGAGAAGCGCGCGGGCGAGCGGCGGCGGGTGCTCCAGCTGTTCTTCTCCGGCCGCCCGCGCGAGACCGTCGTCGGGCCCGTGACGGTGCTCGGCCCCGGCGAGGTCTCGCCCGCGAGCTTCAGCGCCTTCCGCGTCGCGGGCGGACGGCGCGAGTACCTGCTCCGCTAGGACTCGAGCGCCGCGTCCAGCCGGATCTCGACGTTCAGGGCCTGGGAGACGGGGCAGCCCTCCTTCGCGGCCTCGGCCGCCTTCTTGAAGCCCTCGTCGTCGAGGCCGGGCACGCGGGCGCGGGTCGTCAGCTCGATGAGCTTGATCGCCCAGCCCTCGCCCTCCTTGTCGAAATGGACCTTCGCGTCGGTGCTGATCGACTCGGGCTCGTTCCCTCCGGAGCCGAGGATGAGCGACAGCGCCATCGAGAAGCAGCCCGCGTGGGCCGCGCCGATCAGCTCCTCCGGGTTCGTCCCGGCGCCGTCCTCCATGCGTGACTTGAACGAGTACGGGCCCTCGAACGCGCCCGACCCGAGCGCCATCTTCCCCGTGCCCTCTCCGATCGATCCGTGCCACTCGGCGTGTGCGTTGCGTGTCGGCATAGGTGCTCCTCCTCCGGTTTCGCTGGTCGCGCATGATCCTGCTCGCGCGCGGCGGCGGCGAAACGGGAGCCGCCGCCAACTCGGCGTCTACCCGCGCACCACCGGCCATCCCTGGCGCTCCCACCGCGGCACGCCGCCCTCGACGACGTGCCATACGGCCGACGCGCCCTGGCGCTGCAGCAGGCTCGCGCCGACCGCCGCCCGCTGGCCCGACGCGCAGACGACCGCGATCACGCCCTCGCCGTCCAGCTCGTCGGGCACGCCCACGAGGTCGTGGTACGGCGTGAACACCGAGCCGGGGATGTGGCCGGCGTCCCATTCGTCGCGCTCGCGGACGTCGAGGACCTGCACGCCCTCGCGGTCCCCGTCCCAGCGCCGGAACAGATCGTCCAGCGTGACCCGCTCGATGCGCTCCACGGGCCGGCGGTCCTCGCGCCAGCTCGTCATGCCGCCGGCGAGGTAGCCGCCGATCCGGGTGAGCCCGACCGCGGCGGCGAGGTGAGCGGCGTGGAGGGCGTCGGCGTCGTCGCGGCCGATCAGCACGACCTCCTGCTCGCGATCGGCCAGCCAGGCGAGCTTGGAGCCGAAGCCGGCCCGCAGCGCGGTGATCGCGACGGCGCTGCCGACGTGGGCGTCGTCGAACTGCAGGTCCGTGCGGATGTCGACGAGCAGTGCGCCCTCCGCGCGCTTGAGCTCGACCTCGCGCGGCGTCAGCGGGCGGGCGTCGGGGCGCTCGGCCGTCTCGCCGCCGCGGTTGAGCTCGACGATCGCTCGGAAGTTCGGCGGCTGCGGGCCGAGCGACCCCACGGCCAGCCGCACGAACTCGTCCTCATCCTCCAGCTTGAGCAGGTCGTTGTGCGCCAGCTCGAACGCGATCGTGGACGCCACCTTCATGTCCATGCCGGGGCCCCCGCACAGCGAGCCGCCGAGATGCCCCGGCCACACCTCCGTCGAACCGGGCAGCGTGAGCAGCCCACGGTGCAGCGACTGGAACACCCCCCGCGCCCCCTCCTCGCGATCGACCGCGAGGTCGGGCCGGGCGATGTCGCCGACGAACAGCGAGTCGCCGGTCAGCACCGCCCACGGCTCGGGCCCGCGCGCGGTGTCCGTGAGCACGAACGCCGTGTGCTCGGGCCGGTGCCCGGGCGTGTGCAGCGCGCGCACGCGCAACGCGCCGAGCGAGAGCTCCCAGCCGTCCTCGAACGGCTCGTGCGCGTAGCCAGCGCCCGCCTCGCGGTGGATGTGGATGACCGCGCCGGTGGCGGCCGCGAGGCGGCTGTGCCCCGACACGTGGTCGGCGTGCGTGTGCGTCTCGAGCACGTGGTCGATCGACACGCCGAGATAGCGCGCGAGGCGCAGGTACTCGTCGATGTCGAGGCGCGGGTCGACGACCGCGGCCACTCCCGCGTCGTCGTCGCCGATCAGGTAGGAGGCGCAGCCGAGATCGTCGTGCGTGACTTGTCGGAGAATCACGCGTCCTACCTACCACGGTCTGGGTAGGAGAGGGGCGCAGATCGCCCGACGGGAGCCATGAGCCGGGTGTCACAAAGTTGTTACAAAGTCCGATTTCGCGCTACAGTTGTCCCACGCCACCCGAGAGGCGCCGGGACCCGTCTTCCTCCCCGTCGCCATCGGCCGCCGTCCTCGTGGCGACGGCTGTAGGGTGGCGCGCCTGTCCCATGCGCGACGACGCCTGCTCCCACGCCATCCATGACCCGCAAGCCCACCAATCGCGGGGCGGTCGCCGGCAGCTACCTGCTCGCGGCCAACGCTCTTTGCACGGCGGCCGGGGCGGGCCTCGGTGCGCTGGTCGGCGCCGTGCTGCCACTGGCGGCGGCCGGCTTCTTCATCGGCTTCTTCCTGGGGATCTGGGTTGTCTACCGTCGCTTTAAGGACCTCTGAGCACCCCATGGGCCCCCTGCGCTACCTCGACGTCGTGCTCATCGTCGCCGCTCTCCCCTTCGTCGCCCTGGCGGGGCTGCCGATGCTCGGCTACGGCGTCGGCGCGGTCGCCTGGCTGCTGCAGCGCGCCGCCGGCGTCGCGCTCGAGCGCCAGGCGCGCAAGACCACCGACATCCGCCGCCAGATCGGCCTCAACGTCGGCGGCACGCTCGCACGCGCGTGGATCGTCGGCGGCGCGATCCTCGCCGTCGGCCTTGCCGGCGAGCGCGAGGACGGCCTGACCGCCGCCCTGCTCGTGCTCGTCGCCTTCACCGTCTACTTCGGCCTCACGCTGATCCTGCACACGGTCGCCCGGGGGTCCCGGTGAGCAAGACGAAGAAGATCCTGCTCGGCGTCCTGGCCGTCTACCTGATCCTGATCGTCGCGGTCGTCGCGATCTTCGGCTTCACCCGCCGTGACAACAAGGCGTTCCAGCCCCAGAACGAGTTCAAGCTCGACAGCTGGGTCAACCTGCCGGGGCCGCTGGACCTCAACAAGGGCGTGCTCTACGTCGTGATCGCCGCGATCCTGACCGTCGTGACGATGGTCTACATCGCCAACCGCATGCAGGCGCGCCCGAACCGGGTGCAGACCGCCGTGGAGACGATCTTCGCGTTCGTCCGCGACGACATCGTCGGCGGCAACATGGACGACAAGATGGCCCGCAAGTGGTTCCCGTTCCTCTGCACGCTGTTCCTCTTCATCTGGTTCTCGAACCTGATCGGCTACATCCCGCTGCCGACGAACTCGCAGGAGACGGTCGACATCGGCATCGTCAAGCTGCCGGCCTTCGCGATCTACGCCGCCACGGCGAACATCTCGATCCCGCTCGTGCTCGCGCTCGTCGTGTTCGTCTCCTTCAACGTCGAGGGCATCCGCGCGAAGGGCTTCGTCGGCTACCTGAAGAGCCTGATTCCCGAAGGCGTCAACGGCGCCGGCGCCGCGCCGCTGTTCGTGCTCGAGCTGGTCTCGAACTTCATGCGCCTGCTGTCGCTCTCCGTGCGACTGTTCGCCAACATCCTCGCCGGCCACCTGATCATCCTGTTCATGTCCGGCGGGCTCGCCGTGCTGCTCGGCCTCGAGGTGCTCGGCGTCTTCACGCTGCCGGCCGGCGTGATCCTGTTCCTGTTCGAGTTGGGCCTCGTGGCGACCCTGCAGGCGTTCATCTTCGCCACGCTCAGCGCGATCTACATCGGCGGCGCCGTCGCCGAGAGCCACTAGACACAAAGGAGACCCAACCGTGCTTTCGCTTCTCATGTCCTTCCTCGCGCAGGCGAGCGCCGGCTCCGACGCGGGCAAGGCCATCGCCCTCGGCGTGGGCGGCGGCCTCGGCGCCGTCGGCGCCGGCGTCGGCATCGGGATCATCTTCGGCAAGGTGATCGAGTCCGTCACCCGCCAGCCCGAGATGCGCGACGAGATCACGGGCATCCAGTGGCTCGGCTTCGCCCTCACCGAGGCATGCTTCTTCTACGGCCTGGTGGCGGGCCTCATCGCCTTCTTCCTCTAATGCCCACGCTCTTCGCGGCCAGCAGCGGCGGGGGGTCCTTCCTGGTCTCGCCCGACATCGGGCTGATGATCTGGACGCTGATCGTCTTCGTCCTCTCGATGTTCATCCTGAGCAAGGTCGCGTTCCCGCGCATCGCCGCGGCGCTGGACAAGCGCCAGCAAGCCATCGAGGAGGCGATCGACACGGCGGAACGCACCCGGACCGAGGCCCAGCGGCTGCTCGAGGAGTACCGCGAGCGGCTCACGGAGGCGCGCCAGCAGGCCGACGAGATCGTCGCGCGGGCGCGCAAGACGGCGGAGAACAACGAGGCGGAGGCGATCGCGGACGCCAAGCGCAAGCGCGAGGAGATGATGGCCCAGACGCGGCGCGACATCGAGCAGGAGACCCGTCGCGCGATCCAGGAGATCCGCGCCGAGGTCGCCAACCTCACCGTGCTCGCGACCGAGAAGGTGACGCGCAAGACGCTGACGGAGGACGACCAGAAGCGGCTCGTCGACGAAGCGCTGTCCGAGCTGGACTTCGCCGCCCTGTCCGCCGATCGGAGCAACCACTAGCGCCATGGAGGAGATCGCCTCGGTCTACGCGCGCTCGCTGTTCGAGGTCGCCCAGGAGCAGGGCAAGCTCGACGACGTGCGCAAGCAGCTCGGGGAGTTCGCCGACGCGCTCGACGAGAACCAGGAGATGCAGGTGTTCTTCTTCTCGCCCTACTTCTCCACGCAGGAGAAGGAGGACGGGCTCGGCAAGATCGTCACCGGCGCGGATCCGATCATCGAGAACTTCCTCCAGCTGCTGATCGAGAAGCACCGCGTGCCGACCACGTTCGCGATCCGCCGCGTCTTCGACGAGCTGTGGCAGCAGGAGAACAAGCTGCTCCCCGTCGAGGTCACCTCGGCGATCGAGCTCGACAAGAAGACCGTCAAGGACATCGGCGACCGCATCGGCGACGAGACGGGCCAGAAGATCGATCTCACCGAGCGCGTCGACCCGGACATCCTCGGCGGCCTCGTCGTCCGCGTCGGCAACTCGATCATCGACGCGTCGATCCGCGCCCGCCTCGACTCACTTCGCAAACAGGTCGCCAAGGCCTAACAGAATGTAACGTCGTCCGAAGGTCTCTCGCATGCGGTGACCGGAGGACGAAAAGGGGAATTTCATGCAGATCAAGCCAGACGAGATCACTTCCATCCTCAAGAGCCGCATCGAGGGCCTCGACGAGGGCAGCGCCGACCTGACCGAGGTCGGGACCGTCCTGTCGATCGGCGACGGCATCGCGCGCGTCCACGGCCTCGAGAACTGCGAGGCGCTCGAGATGCTCGAGCTGCCGCACGACGTGACGGGCCTGGCGCTCTCGCTCGAGTCCGACAGCGTCGGCGCGGTGCTGTTCGGCGACTGGGAGAAGATCGTCGAGGGCGACACGGTCAAGCGGACCGGTAATCAGCTCGAGATCCCCGTCGGCGAGGGCCTGCTCGGCCGCATCGTCGACCCGCTCGGCAACCCGCTCGACGGCAAGGGCGAGATCGAGACCGACGCGACGCGGCCCGCGGAGTTCAAGGCGCCGGGCGTGGTCCAGCGCCAGCCGGTCAAGGAGCCGCTGCAGACCGGGCTGAAGGCGATCGACGGGATGATCCCGATCGGCCGCGGCCAGCGCGAGCTGATCATCGGCGACCGCCAGACGGGCAAGACCGCGATCGCGATCGACGCGATCATCAACAACAAGGACCAGGACATCGTCTCGGTCTACGTCGCGATCGGTCAGCGCATGGCGACCGTCGTCGGCCTCGCCCAGACGCTCGAGGACGCAGGCGCGCTCGACAGCACGATCATCGTGGCCGCGCCGGCCGACGAGGCCGCGCCGATCAAGTACATGGCGCCCTACGCGGGCTGCGCGATGGCGGAGCACTTCCTCTACGACGGCAAGCACGCGCTCGTCATCTACGACGATCTCACCAAGCACGCCTACGCCTACCGCCAGATGTCGCTGCTGCTGCGCCGCCCGCCGGGTCGCGAGGCCTACCCGGGCGACGTCTTCTACCTCCACTCGCGCCTGCTCGAGCGCGCGGTCAAGCTCAACGACGACCTCGGCGGCGGCTCGCTCACGGCTCTGCCGATCATCGAGACGCAGGCCGGCGACGTCTCGGCCTACATCCCGACCAACGTGATCTCGATCACCGACGGGCAGATCTTCCTCGAGCCCGACCTCTTCTACTCCGGCGTGCGCCCGGCCATCAACGTCGGCGTCTCGGTGTCGCGCGTGGGCGGCAACGCGCAGATCAGGCCGATGCAGAAGGTGGCCGGCAAGCTCAAGATCGAGCTCTCCCAGTACCGCGACCTCGAGGCCTTCGCCCAGTTCGGCTCCGACCTCGACGCCGACACGCAGAAGACGCTGGCGCGCGGCGAGCGGCTCGTGAAGACGCTCAACCAGGGCGAGCACCAGCCGATGGCGGTCGCCGACCAGGTCGCCGTGCTCTACGCCGCCACCAACGGCTACGTCGACCGCATCAAGGTCGACCGGGTCGCCGAGTTCCACCGCGAGCTGGTCGAGCGCCTGCACTCCTCGGCCTCCGACACGCTCGAGAAGATCGCCGACGGCGACTGGGAGGACTCGACGCAGAAGGCGCTCGACGAGGCGATCGAGGAGTTCGCCGGCGACTTCGGCTACGACCTCGACGAGGAGGGCCAGCCCGAGGACGACGGTGGCGACGACGACGCCAAGAGCTCCTCGAAGCAGGACGAGTCCGACGCCAACGACGAAGAGGAGTCCTCCAAGGAGCCCGTGGGTGCGGGCTCCCGCGACGAATAGCCCATGGGCCAGAAGGACATCAAGAACCGCATCTCGTCGGTCAAGAACATCCACAAGATCACGCGTGCGATGGAGATGGTCGCGGCGGCGCGCCTGCGCAAGGCCGAGCAGCGCATCGAGGCGCTGCGGCCGTACGCGTCGGCGATCCGCCGCATGACGCGCCAGGCGGCCGAGGCGGCGGGCAACATCCCGCAGCTGCCGATCCTCAACGAGCACGAGAACGAGAAGCGCGTCGGCCTCCTGCTCGTGACCGGCGACCGCGGCCTCGCCGGCGCGTTCAATTCGCAGATCATCCGCGCGGGCGTCCGCGCGGGCGCCGAGTTCGAGACCGACGGCAAGGAGACCGTCTACTACGCCTCCGGCCGCCGCGGCGTGTCCTCGCTCACCTTCCGCGGCCGGGCGCCGGTGGAGCAGTACACGGGCTTCACCGACCGCCCCTCGCACGCCGATGCGCGCGCGATCGCCGCCGACCTCATGGCCGCCTACGTCGACGGCGACCTCGACCGCGTCGAGATCTTCTACAACGGCTACGTCTCGCCCCTGACCCAGAAGGTGACGCGCGAGACGCTGCTCCCGCTCCAGCACGCCTCGATCCTCGGCGACGAGGACGAGGATGAGGACGGCGAGGAGCAGGGCTCCGGTGACGCCGACATCGACCCCTCGCGCGCGCTCGTCGAGTACGAGCCCGACCCGGAGGAGATCCTCGGCCGCCTCGTGCCCGCCTACGTGGAGATCTCGATCTACCGCGCGCTGCTCGAGTCGACCGCGTCCGAGCACGGCGCGCGCATGACCGCGATGCGCAACGCGTCCCAGAACGCGAACGACATCATCGATGACCTGACTTTGCAGATGAACCGCGAGCGCCAGGCGGAGATCACGCAGGAGATCATGGAAGTGGTCGCCGGCGCCGAGTCGCTGATCTAGAAACGGAGCCCCATGGCAACTGAGACCGAGAAGCAGGGCGAGAAGGACGAGAAGACCGAGGAGAGCAGCGACAACGGGAGCTCCGAGCGCCGCAACACCGGCCGCATCGAGGAGATCCAGGGCGTCGTGATCGAGGCCGTCTTCCCCGACGAGCTGCCCGAGATCAACTCGGCGATCTACATCGAGCGCGAGGCCTCCGAGGACGACGAGAAGATCTCCGGCGGCATCTCGAGCCGGCTGATCTGCGAGGTCCAGCAGCACCTCGGCGACGACCGCGTCCGCGCAGTCGCCATGGACACGACGGACGGCCTGGCGCGTGGCATGGAGGTCGTCGACACCGGCGGCCCGATCACCGTGCCGGTCGGCAACGTCACCCTCGGCCGCATCTTCAACCTGCTGGGCGAGACGATCGACGAGGGCGACCAGCTCGACGACGACGTCGAGCGCTGGCCGATCCACCGCGACGCCCCGACGGTCGAGCAGCTCACGCCGACCACGGAGATGTTCGAGACCGGCATCAAGGTCATCGACCTCCTCGCGCCCTACGCGCAGGGCGGCAAGGTCGGCCTGTTCGGCGGCGCCGGCGTCGGCAAGACCGTGATCATCCAGGAGCTGATCAACAACCTCGCCCAGGAGCACGGCGGCCTGTCGGCCTTCTGCGGCGTCGGCGAGCGCTCGCGCGAGGGCAACGACCTCTGGCTCGAGATGACCGAGTCGGGCGTGATCGAGAAGACGATGCTCGTGTTCGGCCAGATGAACGAGCCGCCCGGCGCGCGCATGCGCGTC
>JBBQLH010000075.1:0-20436 GCA_038327685.1 Solirubrobacterales bacterium
CTGCTTCAGCAGCGCGTTCTTCGGCTCGACGAGGATGCGGATCAAAGCGTCCTTGTCGAGCGCGTGCACGGCGCTCAGCACCGGCAGGCGGCCCACGAACTCGGGGATCAGCCCGTACTCCATCAGATCCTCGGGCAGCACCTGCTCGAACCACTCGCCGGTGTCCTTCGTCTCGCGCGAGGAGATCGAGGCGCCGAAGCCGATGCCGTTTGAGCCGATGCGCCGCTCGATGACCTTGTCGAGGTTCGCAAAGGCGCCGCCGCAGATGAACAGGACGTTCGTCGTGTCGATCGACAGGAACTCCTGGTGCGGGTGCTTGCGCCCGCCCTGCGGCGGCACCGAGGCGGTCGTCCCCTCGAGGATCTTCAGCAGCGCCTGCTGGACGCCCTCACCCGACACATCGCGCGTGATCGACGGGTTGTCGGCCTTGCGCGCGATCTTGTCGACCTCGTCGATGTAGATGATCCCGGTCTCGGCCTTCTTGACGTCGTAGTCGGCCGCCTGGATCAGCTTCAGCAGGATGTTCTCGACGTCCTCGCCGACGTAGCCGGCCTCGGTCAGCGCCGTGGCGTCGGCGATCGCGAACGGGACGTTGAGGATGCGCGCGAGCGTCTGCGCGAGCAGCGTCTTGCCGCAGCCGGTCGGGCCGAGCAGCAGGATGTTGCTCTTCTGCAGCTCGATGTCCGCGTCCTCCTGCTGCATCATCTGGACGCGCTTGTAATGGTTGTAGACCGCGACCGAGAGCGTGCGCTTGGCCTGCTCCTGGCCGACGACGTACTCCTGAAGCACGTCGTAGATCTCGCGCGGCTTCGGCAGGTTGTCGATGTCGAAGCTCGGCGGCGCCGTCAGCTCCTCGTCGATGATCTCGTTGCAGAGATCGATGCACTCGTCGCAGATGTAGACGCCCGGCCCGGCGATCAGCTTCTTGACCTGCCGCTGCGACTTGCCGCAGAAGGAGCAGAGGAGCTGTTCGTTGGAATCGGTCGGGCGTGCCACGTTGTCTCCTCTTTCGGCCGCCGCGTTCCCCGAGCTTAGTGCTCGGAGATCACGCGATCGATGATCCCGTACTCCTTGGCTTCCTCGGAGCTGAGGAAGTAGTCGCGGTCGGTGTCCCGCTTGACCTTGTCGAACTCCTGGCCGGTGTGCTCGGCGATGATCTCGTCGAGGCGGCGGCGCAGCTCGATGACCTCGCGGGCGTGGATCTCGATGTCGGTCGCTTGGCCCTGGAAGCCGGAGGAGACCTGGTGGATGAGGATCTTCGCGTTCGGCAGCGCCATGCGCTTGCCCTTCGCGCCGCCTGCGAGGAGCAGAGCACCCATGGACATGGCTATACCCACACAGATCGTCTGTACGTCGGGCTTGATGAACTGCATCGTGTCGTAGATCGCCAGCCCGGCATACACCGACCCGCCGGGCGAGTTTATGTAGAGCGAGATGTCCTTATCGGGATCCTCGGACTCGAGGTGCAGGAGCTGGGCCACGATCAGGTTCGCGATCTGGTCGTCCACCGGCGTCCCCAGAAAGACGATCCGCTCGTTGAGCAGTCGGGAGTAGATGTCGAACGCACGCTCCCCGCGTGACGTTTGTTCGACGACCATTGGGACGAGTGGGCTCACGGTCCTCGCTTCGTTTCGCTTGTCTGGTGCGAATCCTTCTTACGAGCGACCTCGACGTTCACACCCGCTCGACCGAGGCGAGTCTAGCAATGGCAGACCCCCCGCCAAGCCCGTCGGGAGGCTAGCTTCCGGGCGTCCAGAGGCCGCTCGCTGCGGCCTTCTCCGACTCGTCGCTCCCGGGGGTCCAGAGCTTCTCGCGCGCCTGCGCCTGCTCGACCGAGATCGGCTTGGCGGAGTCGGCGATGCGGTCGATCGCCTTGCGCTGCGCGAGCTCGTCGCGGAGCGAGTCCAAACGGCCGGTCGAGCGCAGGCGGTCGAACAGCTTCTTGGGCGACATGCCATCGGCAGCCGCGGCGCGCTCGAGCGACTCGAGCAGCTCCTCGTCGGAGGCCTCGATGCCCTCGGCCTCGACGACCGCAGCGAGCACGGCCTCGCGCCGCAGGTCGCGACCGGCCGACTCGCGGTTCTCGGCGATCACCTCGTCCTCGGTCTTGCCGGCGATCTGGAGGTAGGTCTCCTTGGGGATGCCCTGATGGCCGAGCGTGTGGGCCATCTGCTCCCACAGCTCGCGCGCGCGGGCGTCGATCAGAGCGTCGGGGAGGTGGATCGTCGCGGCCGCCACGGCCGAGTCGACGGCCGCCTCGCGGAACTCGGCGTCGATCTGCGCCGTCTGGGCCTCGGAGAGGCGCTCGCGGATGTCCTCGCGCAGCTCGTCGAGCGTGTCGAACCCGGCCTCGGCGGCGAGGTCGTCGTTCAGCTCGGGCAGGTCCTTGGCCTTGACCTCCTTGACGCTGACGGCGAACTCGGCCTCGCGGCCCGCGAGCTCCTCGGCGCCTCTGTCTCGCGCTGCGCGCTCACCACCGCTGTCGCTCGCGTCGGGAAGGGTGATCTTCACGGCGAGCTCGTCACCCGCGCTCGCGCCCGTGAGCTGGTCCTCGAAGCCGGGGACGAGGCGACCGGAGCCGAGCTCGACCATCTGGTCGCGGCCCTCGCCGCCCGGGAAGGGCTCGCCGTCGAGCGTGCCCAGGAAGTCCATCACCACGAAGTCGCCCTCGGCGGCGGCCCGGTCCGTGGTCTCGAGCTTGGCGCTGCGCTCGCGCAGCGCCTCGATCTCGGCCTGGATCGCCTCGTCGCCGACCGTGGCCTCGCGACGGCCGACCTCGAGCCCCTCGTACTCCCCGAGCTTGGCCTCGGGGCGCACGCCGATCTCGATCGAGAAGCGCAGCGGCTCCCCCTCGCCCGGCAGGTCCGCGAGGTTGAGCTGGGGCTCGCCGACGGGGACGACGTTGGCCCGGTCGATCGCCGCCGAGTACCAGCCGGCGATCGACTCGCGCACGGCCTCGTCGAGCACCGCGTCGCGCCCGACGCGCTGGATGATCACCGGCGGCGGCACCTTGCCGGTGCGGAAGCCGGGGACGCGCAGGTTGCGCCCGAGCAGCTTGGCGGCCTGGGCGACGCGCTTCTCGACCTCGGCGGCGGGCACCTCGGCCTCGACGCGCACGCGCGACTCGGGCAGCTCGGTCACGGTGGTGGAGACGTCCGCGGGCATGGAAGGGCTCTGACGATACCGTGGGCGCCCGTGGATCCTCCGGTGAGTGCAGGCGCCCTTGGGCGGGATGCAAGCGGATGCCTGGCCAGGACGCAGGATTGGAGCAATGCTGGTTGCATTGCCCGATCCGAGGACGCCGCCAGGCGCCGGCTGCGCCCGTTCAAGGGTGCCTGGATTCGCCGGAGGGCCCACTAATGCGGACCCGCTTCGCCACCTGGCTGGTCTGCGGCCCGCTCGGGCACCTCGTCGCCGGCGTCACCGACTGGGCCCTGCTGCTCGTGCGCTGGCGTCTCGCCGAGCGTCAGGCGAGAACCCGGGAGATCAGCCCGAGGTAGTCGATCAGGCTGCGCGCGCCGAGGAACTGGTCGCGCACGCGCCGCTTGGCCGCGTCGCCCATCTTCTTCGCGCGCTCGGGGTCCTCGAGCAGCCCGCGTACGGCGTCGCCGTAGGCGTCGAGGTCGTGCGCGTCGGCCAGCAGCACGCCGGTCTCGCCGTCGACGACCTGGTCCTGGATGCCGCCGACCGCGGTGGCGACGATCGGCCGCCCCTTCCACATCGCCTCCGCGACGGTCAGGCCGAAGCCCTCGGCGATGCTCTTCTGCACGACGACCGAGGCGTTGCGCTGCAGCGCGTTGACGATCACCGCGTTCTCCTCGGCGTCGTCCATCGGCAGGCACACGAGATGCACGTTGCGCCGCGCCTCGTCGCTCAGCGACTCGCGCAGCTCGATCGCCTCCTCGAGCACCTGGGCGCCCTCGGGGTCGTCGGAGACCGCCTCGACCGCCGGGCCGGCGTAGATCAGGTGCGCGCCGGTCTCGTGCGCGGAGGCGTGCTCGGCGAAGCCGCGGATCACGCCTTCGGGGTCCTTGAGGTGGTCCCAGCGCGAGACCTGGAGGACGACCGGGTCCGCGGGCGTGAGGCGCGAGTCCTCGTAGATCTTGGCCTGGCTCTCCACCCGGGCAGTGCTGCCGTCGCCGCGCGTGAAGGTCGGCTCGCCGTCACCGCCGTCGACGATCCCCGCCGCGGCGAGGATCGCGTGGACCTGCGCCTCCTCGAGCTCCTGGTTCTTCGCGTTGAAGGCGTCGATCGACGGCGCGATGATCGCGACCTTGGCGTCGTCGAGCCCCTCCCACACGAAGGCCTCGCGCGAGAACACGTATGCGTCGGCCCGCTCGACGTCGACGCGCAGGAACTCCCAGGCGCGCCGCGCGAGGTCGCTCGGGTTGTCGATCCCGATGTGGCAGCGCCAGATGACCTCCGCGCCCGTGCGCTTGAGCGGCCCGATCAGCCCCGCGGTCTGTGGGTCGTGGAGCACGACGACGTCGTCGGCGTCGACCGACTCCACGAGCTCGGCCGCATTGGGCTCGAGCGCGCCCTCGTAGACCTTGCGCGCCTCGTCGTCGAGCTCGCCGCCGTCGCCCTCGAAGCCGTGGAGGTTGTTGTGGATCCGCTTGGTGACCGTGAAGAACTCGGGCTTGCCCTCGATCACGGCCCAGCGCGCGTCGACGCCGGCGCCCTTGGCGTAGCCGAGCAGCGGGAGCAGCAGCTCGACGACGCCGCCGCCCTTCGCGGTCGAGCTGACGTTCCAGATCGTGCGCTCGCCGAGCAGCTCGCGGGCGGTGCGGATGCCGTCGGCGAGCTGCTCGAACGGCTCGCGCTCGAGCACGGATTCGAAGCGCTCGGGCGGGTGGGGTGCGACGTCGACCATTTCAAGCATGGCTCTGCATGTGCCCGAACCGGGGTCGCGTCAAGCGGCGCGCTTGATACCCCGCGTACCCTGTGTATTGAAGCCTCTGTTCCATCTGCTCCCACAGCCCGCCACCGCCGACTCGGTCGCCTGACCGGCGCGCCCCGCGCGCGCCCGCCGACCGCCACCGCCGCGACCGCCCGGTCGCGCGCACACGACCCGAGTCCAAGAGGAGCATCCGAGTTGCCTTCCCCCCTCGCGGCCGCCGGCCGCACCCCGGTCCATGATTCGACCGTCGCCGCGCTCGGCGGCGGGCTCGCGCTCGCGCGCGTCGCGCTCGTCCACGGCGCCGCGCTCGAGCTCGTCACCGAAGCCGGCAGGAGTCCCGGCCACCTGACGGGACGCCTGCGCCACGGCGCGGCGAGCCCGGCCGACCTCCCCGCCGTCGGCGACTGGGTCGGCTACGACGCCGAGTCGGGCGCCGTGCACGCCGTGCTGCCGCGCTCGAGCGCGCTCGTGCGCGCGGCGCGCGACGGCTACGAGCCGCAGGTGCTGGCGGCCAACGTCGACCTCGTGGTCATCGTCGCGTCGCTGACGCGCGAGCTCAGCGTCGGGCGCATCGAGCGCATGCTCACCCTCGCCGCCGACGCGCCCGCCGAGGCGCTCGTCGTCCTCTCCAAGTCCGACCTCGACCCCGACCCCGCCGCGCGCGTGGTGGAGGTCCGCGCCGCGCTCGCCGGCGGCGCGACCGTGCTGCCGGCCTCGACCGTCGACGGCACGGGCGTCGACGCCGTCGCGGCGATGCTCGGGCCGGGCGTCACCGGCGTCCTGCTCGGCGCCTCCGGCGTGGGCAAGACCACGCTGCTCAACCACCTCGCGGGCGGCGACCGCGCGACGGCCCCGATCCGCGAGGCCGACGACCGCGGGCGCCACACCACGACCTGGCGCGAGCTCGTGCCGCTGGCCGGCGGCGGCGTCGTGATCGACACGCCCGGGCTCAAGCTCCCGCGGATCTGGGAGCAGGCGGCCGGGCTGTCGGCCGTGTTCGCCGACGTCGAGGCGATCGCCGCCACCTGCCGCTTCGCCGACTGCAAGCACGCCGGCGAGCCCGGCTGCGCCGTGGCCGAGGCGCTCGCCGACGGCCGCCTCACCCAGGAGCGCGTCAGCGCGCTGGAGCAGCTGCGGCGCGAGCAGGCGTGGGCCGACACCCGCCGCGACCACCGGCTGCGGCGCGAGCGCAAGGAGGCCACGCGGCGCCTGCAGCGCGAGCTGAGGCGGACGCTGAAGGCGAAGGGCCGGTAAGCGCACGCGGCCAGCCGGCGAACGTCAACGGCGGCAGGGAGGGGTCGGTTTGAGGCCGATCCGACCACGAGTGTCACCTCTACCCCCCATGACGGGGTTTAGGTGACACTCGTCAGCGCCGGGCGGTTCGAACCCCGCTCCCACCCAGATGCAGTGACGCTCCGAGCGGCCGGCTAAGCGGCTGGGACGCGCACGGGCGCCTTGCGCGGCTCGCGCAGGCGCTCGAGCGCCTCGCCGGCCACGCGGCGTGCGCCGCCGAGGCCGAGCTCGCGCACCAGCACGAGCCCGGAGAGCACGAGGCCGACGACGGTCAGCAGGCCGGTCGAGCCGAGGTAGAACGCGGTCAGCTCGCCCGCCCCGACGCTCGTGTGCGTGACCGCCGGGAAGGCGGCGACGAGCAGGCCGAGGCTGGCGCCCGCACCCGCGGGGCTGAACGGCACGAGCCGTCCCGAGCTGTGGGCGACCATCACGACGAGCGCGGCGGTCAGGGAGACGGGCAGCCCGAACGCGGCGAGGAAGCAGGCGAGCGAGCCGACCCGCAGCGAGCGGCTGAGCACGCTCCACGACGCGACGCGGCGCGCGTAACAGCTGGGGCTGCCGAGCAGGGCGAGGCCGCGGCGGGCGTCGGCACAGGCGCGCCCGACGGCGGGGAAGCGCCGTGCGCCGCGCCCGACGGCGAGCACCAGGACGATCACGCCCGCCGCGATCAGCGCCGCGGTGGCGAGGCCGGGCCGATGCAGCCCGGGGATGAGACCCGCGCTCAGCGCCCAGACGGTGAGCAGCACGCCGAGCGCCGTCTCGGCGACGGTCTCCGCGGCGAGCGTGCCGACGAGCCGCGGGCACGTCGTCGTCATGCGCCGCCGCAGCAGCAGGATCCGCAGCGCGTCGCCGCCGCGGGCCGAGAGCACACCCGACGCGCCGGCGCCCGCGATCCAGGTGGCGAGCACGTCGCGGCGCCGTGGATGCGGCTCACCGGGGTGGGCGGCGCAGATGACCGCGTGCCAGCCGCGCCCGCGCGCCAGCTGCGAGCAGAGGTGCAGCACCACGCCCGCGACCAGCCAAAGAGGGTCGACGCTCCCGAGGGACAAGCACGGGTGATGCTACCCGCAGGTCCTAAGCCCGAAGCCCTGCCCGCGTGGCTAGCAGCCCGCGGGGAGCGGGCTGCCGAGGTTGCTCGACGCGCGCCACGGGCGGCGGCCGGCGAGCTTGCGGTCGACGGCGTTACCGACGACGTAGCCCGCGACGGTCACCGCGACACCGGCGGCGATGTCGAACAGGAAGTGGTTGCCGGTGGCGACGACGGCGAGGCCGATGATCGGCGCCCAGCTGAGCGCGAGCGCCTTCAGCCACGGGCGGGTCACGGCGGCGGCGAGCGCCACGCCGACGGCGAGCGCGAAGCCCGCGTGCAGGCTCGGCACGGCGGCCAGCGGGTTGTAGAAGGAGGTCGTCAGCGCGGAGTCGAGCCGGACGCCGCCGCCCTGCGTGATCGTGTCGATCAGGCCGACGTGCGCCAGCCGCGGCGGCGCGACGGGGAACAGCGCGTAGATCGGCATAGCGATCAGCCAGGTCGCGAGCACGGTGTTGCGCAGGCGGACGTAGATCTCGTGGTTGCGGCGGTAGAGCACGAGCAGCGTCCCGGGGACGACCACGAGCTGCGCGGCGAGATAGAGCTGGTTGAGGATCCAGATCGCCGCGGTCCCGCTCAGCGCCGACTGAACGGAGCTCTCGACGTTGACGCCGATGCGCTGCTGCAGGCTCACGATCCACTCGGCGTGGTCGGTGGCCGTCGTGAGGTCGCCGACGGAGACGTAGCGCGACATCGAGTACGCCAGGTACGCCCCCAGGAAGAGGAAGAGCTCACGGCGGCCGACGAGTGAGAGCGGGCGAGAGATCATGGTCAGGCGATACTCGCGCCGACGCGGCCCGCTTTCAGCCGAGGGACCTCTACTCCTGGGGTGTGGACACCCCCACCCGCCCCCCCGTGGCGGCCTCCCCCGTCATCAGACGGGCACCGCGGCCGCGGGTCAGGAACGAGAACCCCCAGCGGGTCAGGACGAGGATCCGGTTCTGGAATCCGATCAGGTAGAAGATGTGGATCCCGAGCCACAGCAGCCAGGCGAACGGGCCCCCGAAGTGCAGCCCCTTGATCTCGGCGACGGCGCGAGCGCGCCCGATCGTGGCGAGGTTGCCCTTGTCGATGTACCGGAACGGCTTGACCGGCTTGCCGGCGATCCGGCGGCCCACGACCGCCGCCGCGTAGCGGCCCTGCTGCATCGCCACGGGCGCGACGCCCGGGAGGTCCTGGACGCCGCCGTCCTGCGCTCGCACGCGCACCATGTCGCCGAGGGCGATCACCTCGGGATGCCCCGGGAGCGTCAGGTCGGGCTCGACCGTCACGCGCCCGGCGCGATCGGTCTCCGCCCCACCGGCCGCCGCCAGGCGCCCCGCGAGGCTCGCGGCGGCGACGCCCGCGGCCCAGATGACGGTGCGCGCGCCGACCCGCCGGGTCGTGCCGTCGGGCGCCTTGAGCTGCACGCCGTCGTCGTCGATGCCGACGACCAGCTCGTCGACGAGCGAGGTGACGCCGAGGTTGTCGAGCTGGCACACGGCGCTCTCGGACAGGTCGGGCGGGAACGCCGCGAGCACGCGGTTGCCCCCCTCGACGAGCAGGATCCGGCCCTCCCCCGTGTCGACCGAGCGGTAGTCGCGCGGCAGCGTGTCGCGCGCGAGCTCGGCGATCTGGCCCGCCATCTCGACGCCGGTCGGGCCCGCGCCGACGACCACGAACGTGAGCCACTCGGCGCGCTTCTCGTGATCGGTCTCGAGCTCGGCCGCCTCGAACGCTCGCAGGATCCGGTAGCGGACGTCGAGCGCGCGCTCGAGCGACTTGATCTCCGGCGCGTGCGCGGCCCACTGCGGGTTGCCGAAGTAGGAGTACTTCGAGCCGGCCGCGACGATCAGCATGTCGTAGGGAACCTCATGGGCAGGCAGGTCCTCGATCGGCGGCTGGACCGAGATGACGCGGCGCTCGAGCTCGACGTCGCCCACCTCGCCGAGCAGGACGCGCACGTTGCCCGCGCGCTTGAAGATCGAGCGCAGCGGCGTCGCGATCTCCCCGGGTGACAGCGCGCCGGTGGCGACCTGGTAGACGAGCGGCTGGAAGAGGTGGAAGTTGCGGCGGTCGATCAGCGTGACCTCGACCGGCATGCGGCGGAGCTTCATCACCGCCTGCAGGCCGCCGAAGCCGCCGCCCACGACCACGACCCGCTGGCCCGGCGGCAGCGTCTCCCGCGGCGTCCGCGGGCGCCGCGCGAGCGCGAGCGCCGCGCCCACCAGCACGACCGCCGCGACGAGGCCGAGCACCGGCGCGAGGTCGGCGGAGACCGCGAGCGGGGCCACTACGCGGCGCCCGACAGCGCGTTCGTGACGATCTCCTCGGCCTCGGCGATGATCCGCTCGAGATGCTCGTCGCTGCGGAAGCTCTCCGCGTAGACCTTGTAGACGTCCTCCGTGCCCGAGGGCCGCGCGGCGAACCAGCCGCCCTCGGCCACGACCTTGAGGCCGCCGATCTCGGCGTCGTTGCCCGGCGCCCTCGTGAGCACGTCGGTGATCGGCTCGCCGGCGAGCTCGGAGGACTCGATCTGATCCGGCGAGAGCTGCTTGAGCACCTTCTTCTCCTCCGGCGTCGCCGCGACGTCGGTGCGCTTGTAGAACGACTCGCCGAAGCGCTCGGCGAGCTCGCGATAGCGCGCGCCGGGGTCGCGGCCGTCGCGCGCGGTCATCTCCGCCGCCAGCAGGCACGGGATCAGGCCGTCCTTGTCGGTCGACCAGACCGAGCCGTCGCGGCGCAGGAACGAGGCGCCCGCGCTCTCCTCGCCGCCGAAGCCGATCGAGCCGTCGAGCAGCCCCTCGACGAACCACTTGAAGCCGACCGGCACCTCGACGAGGCGGCGGCCGAGGTCGCCGGCCACGCGGTCGATCATGCTCGAGCTCACGGCCGTCTTGCCGACGCCGACGTCCTCGCCCCAGTCGCGCCCCTCGCCGAGCAGGTAGGCCACGCAGACCGCGAGGTGGTGGTTCGGGTTCAGCAGCCCGGCCGACGGCGTGACGATACCGTGGCGATCGCTGTCGGGATCGTTCGCGAAGGCGACGTCGAAGCGGTCCTTGAGGTCGGTAAGGCGCGCCATCGCGTACGGCGAGGAGCAGTCCATGCGGATCTTGCCGTCCCAGTCGAGCGGCACGAAGCGGAAGGTCGGGTCGAGCTCGGCGTTGACGATCTCGAGGTCGACGCCGTGGCGGTCCGCGATCCGCTCCCAGTAGCGCAGGCTCGCGCCGCCGAGCGGGTCGACCCCGAGCTTGAGGCCCGCGTCGCGGATCGGATCGAGGTCGATCACCGCGCCCAGATCGTCGACGTAGGCGGTCACATAGTCGCGGCGGCGCACCTCGGCGCTCTCGTAGGCCACGCGCTTGACGCCGTCGAGCCCGGCCTCGAGCAGCGCGTTGGCCTCCTCCTCGATCCCGCCCGTGACGTCGGTGTCGGCGGGCCCGCCGTGCGGCGGGTTGTACTTGAAGCCGCCGTCGCCGGGCGGGTTGTGCGACGGGGTGACCACGATTCCGTCGGCCGTGCCGCGGCCGCCGCCGCGGTTGTGGGTCAGGATCGCGTGCGAGATGACCGGGGTCGGCGTGGCGCCGTCGTCGGCGTCGAGCACGACGTCGACGCCGTGCGCGCTCAGGACCTCGACGATCGTGCGCGTCGCCGGCTCCGACAGCGCGTGCGTGTCGCGGCCGAGGAACAGCGGCCCGTCGATCCGCTGGGCGGCGCGGTGGCGGCAGACCGCCTCGGAGATGGCGAGCACGTGCGCCTCGTTGAACGTGCGGGCGGTCGCGGTGCCGCGGTGGCCGGAGGTGCCGAAGCTGACGCGCTGGGTCGACTCGGAGGGGTCGGGCATCTCGTCGTGGTAGGCGGCAAGCAGCGCATCGACGTCGATCAGGGAGTCTGGGTCCGGCAGCTCACCGGCGTGGGGGTCGACGCTCATGGCGCGAGTGTGCCACGCCGCGTCAGCCCTGCGATTCGAGGCTGACGACGACCTTCACGTCGTCCGGGCGCCGCTCGAGCGCCTCCTGCCAGCGCTCCAGCGGGACGCGGCGCGTGATCAGCGCCCGCAGCCACTCCCGATCGGCGTCGCCGAGCGCCTTCGCGGCGGCCTCGTAATGACGCCGGTTGGCGTTCACGGACCCGAACACGACGTCGTTCTCGAGCACCATCGTGCGGTTCAGGCCGCCGATGTCGAGGTCGATCGAGCGACCCCCGGAGGAGACGCCCGTGAGGCAGACGATGCCGTTGCGCGCGGTCCGGCCGAGGGCGTCGACGACGACCTGCCCGACACCGGTGGCCTCGACCACGATGTCGACCGCGCCGACCTCGGCGACGACCCCGGAGTGGTAGGTCCCGCCGAGGCGGCGGACGAGCTCGGGCTTGGGGCCGTCGGTCACTTGATCGAGGACGTGGACCTCATAGCCCCGCTGCACCGCCAGCAGCGCGGCGAGCAGGCCGATCGGGCCGGCTCCGGTCACGAGCACGCGCTGCGCGTCGAAGCACGCGCGTCCCCCGATCCGCTCGATCTGCTCCCACGCCTTCGCCACCACGCTCGTGGGCTCGAGCAGCACGCCGACGTCCTCGAGGTCTTGATCGACGCGCACGGCGAACTCCGGCTCGACGCGCCAGCGCTCCGAGCCGTAGCCGTGGCGCTCCTTGATCCCGCGCTCCGTGTAGTCGCCGTTGCGGCAGAAGTCCCACTCGCCGCGCGCGCAGCAGGCGCACGGCACGGGATCGGGGCGGCGGACGATGCCGACGACGAGGTCGCCGGGGCTGAGGCCGGCGTCGCCGGGACACTCGCGCACCCGCCCGAGCGACTCGTGGCCGAGCACGAGCCGCTGCTCGCCCCCCGGCGCCCAGCCGTACTCGCCGCGGATGATCTCCGCGTCGGTGCCGCAGATGCCGAGCGCCAGCCCGTCGACGAGCACGGAGCCCGCGTCCGCAGACGGCTCGGGGACGTCGTCGAGCCGTGCCGAGCCGGCCTGGCCGGGGATCACCGTGATCGCGCGCATGGCCGGAAGCGTAGGCGTGGGATGCTGCTCGTGTGACCCCGAGGGGTACGGACTGGAGCCTGGCGCTGCTCGTGGCCGCCGGTGTCGTGACCGGCCTGGCGACGTGGTTCGCCGGCGCGCCGGGCTCGGCGTGGGTGTTCGCCGGGCACGCGATCGCAGGCGTGAGCCTGGTGCTCGTGCTCGTGGTCAAGCTCCGCCGCGTGCTGCCGCGCCTCGCGCCCGCGAGCGCCGCCGCGCTGGGATTGGTGGCCGTCGTGCTCGCGACCGGGCTCGTGTGGTCGAACGCCGGGAGCCTGAGCCTCGGCGGCTACACGCTGCTCGTGTGGCACGGCGCGCTGGGCGGCGCGCTCGCGGCGCTCGTGCTCACGCACGCGCTCGCGCGGGCGAAGCGCCCGCGGCGCCGCGACCTCGCCGACCGGCGCCAGTTCCTCACCGCGACCGCCGTCGGCGCGGGAGCGCTCGCCGCCTGGCAGCTACAGCGGCCGCTCCAGCGCGCCTTCGGGTTGCCGGGCGCCGAGCGCCGCTTCACCGGCTCCTACGACGCCGGCTCGTTCACCGGCAACGACTTCCCCTCGACGTCGTGGGTCTCGGACCATCCGCGCCCGCGCTCGAGCCCGGTCTCGGTCAGCGGGCGGGTGCGGCGCGAGCTCACGCTGAGCGCCGCGGAGCTGGCGCGCGGCGACGAGCTGACCGCGACGCTCGACTGCACGGGCGGCTTCTCGACCACGCAGGCGTGGCGCGGCGTGCGCCTCGGCCGGCTGCTCGACGAGGCCGGCGTGCGGTCCAGCGCCCGCCACGTGCGCGTGATCTCGCGGACCGGCTACCGCTGGAGCTTCCGCCTCGACGAGGCCCGCGGCCTGCTGCTCGCCACGCACGTCGGCGACGAGCCGCTCGCCCACCGCCACGGCGCGCCGTGCCGGCTCGTCGCGCCCGGCCGCCGCGGCTTCCAGTGGATCAAGTGGGTGGAGCGGATCGAGGTCCACGACGACCCCGACCCGGGCGCGATCCCGTCGACCGTGCTCAGCTCCTTCAGCGCCGCCGGTCGCGGAGCCGCTTAGGCCTTCAGCGGCGCGTCGTCGACGAACAGGTCGCCGATCAGCTCGCCGCCGCCCGGACCCGCGCGATACGGCTCGAGGTCGGTGATCCCCGCCTCGGCGAGCACCTCGTCGTCGATCAGCGTCCGGCCGGTGTACTCGCGCGCCGGCTGGGTGAGGATCAGGTACGCGGAGTCGGCGTAGATCTCGGGCGTCCGCGCCTTGCCGATGGACTCGTCGCCGCCGAGCAGGTTCTGCACCGCGGCGGTCGCGATGATCGTGCGCGGCCACAGGGAGTTGGCGGCGACGCCGGCCTCGCGCAGCTCCTCCGCCGCGCCGAGCGTGAGCAGCGTCATCCCGTACTTCGACAGCATGTAGGGGGCGTGCGCGCCGAGCCAGCGCGGCTCGAGGTTCAGCGGCGGCGACAGCGTGAGGATGTGGCCGTTGCCGGAGCGCTTGAGGTGCGGGATGCAGGCGCGGATGGCGAGGAAGCTGCCGCGCACGTTGATGTTCTGCATCAGGTCGTAGCGCTTGGGCTCGGTCTGCTCGATCGGGGTCAGCGAGATCGCGCTCGCGTTGTTGACGAGGATGTCGATGCCGCCGAAGCGCTCGGCCGCCTGCTCGACCGCGCCTGCGACCGAGTCGGGGTCGCGCACGTCGCCGACGATCGGCAGCGCGGTCCCGCCCGCCGCCTCGATCTCCTCCGCGGCCGTGTAGATCGTGCCGGGCAGCTTCGGGTGCGGCTCGGCGGTCTTCGCCAGCAGGGCGACGCTGGCGCCGTCACGCGCCGCGCGCAGCGCGATCGCGAGGCCGATGCCCCGGCTCCCGCCCGTGATGAACAACGTCCTGCCCGCGAGACCTTCGGCCATCGATCCGATTCCTCCTGGGGTTCGTGAGATCGGGGAACCCTAGGGCGCGCGCCACACGAGCAGCACGCGGCAGGGAGCGTGGTCGACGATGAACCGGCTGCGCGGCCCGAGGCTCTTGGGGCCGGGACGGCGCTCGCCGTCGCGCGCCACCACGAGCAGGTCGGCGCCGGCGGCGGCATCGACGACCTCATGCTCGACGCGGCCGCGCCGCGCCTCCGTCCGCGCGGGGCGGCCGAGCCGGGCCGCTGCGTCGGCGAGCAGCGCCTGGGCCGCGTCGTCGGCCACCGCCTCGAGCGGCGGGGGCCGGTGGTGGCGCCCCAGCGGGCCATGCCGACGGCCGGCGACCAGCTCGACGTCGCTGGGCGCGACGTGCAGCAGCGTCACCTCCGCATCGGCGGGCAGCTGCGCCGCCGCTTCGTCGACGCAGCTCTCCCACGTGGTCTCGGCTATCCACACGACGGCGCGCATCAGAGGACCTGGAGAGCCAACCACAGCGCCGCGATCGATGCGACGAGCACGAACGGCACGGTGAGGGCTCCCAGCCGCGTGAACTCGCCGAGGTCGGCCGGCTCGTCGTGCGCGTGCATGACGCGCCGCCAGAGCAGCGTCGCGAGCGACCCGGAGAAGGTCAGGTTCGGGCCGACGTTGACGCCGACGAGCATGGCGAGCACGGCGCCGGGGCCGACGGCCGCCGTGGCGGGGAGCAGGATCAGGGTCGCCGGGAGGTTGTTGACGAGGTTGGCCGCAAGCGCGCCGACCGCGGCGATCGCGAGCAGCTCCGGCAGCCCGGTGCCGTGCGGGACGAGCGCGTCGGCGGCCGAACCGAGCCCGTGCCGGCTCGCCGCCTCCACGACGACGCCGAGCGCGAGCACGAAGACGAGGAACCCCGGCTCCGCCGCGCGCACGATCTCGCGCGCGGGCGAGCGGGTCTTGACCGCGAGCACGAGCGCGCCGGCGGCCGCGGCCCACACGGGCGCCAGCCCGGCGAGCGAGCCGAGGACGAAGCCGGCGAGCGTCAGGCCGAGCACCGCGATTGCGAACCGCGGGAACGCGACGGCCTCCTGCCCCCGGCCCGCCGTGAGGCGCGCGGGCTCGAGCTCGGCGCGGAACGCGCCCGCGAGCACGCCCCACTCGATCGCGAGCGCCGCGAGCCACGGGAGCGCCATGAGGCCGGCGAAGCGCAGGAACGAGAGATCGCTCGCCTGCAGCGCGAGCAGGTTGGTCAGGTTCGACACCGGGAGCAGCAGCGACGCGCTGTTGGCCAGGTGCGAGCACGCGTAGACGTGCGGCCGCGGGCTGACGCGCAGGCGCGCAGCCGTCGCGAACACGACGGGCGTCAGCAGCACCACCGTCGCGTCGAGGCTCAGCACCGCGGTCGTCCCGGCGGCCGCGGCGAACACCAGGGCGAGCAGCCGCCGCGGCTCGCCGCGTGCGCGGACGGCCATCGCCGCGCCGACGGCGTCGAACAGGCCGGCCCGCCGGCACCCGTCGGCGAGCACGAGCAGCGCCGCGAGGAACGCGACGGTCGGCCCGAGGTCGCCGAGCGCACCCCTCGCCTCGCGCGGACTCAGCGTCCCGACCGCGACGAGCAACGCCGCCGCGGCCGCCGCGACCGCCCAATCGGGGACGCGGCGCGGGCGCGCCATCGCCGTCCCCAGCGTCGCGGCGAGCGCTGCGAGGGCGAGCGCGGAGTTCAGCGGCCGTCCGCCTGCAAGAGGTGAGCGACGGGACTCGAACCCGCGACCGCCTGGACCACAAGAAGCACGGCCATCACATCGAATCATCCCGATCTGCAGGCGCAACGCTACCTGATCGCTATGGCAGCGCCGCGGCGATCTACAGGCGTTTCCAGCGCATTTCGGTGGATTTGGACCACCAGAGAGCACCTCTGGCCCAAATTCGCAAGCGGACACAGATCCGCCTCGCGAACCAGGGCCAGGGGGTGCTCGCGATGGCCTAGCTCCCCCCGCAGGGGCTCTGGAATGCGAAAGACCGGGTGCCTGCCCGGTCTTCCACCAACGCCCGACTAACCAGCTGCCGCTCCATGCGGGGCGGCTCCATATGCAATGTCTGCCAACTGTAGCCGTGCGTCGGACGGATCGCCAACCCCTTCTTGAGGGGTGGGGTCGTCGTGTGCCTGTTGACACGCGCCCGCGGCTGCTCGGGGCTGATCCAGCTGCTCCGCGAGCGTCTGCTCGTGAGCGCTGCGTTCTCCGCGCGCCTGGTGTCTTCGGGCGTTGGCGGTGCCGCTGGAACGCGCATCGCTTCACCGCCGCAGAGCGCCAGGTCGACGTTGGTATCGGCCGGCGCGGGTGCCGCTCCCGCCCGAGCCGGGGCGCCTGGCGGTGTGCGCGTTGCTGGGCCGCGCCCGCCGCGCGCGGGGGTGCACGACCCCGGGAGACGATCGGATCGAGACGCGGGTCTACGCGGTCAAGCGCTACCTGTTCCGACTCGGTCACGCGGCGCGGTCGGGGCGGTTCGCGACGTCAGTGGAGCAGCTCGCGGTCGGGTTGGCGCCGGTGATGGGCTGGGGCACGGTGCCGCGCGGTGGCAGTGAGCGGGCGCGGTTTGTGCGCGCGCATCGCAAGAGCGTGCAGCGCTGGCTTGATGACCTGCAGGCCACAGGCATCGTCGCCCACGTGCCCGAGCGCGACACGCGCGGGCAGTGGTGGCGCACCCAGATCGTCCTGCTCGCCGCGAGCGATCCGACGACGCAGGAGCTGCGCGTCGCACAGGTCCGTGCGCGGAGCTGGCAGCGTCGCGAGCGCTCCCGCCGCCGCGCGTGGCGGGTCGCGCCGAGCCTGGCAGCGATTCGTGGCCGCAGCGGCGTGCCAGGCCGCGTATCGCGGTCGCGCGTTGCGCGCGCCCGAGCTCGCGTGGCGCACGAGGCGCGCCGCCGGGCCGCCGTGGATGCGCAGATCGCGCTCGCCGGGGAGCAGCGCGGGCGTTGCGGACTTCTGACGCATCCCTACGGGGCGCCTCCTACGTCGGCGCAGACGTCGGTGTCCCCGGGGCCTTCACAGAGATCAGCAACGCCGGCTGGTGCAGCGCCGCTCGCCTGGTGCTCAGCGCAAGCGTTGATGAAGAACGGAGCGTCGGTCGAAAGGACGGGCGCGGATGCGGCTGGCGCGCGGGCGACGGTCGCCGCGCGACCCGCTTTGAAAGAGCGCAGTGAGGAGATCGGGCGCCTCCCGCCCGGCGACTTCGACGCCCTGGTACTCCGGCGAGTCGCTGCGCGTGAACGTCGGGCGGCGTGGCGGGCGTCCGTGATCCGCGTCCAAGCCTCGCAGCGCGCGGCTGACGTCAGGGCCTGGCCGACGGGTCGAGCGTGCCCGCTGGGTCGTTTGCGCGAGGCGTGGGTCGTGCACCGATACGGGCTAGCCAGGGTCGCGGAGTCCGGCGCCGCGACGGCCGGGCTCACACGCCCCGCGCTCAGCCGGGTGCTCCGTCGCGCAATCGCGCTGTATGAGGCACACGCCGAGCAGCGCCCCCTGGCTGGCCGAGGGGCGGCGCGGCAGCGTTGTGCACGCTCGCCACGCAGGGCCGCGCGGACTGGCTCGCCGGCGACGTCGCCCGGCTACTGACCCTGGCCAGCGCGATGCGCGCGACGGCACTCGAGCACGACGCCGACCGGCTCGCCCTGGCCCGCTTGCGCGCAGCGAGGCGCGCGGCACCGCCGGAGGGCCGGATCGCGTTCCGGGTCACGCGGCCGCGGCTTGAGACCGCCGAGCAACGCCGCGCGCGGGTGCGCGACGTGGTGCTGCTCGCCGGCGGAAACCCGGCCGGATGGCCGAACGCCGAACTTGCGCTGGATCACATCCCAGCACTGCGCGCCGCCCGTGCCAGCGACCCGCAGCTCGTCGACCGCGACGGCTACGCAGAGCTCGACGGCGTCGGCGCCCGCGCGGCGCGCTTCCGCGCCGAGCTCACCCGCGGCCACTGGCGACTCCCGCCCCACTGGACCACGACGCCCAACCCACCCCCCAGCCCGAAGGAGGCCTCCACCACATGACCCATCGCATGACCACACCCCCGCGCGGCGGGCGGCTCCCTAGCCCGACCGCCGCAGGCACGCGCCCAGCGACGCGGCGACGCGCGACTGCGTCCGCGCAATCGCGCCGTGGTGGAGCGCGCCTACCGCTCGCTGCTCGTCCGAGTGCACCTGCGCGCCGGATCAGCTGCACTGGTGCGCCTCTGCCCACCTGCGCATGTGCGTCTCGGCGCCGCTGCGTGTCCGCTCGGATGCGCATCGACTCATCTGAGTGTCTACGCATCTGCGCAGATGCGCATCTCGTCTCGAACGGGGGTTGGCAGTGAGCGCGGTCGTGGCCGCGGTGCTCAACCGCAAGGGCGGCGCAGGCAAGACGTCGCTCACCAAGGATCTCGGGTTCGCGCTCTCAGAGCTCGGTGTCCGTGTCCTGCAGGTCGGCCTCGATCCGCAGTCCTCGCTCGAGGTGCTTGCCGGCCTGGGATCAGACATGCCGGCCGTGCGCAGCGTCAGCCGGTTGTTGATGCCCGAGGAGTTCAGCGACGCTGGCGCGCTTGAGGACGTCGTGCACCAGAGCCCGTGGGGGACGGAGCTGGTACCGGCGAGCAAGGCGCTGGCGAGCGCCGAGCGGGCACTCGGGGACCCTGGCCGTGGCGGCGCCAACCAGCGTCTCAAGCGCGGCCTCGAACGCCTCGAGATCGGCAGGCGCTGCGAGCTGGCGCTGATCGACTGCCCGCCCGGAATGACGCCGCTGACCATGAACGCGCTCGTCGCCGCCGACGCCGTCCTGGTCCCAACCCAGCTCGACTACCTCTCCGTCGCGGGCCTCGCACTGCTGATGGAGACCGTCGACGAAGTCCGCGATTACGACAATCCGACACTGCGCTACCTGGGGATCGTCGGCACCCAGGCCGACGAACGCACCCGCCACGCCCAGGACGTCCGCGCCCAACTCGAGCAGCTCTTCGGCACCGGCGCTGGCGGCGCGCTGTGCCGGACAGTGATCCGCCACAGCACCCGGGTGCGTGACGCCCACGCCGCGCACCTGGCCGTCGGTCAGTTCGACCCGGCGCATCCCGTCAGCCAGGACTACCGCGAGCTCGCGTACGAGATCGCCGTCCGCGCCCGACTGGCCAGCCCGACCGGGGCGGGCGCATGAGCACCAAGCGCGCTGACACGAGCGCCGCGGTCGCCGGCCTCTTCAACCGACCGTCAGTTACGGGCGGTCTCGCTGGCCACGACGCGCCAGCTGCACCTGATGCTCGCCGTGATGCCAGGCTGGAGCCGAGCGTGCCCGCCGGCGCGCGCGGAGGGGTGGCCGCCACGGCGGCGGCCGCGCGGGTTCGGCTCGGCGTTGAGCTGTCCGAGGAGCAGATTGCTTATCTGCGCGGGCTCTCGCGGCCAGCCCGCACCGGTGGGCCGCGCACTCTGGGCAGCAAGTTCATCGCGACGGGTGTGCTGGCCGCCGCGATCGAGCTGCTGGAGGCCACACACGTCGAAATGCTTGGGGTCGCGGCCGGCGACGTGGCCCAGATGACTGCCCGCGCCCGCGCCGCGCTCAACCGAGCCGCGGCCACCGCCTCGACGGAGCCTGCATGACCAACCGCCACAGATCACGGATCCGGACTGGCGCCAGCGGCGCCGCACGCGACAGCAGCACGCCGTGCGCGGGTAGGGGCTGCGGTGGGCGCTACAGAATTCGCTACAGAACTGCGTTCTGTTGCGGCTGCCTGGGCTGCCCGCTCCCTGCCGTGGGTTTGGCCTGTCTCGCGGAGCTGCCTGCACGCCCCCCACATAGAACCGCCGGGGGTGGGGTCGTGAAGTCAGCTCCGGTTCCTGGAAACCAAGTGAGGGAGCGGGCAGCCCAGGCAGCAACGGCAAAAAGCGACAAGCAGAACAACCCCAAATTCAGGGACAAGACAACAACGACAGCAACCCCAAGAACAGCTCATGCGAAGGGCGGGTGGCGGCAGGGCGGGGTGCGGATGTCGCGGGCACGGCGGGCGTGGTGTACGCGACGTCGGAGAACATGGTCAACTGCGGTTGAGGCGACGGTCGGGTGGCACACGGGGTGGGCGTGGTCGTCGTGCTCGGGGGGTGTGCGGTGACCGCGGTGGTTCGTCGGCCGCGGCGTCCGGGCGTGGGGAGCTGGCGCGTGCTGGGGTGGGTCGCGCGGCTTGGGATCGCTGGGGTCGAGCCGGCGCGGCGGGCGCTGGGCTTGAGTCAGGCGGTCGTCTATTCGCATCTCGGCCGACTCGCCGAGGACGGCATCGTCACGCGCCT
>JBBQLH010000076.1:0-20209 GCA_038327685.1 Solirubrobacterales bacterium
CTGCCAGCGCGAGCGCTCCTCGAGCAGCCGCCGGATCAGGTTGCCGATCAGGTAGTTCGTCGTCTCGTGGCCGGCGAAGGAGAGCGAGAACAGGATCGAGGCGATCTCCTCGTGGCTGAGCGCCTCGGGGTCCTCGTCGTGGATCGCCAGCAGCGCGCTCGCGTAGTCGTCGGCGCGCGCGTCGACCTTGCTCGCCACGAGGTCGCGCAGGTAGCCGCGATAGCTCGCCATGTTGCGAGCGTGCTCGACCTGTTCGTCGGGCCGCGGGCGGCCCCACGCCAGCGCCGCGCGTGAGCCGCACCACGCCTTGAGCTGCGGCCAGTCCTGCTCCGGCACGCCCATGAAGGAGAAGACGATCGTCGCCGGCAGCGGGAAGGTGAGCGTCGAGACGAGGTCGAACGGCACGCTCGCGTCGACCGCGTCGAGCAGCTCGTCGACCGTCGCGCGGATCCGGTCCTCCATCGCGGCGACGCGCCGGGGCGTGAACGCGCGCGAGGCCGGGCGGCGCAGGCGCGTGTGGTCCGGCGGGTCGAGCGAGACCATCGAGGGCTGCGGCCGGTGGCCGCCGTCGGCGAGGATCGCCAGGGCCTCGGGTACGAGCGGGACGATCGGCAGCTGCGCGGTGGCGGCGGAGTAGGTCTTCGGGTCGAGGAAGATCGCCTCGACGTCGGCATAGCCCGTGACCACGTAGTAGTCGAGCGAAGGCGCGAAGAAGACGGGCTGCTCCCGAGGCAGCGACGCCATGACGGCGTAGGGGTCCGCGAGGAACTCGGCGGACAGCGGGTCGAAGCCTTCGTGCACGGGGCAGCGCACGTCCGCCACGGTAGCGCCCGCGCGGCAACGGGGGGTACCGCCGCCGCGCAGGGCTGAGCTTCGCTACCGGAGGATCTGGATGTCGTGGTGGCGGGTGCGGTACGTGAAGCCGCCGAGCGAGACGAGCAGCAGCAGCGCGCCGGCGCCGCCGGCGCCGATCGCGGCCGAGTCCCAGTCGAAGCCGTTGTTGACGGTCACGACCTGCGGCTCCGGTTCGATGACGACCGGCGGGTCGAGGGGGGCGGGTCGGGCACTCGCGGCCGGGGCGGCCAGCGCCGCGGCCGTGAGGCTCACGGCGACGAGGCGGGCGAGTCGGTGCGAGTGGAACCTGGCGGTCATTGACGGCCTCCTTCCGAGGCGGTCGAGGTGGACGCCAACGAAGCTGACCGGGGGCGGTAGACGCGCGGTCTACACGCGGTTTACTCCCGAATCGACCGGGAGTAGGTTCGCGAGGTGGATCTGCGGCTCCTAGGGCCGGTCGAGGTGCGACTCGATGACGGGCCGATCGAGCTGGGCCCTCGCAAGCAGCGGGCGGTGCTCGCCATGCTGGCGCTGCAGGTGGGCCGCACGGTGTCGGCGGACCGCCTCATCGCGGGACTGTGGGGACAGGACCCACCGTCGAGCGCCGCGAAGATGGTGCAGCTCTACGTGTCGCATTTGCGGCGGCTGCTCGACGGCAACGGTGTTCGGATTGTGACCCACAACGGGGGCTACGAACTCCAGCTCTCCGACGGCGACGTGGACGCGGTGCGCTTCGAGCACCTGGTGGATGAGTCGCATGCCCGCGAGGCGCTCGCGCTGTGGCAGGGCGACGCGCTGGCCGACGTCGCCAACGAGCCGTTCGCGGCTGCTGAGATCCGCCGGCTCGACGAGCTGCGGCTGCGCGCCTCGGAGAGCGCGATCGACCACGACCTGGCCGCGGGGCGGCACGCCGAGGTCATCGGCGAGCTCGAGGCGCTCGTGGCGGCCGAGCCGCTGCGCGAGCACCTGCACGCACAGCACATGCTCGCGCTGTACCGCTCCGGCCGCCAGTCGGACGCGCTCGCGGCCTACCGCGACGCTCGCTCGGAGCTCGTCGACCAGATCGGCGTCGAGCCCGGGGGAGAGCTGCGACGGCTCCAGGACGCGATCCTGGCTCACGACCCCGCGCTCGACGTGCCGGAGGCTCCCGAGGCCGAGCCCGTGACGTCGCCGCGACCACCACCGCGGAGGCCCTCCATGCGGGTGCTGATCACCGCGGCGATCCTGGTCGTCGCGGGCGTGACGGCTTTCGGCGTCATCCGCGTCCTCGAGCCCGACGGCCTCGCGGGCATCGACGAGAACTCCGTCGGGCTGATCGACCCGGACGGCGGTCTGATCACCGCGCAGTACGGGGTCGGCAAGAGCCCGAGCGCGGTCGTGGGCGGTGGCGGATCGGTCTGGATCGCGAACGCGGCCGACGGCACCGTCTCCCGGATCGACCGCGGGCGCGAGGCCGTGACGACCATCACCGTTGGCGGCAATCCGGCCGCGCTCGCGTTCGACAGCGGCTCGCTGTGGGTGGCCGACAGCGACTCGCGCTCCGTGGCGCAGATCGACCCGGGCGCCAACAAGGTCGTGGAGCGGCACCCGGTCGTGAACGCGCCGCGTGCGCTCGCCGTCGCGGCGGGCGCGGTGTGGGTGGCGTCGGGTGTCGACGGGCGCATCCAGCGCATCGACCTCGACGGTCGCCGCCCGGCGCGACCAATTCTCGTCGGCGCGGTTCCGAGCGCGATCGCGGCCGGCGCCGGCGCGCTGTGGGTGGCGAGCGAGGAGGCGGGCACCGTGACGCGCGTCAATCCCCGGACCGGCCGCGTCGTGCAAGCGATCCCGGTCGGCAACGGGCCAAGCGCGCTGGTGGTGGGCGAGGGCGCGGTGTGGGTCGTCAATCGCCACGTCGGAACGCTGTCGCGGATCGACCCGGCGACGAACGCGGTGTCGTGGACGGGCCGCGTCGGCAACGACCCGACCGCGGTCGCCGTGGGCGTGGGCTCGGTGTGGGTCGCAGGAGGAGAAGAGGGCACCGTCCGGCGCCTCGATCCCGGCGGACCTCAGGTGGTCGAGAGGCTCCCGGTCGGGAGCAGCCCGGCGGCGATCGCGGTCGCCGGCGGATCGGTGTGGGCTGCCGCGGGCGCTCCGCTGGCCGCGCACCGGGGCGGGACGCTGCGCGCAGCCATTCCGTACGGGGCCGGACTGGGGATTCCGATGGACTGGCTGCACTGGCAGGCCTTCACGACCTGGGGGACCTCCCAGCTCAGCTCACTCGCCTACGACGGCCTGGTCGCCTACCGGCGCGTCGACGGCGCCGCCGGCGCGACGTTGGTCGGCGGCCTCGCCACGAGCGTGCCCGCTCCGAGCCCTGACCGCCGCAGCTACGTCTTCACCCTACGTTCCGGGCTGCGGTACTCCGGCGGGAGGCCAGTCCTGCCCACGGACTTCAGGGCCTCGATGGAACGCTTCCTGGAAGCCACGCGCGACTACTCCCAGGCCAAGCAGTTCCCGCCCTTCTATGAGGCGATCGTCGGCGCTCGGCGGTGCATGGCCGGGCACGCCCGCTGCGACCTCGCGCGCGGAATCGAGACGGACGTGCCATCGCGCACCATCACCATCCACCTCACCCGCCCGGACGGGGACTTCCTGCACAAGCTCACGATGCCGTTTGCCTTCGTGGTGCCCGCCGACAGCGCCCGCCGCGCGACCACGGGTCGGACGCCGCCGGGTACCGGCCCGTACCGCCTCGCCGCGTGGGACAGGCATCGCGGCGGAACGTTCGTCCGCAACCGGTATTTCCGATCGGCCCCCGCTCGCTCGCGTGGCGCGGGCTTCGCGGACCGCATTGAGATCCGCGCGCACGTCGAGAGCACGACCGAGCGAGAGATCGCCGCCGTTCAGCGCGGTACGGCCGACGTCGCGGTCCTCGCCAACCCGTTCAACATCCACGTTTCGCCGGATCGCCTGCGAGCACTGTTCGCGCAGTCGCCGGGCCAGGTGCACAGCGACCCATCGCCGGTTGCCGATTGGATGTTCCTCAACCTGCGGCGACGGCCCTTCGACGACCCCGGCGTGCGGCGTGCGATCAACTTTGCCATCGACCGCGCCAAAGTCGTCGAGCTCGAGGGGGGCCGGGAGGTGGCCCAGCCCACCTGCCAGATCGTGCCGGCCGGGTTCCCCGGCTATGCGCCGAACTGCCCCTACACCGCGGCACCCACCCCCGGCGGCCTGTGGACCGCACCCGATATGGCTCGGGCACGCCGGCTCGTGGCTGCGTCCGGGCGAGCCGGTGAGCGGGTGCTCGTCACCGTGCCGCCCTGGAAGGCCAAGGTCGGCCGGTACTACGCGGAGCTGCTCAACGAACTCGGCTTCCCCACGACGATGCACGTCCTTGGGCCCCAGGAAGAGGGCCCCTACGACCTGACCACGCATGCGCAGACGGGCATCGCCGAATGGGGAGCCGACTATCTCGCGCCGTCGACCTTCGTGGAACCCAACTTCAAATGCGGGCGCGAAACCGATCCCAGCAACCTGAACCTCTCGCGACTCTGTGACCAGACGCTGGAACGTCAATTCGATCGCGCGCACGGGACACCTCCGGCGGAGTCCGGCGCCGCCTGGGCCGCGGCCGACCGCCGCGTCACGGACCTGGCCGCGGCGGTTCCGTTGACGGACCGCCGCGCGGTCGTCCTCGTCTCGAAGCGCGTCGGCAACGTCCAGCACCACGCCCAGTGGTTCACCATGTTCGACCAGATGTGGGTGCGCTGAGCCTGGAGTCATTCCAGAACTGGAACCTGTAGCCTTCCGGCTGTGTCGATGGAGCAGGTCACAGAGCGCCTGCGCGCCGCCGGGTTGCGCGTAACAGCGCCGCGCGTCTCGGTGCTCGGAGTGCTCGACGAGTCCGAGGACCACCCGCGTGTCGACCAGGTCATCGAGCGCGTCCGCTCCGCGGGCGTGAGCATCTCAACGCAGGCGACCTACGACGTCTGCGAGGCGCTTCATCGCGCCGGGCTGGCGCGCCGGATCGCGCCGGCTGGAGGCCCGGTGCGCTACGAGTCGCGCGTCGGCGACAACCACCACCACCTCGTGTGCCGCGCGTGCGGCGTCGCGGTCGACGTTGACTGCGCCGTCGGCGAGGCCGGATGCCTCGAGCCGTCGAACCGTAACGGCTTCACGGTCGACGAGGCCGAGGTGACGTTCTGGGGGCACTGCCCCCGCTGTCAGCACACCGTCGAAGGGACGACCCCCCAATGAGCGAGAACGGCAAGAGCGAGAACGGCAAGGCCCGCAAGAACCTGACGACCCGACAGGGTCACCCGGTCTCCGACAACCAGAACCAGCGCACGGTCGGCGAGCGTGGACCGGCGACGCTCGAGAACTACCACTTCCTCGAGAAGATGAGCCACTTCGACCGCGAGCGCATCCCGGAGCGGGTCGTGCATGCGCGCGGGACCACGTCGTTCGGCTCCTTCGAAGCGCTCGGCAGCTTCGGCGACGAGCCGATCTCGAAGTTCACGCGAGCGAAGCTCTTCCAGGAGCCGGGCAAGCGCACCGACGTCGCCGTCCGCTTCTCGACCGTGGCCGGCGGCCGCGACTCCTCCGAGGCGATCCGCGACCCGCGCGGCTTCGCGGTCAAGTTCTACACCGAGGACGGCAACTGGGACCTCGTCGGCAACAACCTCGGCGTCTTCTTCATCCGCGACGCGATCAAGTTCCCGGACTTCATCCACTCCCAGAAGCCCGACCCGGTCTCCTTCGAGCGCCAGGTCCCCAACCGCGTCTTCGACTTCATCTCGCAGAGCCCGGAGTCGATGCACATGGTCACGCTCGTGTTCGGCCCGCGCGGCGTCCCCGCGAGCTACCGCACGATGCAGGGCTTCGGCGTCAACACCTACAAGTGGGTCAACGAGGCCGGTGAGACGAAGCTCGTCAAGTACCACTGGCTCCCGAAGCAGGGCGTCAAGAGCTGGACGGAGGCCGACGCCGGCGTCATGCAGGGCCAGGAGCTCGGCTGCCACACGAAGGAGCTCTACGAGTCGATCGAGCGCGGTGAGTTCCCGGAGTGGGAGCTCAACGTCCAGATGATGGACGACCACGACCACCCCGAGCTCGACTGGGACCCGCTCGACGACACGAAGACGTGGCCCGAGCAGGACTTCCCGCTCACCCCGATCGGGAAGATGGTGCTCAACCGGACGACGAAGAACTTCTTCGCCGAGAACGAGCAGATCGCGTTCGGCACCGGCGTGCTGGTCGACGGGCTCGACTTCTCCGACGACAAGATGCTCGTCGGGCGCACGTTCTCCTACTCCGACACGCAGCGCTACCGCGTCGGTCCGAACTACCTCCAGCTGCCGGTCAACCAGCCCAAGAACGGGCCGCCGGCGACGAACCAGCGCGACTCGCAGATGGCCTACTACGTCGACCAGACCGGCGAGAACCCGAGCGTCAACTACGAGCCGTCGATCACCGGCGGCCTCGGCGAGGCGGAGAAGCCGGCACACGCCGAGGTGGGCCCGGAGCTCAGGGGGCGCGTCACCCGCGCGCGCATTCCGCGCACGGACGACTACCGCCAGGCGGGCGAGCGCTACCAGCTCTCCGAGCAGTGGGAGAAGGACGACCTCGTCGGCAACCTCAGCACCCTGCTGGGCAAGTGCGACCGGCCGATCCAGGAGCGCATGGTCTGGCACCTGCTCCTGTGCGACGACGAGCTCGGCCAGCGCGTCGGCGACGGCCTCGGCATCACCGCCGACGACGTCCGCTCGCTCAAGCCGGTCCCGACGCAGGGCTGGGGCGAGGCCGAGCAGCAGCGCCTCGACAACCTCGGCAACAACGGTCCCCGCGACGTCGAGGGCCTCGTCATGACGCACTGCGTGCCGAACGAGCACGTCGCGATCGCGGACGAGCCGGTCACGGCGTCCTAGTCGCAACCCCGGCGCGCCGGCGGGATTGACCGCCCGCGCGCCCGGGAGGACATTGGAGCCTCCGTCCGCGGGTGAGGGAGGTACGTCCATGAGCGCCGGGATCGACTCGGTTCTGCAGGCAGCGGTCGACGCGGGTGATGTGCCCTGCGTCGTGGCGATGGCGGCCGATGCCAACGGCCCGATCTATGAGGGGGCGGCCGGGCCGCGCGCGGTCGGCGCGAGCGAGCCGGCCACGCCCGACACGATGTTCCGGATCGCGTCGATGACGAAGATGGTCGCGACGACCGCGGCGCTGCAACTCGTCGAGCGTGGGGAGCTCGACCTCGACGCGCCGGTCGACCGGTACCTCCCGGAGTTCGCCGGCCTCCAGGTGCTCGACGGCTTCGACGGCGACACGCCGCGGCTGCGCGCGCCCGCGACCCGCGCGACGGTCCACCACCTCGTGACGCACACGAGCGGGCTTGCGTACTGGTTCTTCAACGCCGACATCGTGCGCTGGGAGGAGGTCACCGGGACGCCGAACGTGCTCTCGGGCTCGAAGGCGGTCTTCGCCGCGCCGCTCGTGGCCGACCCGGGCACGCAATACGAGTACGGGATCAACACCGACTGGCTCGGCCGGGTGGTCGAGGCGGCGAGCGGCCAAGGGCTCGACGAGTACTTCGCCGAGCACATCCTCGGGCCGCTCGGGATGACCCAGACGACGTTCCTGATGAGCGAGCAGCAGCGCGCGACCTCGTCGCCCGTGCACCTGCGCGGCGAGGACGGCGCATGGCAGGCGGCCGCCGAGGTCGACTGGTCCCAGGAGCCGGAGTGGTGGGCCGGCGGCCACGGCCTGCACTCGACGCCGCGCGAGTACCTGCGCTTCCAGCGCATGCTGCTGGGCGGCGGCACGCTCGAGGGCACGAAGATCCTCGAGCCGGCGACCGTCGAGCGGGCGTTCACCAACCAGATCGGCGACCTGGACTTCCCACCGGCGATCGCGAGCGCGGACCCGGGCTCGACGGCCGACTTCAACGCGGGGCCCGGCTTCAAGTGGGGCCTCGGCCTGCTGCTCAACACCGAGCAGCAGCCCGGTATGCGGGCGGCCGGCAGCGGCGCGTGGGCGGGCATCTTCAACTCGCACTTCTGGGTCGACCGCACGTCCGGCGTCACGGGCGCGATCTACACCCAGACGCTGCCGTTCGTCGAGCCACGCGTGTTCCAGGTCTACGTCGACTTCGAGCGCTCGCTGTACGCCTCGCTCGGCGAGGGCTCGGTCCGGAGCCGCCGCTTCGAGCGCGTGCCCGAGGAGGCGCGCGAGACCGAGCGGACCTAGGGGCGCGGCACGTTCTGCAGCCGCACGCGGCCCTGCGCGACGAGCTTGCCGTCCTCGCGCGTGATGTCGCAATGCCAGAGCTGGCCGGTCCGCCCCTGCTGGACCGGCGTCGCTCTGACGTCGAGCCGGCCCTCGCGGTGCGCGCGCAGGAAGTCGGTCTGGTTGGAGAGGCCGACCGCGAACTGGCCGGCCTCGTCGACCGCCGTCGACGCGCCGATCGAGCACGCGCTCTCCACGGCGGTGGCATAGACACCGCCGTGGACCATGCCCCACGGCGTGTGCTGCTCACCGCCGGCGTCGATGTGGCCGGTCACCTCGGAGCCGGAGAACGCGTCGACCACGAGCCCGGCGGCTTGGACGAACGTGCTCGACGCGGCGAGCGAGGTGTCGGGGACCTCGCTCAGACGCCCAGCTCCTCGGAGGCCAGCTGCGCGCCCTTGACCCGGTTGGCGATCTTCTGCATCGCGATGTCGCGGGCGAAGTCGGGCGAGCCGTGCTTGGGCTTCTCGTCGCGGCTGAAGGGCGAGAAGCCGCAGTCGTCGGTCGCGCCGAGGCGCTCGACCGGGATGTGCTTCGCCGCCGCCACGAGCGCGTCGCGCACCTGCTCGGGCGTCTCGACCTCGGGCGACAGCGGGTTGATCACGCCGATGAAGCAGACCTGCGGGACGCCGTTCGCGTCGTCGCGGCTGTACTTGCCGACGAGCTCGTAGACGTTCTCGCGGTCGTCCTCGCTCGCGCACTGGATCAGGAAGTAGCCCGCGTTGAGCTGGAACATCTTGCTCAGCAGCTTCTCGTAGGGCACGTCCTTGGAGTGCACGGAGTCCATGTCGCCGCCGGGGCAGGTGTGGATGCCGATGTTCTTGCGCTCGTCAGCGGAGAAGCGGTCGATGACGCGGTTGTTGAGGTCGATGAACTCCTGGAGCATGTCCTTGTTCGTCCAGGGGTTGCGCGAGTCGTTCTTGTTCGCGAGCCGGCCCTCGGTGAAGTCGATCGACACGCGCTCGGCGCCGGCCGCGAAGGCCTGGCGGATGTCCTTCTCGACCTCGTCGCAGAGGTCGTCGAGGAACTGCTCGCGCGAGTAGCCCTCGATCTCGCCCTCGAGCGGGTAGAGCAGCATCAGCATCGACGGGGCGATGACGGCCTGCTTGACGGGCTTGGACGCGATCTGCTTGTTCTTCTCGACGAATTCCGAGGCGAACGTCTTGTAACGGAACGGACCGCCCGTCAGGCGCGGCAGCTGGCGGTGGTGGCCGTCGTCGAAGATCGCGAAGAACTGCCCGTCGCCGGCGAGGTTGTCGGCGAGGCCGGTGCCGGCGAGCGTGTCGGTGATCGGGTAGGTCGCGAAGCTCGACTCGCGCTGCTCGCCGTCGGTGACGTAGGTCTCGCCGGTCTCCTCCAGCCGCTTGATCGAGTCCGCGGCCGCCTCGTCCTGCTCGGCCTGCAACTGCGCGAAGTCGATCTTGCCGTCGTCGTGGGCCTGGAAGGCCTCCTGCAGTTTCATCGGCCTGGGCAGCGAACCGACGAGCTCGGTCGGGATCGGCATGGTGCAACTCCTCCTCTTAGACGCCGCCAAGCTACTCGACGGGCGCGCAACTGGGAAGATGTGGCGCGTGCGGGCGATCGTGGTGACACGACATGGCGGGCCGGAGGTGCTCGAGCTCCAGGACCGGCCGGCGCCCGAGCCCGCCCCCGGGCAGCTGCTCGTCGACGTCGAGGCGGCGGGCGTCAACTACCGCGACATCTACGAGCGCGAGGGCGGCGGTGCCCACGCGGCCGAGACGCCACATCCGGCCGGCGTCGAGGGGGCCGGGACCGTTGCGGCGGTCGGCGACGCGGTCGACCGCTTCACGCCCGGTGACCGCGTCGCGTGGAGCAACGCCCCGGGCTCCTACGCCGAGCAGGTGCTCGTCGGCGCCGACGCCGCCGTGCCGCTGCCCGACGGCATTGCGACCGACGTCGCCGCCGCCGTGATGCTGCAGGGCTCGACGGCGCACTACCTCGCGACGAGCACGTACCCGGTCCAGTCCGGCGACACGGTGCTCGTCCACGCGGCCGCGGGCGGGGTCGGGCTGCTGCTCACGCAGATCGCCACGCGGCGCGGCGGGCGTGTCATCGCGACCACCTCCACCGCTGAGAAGGCCGAGCTCGCAGGCGGGGCGGGCGCGGCGGAGACGATCGGCTATGAGGGCTTTGCCGACCGCGCGCGCGAGCTGACCGGCGGCGAGGGCGTGGCCGCTGTGTACGACGGCATCGGCGCCGCCACGTTCGACGAGTCGCTCGCCGCCCTGCGCCCGCGCGGCTACATGGTCCTCTACGGCGCGGCGAGCGGCCCGCCGCCGCCGGTCGAGATCGCCAAGCTCAACGCCGGCTCGCTGTTCCTCACGCGCCCCACGCTCGCCCACTACGGCCGCGACGGCGACGAGCTGCGCATGCGGGCGGCCGACCTCCTGGGCTGGATCGCGGAGGGCAGGCTCGAGGTGCGCATCGGTGGCCGCTACGCGCTCGCGGACGCCGCGCGCGCCCAGGCCGACCTCGCCTCGCGCGGCACGACGGGCAAACTGTTACTCATGCCGTAGCCTCGCCCTGTGGTGCTGCTGTGGGCGATCTTCGCTGGCGAGCTGGCCGCGCTCGTCGCGGCCGGGGTCCAGCGGAGCCTGGCCGACCGGCGCGGAGGTCAGTCGTGGCTGATCGCGGCGCTCACGCCCACGATCGCGGCCGCGACGGAGTCGGGTGAGGCGCGCCAGGCCGACCACCCCGAGCTGCCCCTCGATGAGCCCAGCATCCGCCGCCGCATTCACCATCTCGTGACCGCGTGCGGCGTCGTCCTGTCGATCCCGGGGCTGTGCGCGGTCGCGTTCTCCGAGCTTCCGTCCGAGACGCTGCTGGTCGCGTTCGCGCTGGCGACGCTGGTCGGGATGGACGTCGCCATCCTGGTCGCCGTGATCGTGGCGACGTGGCGCGGCTGGCTGCCGCTGCCCGACGACGAGGAGGGCGGCGGCGGCGAGGACGATCCCGAGCTCGCCCCGATGCCGGGCGGCCCGTGGACGCGCGCGCACCTCTTCAACCTGATGCGCTAGAGGTCGCGCAGGCGCGGTGCCAGCTGCTCGGCGAAGGCGTCGAGGAAGCGCGGCTGGTCGTCGCCCGGGGCGTGGAAGACGAGGTGCGTGAAGCCGAGATCGACGTAGGGCTTGATCTTCTCGACCGCCTCGTCGGGGTCCGAGGCGACGATCCAGCGGCTCGCGACCTGCTCGATCGGCAGCGCGTCACCCGCGCGGCCCATCTCGATCGGGTCCTCGAGCCCGGCCTTCTGGTCAGCGGTGAGCGCCAGCGGCGCCCAGAAGCGGGTGTTCTCGACCGCGCGGTCGGGATCGGGGTCGTAGGACAGCTTGATCTCGATCATGCGGTCGATCGAGGCCGGCTCGCGCTCGGCCTTCGCGAGCCCCTCGTCGACGGCCGGGAGCAGTTTCTCCGCGTAGAGCTCCATGCCCTTGCCGCTGGTGCAGATGAAGCCGTCGCCCGCGCGGCCGGCGTAGCGCGCCACCTGCGGGCCGCCGGCCGCGATGTAGATCGGCACGGGCGTCTCCGGGCGGTCGTAGACGGTGGCGTCGACGGTCCGGTAGTAGTCGCCCTCGAAGCTGACGCGCTCGCCCTCCCACAGCGCGCGCATCAGCCGCACGGCCTCGCGCAGCCGCCCGAAGCGCTCCTTGAACTCCGGCCACTCGACGCCGGTGACGGCCACCTCGTTCATCGCCTCGCCCGTGCCGACGCCGAGCATCACGCGGCCCGGGAAAAGGCAGCCCATCGTCGCGAACGCCTGGGCGATGACCGCGGGCTGGTAGCGAAAGGTGGGGGTGAGCACGCTCGTGCCGAGCGTGATGCGCGAGGTCCGCTCCCCGACCGCGCTCATCCAGGCGAGCGAGAACGGCGCGTGCCCGCCCTCGTGGCGCCACGGCTGGTAATGGTCGGAGACGACGACGCTGTCGAAGCCGCGCTGCTCGGCGAGCACGCCGAGCTCGACGAGATGCCGCGGGCCGAACTGCTCGGCGGAGGCCTTGTAGCCGATCTGGAGGGGCACGACCGAGAGAGTAGGGTGCGCCGCCGCATGGACGTCCCCGCCGGTTTCACCACGTTCGAGCCACAGGGTCCGTTCCTCGAGCACATCGGGCCGGTGCAGGTGCGCGAGGACGACGACGGGCTCGTGTTCGGACTGCGCGCCGAGGAGCGCCACACCAACCACCGCGGCACGATCCAGGGCGGGCTGCTCTCGGCGTTCGCCGACTTCGCGCTCGGCCGCGCGATCGGCGCCGACGCCGACGACGACAAGGCCCGGGCGACCGTCTCGCTGACCGTCGACTTCCTCCGCCCGGCGACTCCGGGCGACTGGATCGAGTCGCGCGCGCGGGTCGAGCGCGTCGGCGGCACCCTCTCCTTCGCGGACGTCTCGCTCAGCGTCGAAGGTCGCGAGATCGTGCGGGCGCGGGCGGTCTTCGTCGTCGCGGGCTAGCGCTCAGGCCGTCGCGCGGTCCTCGAAGTGGCGCGCGACGAACGCCGCGCCGACCGGCTCGAGCAGGCTCTCGCGCAGCATCACCTCGTCGATGTCCGGCAGCCCGCCGACGCGCAGCCGCTCCGCCGCGGCGGCGATGTCGTAGTCGGTGCGCCGCAGCTCCGCGCCGGGGCCGAGGCTTGCGGTCGGCGTTGCCCATCACCCGGCGGACGTTGCCGAGCTCCGCGAGCCGGTCGAGCGTCTCGGCCGGCAGCGGCCCGGCGACGTCGCCGCCGACGACGATCAGGTCCGGCGCCGCCGCCTCGACCTCGGCCAGCACCGCTTCGAGCGCGGGGAGGTTGCCGTGGATGTCGTAGAGCGCGGCGACCGTCACTGGCCCAGCTCGTCCGCCAGCTCCGCGACGGACTCGAGCGTCCGCGAGGCGCGGAACGGGAAGCGCTCGGCCTCCTCGCGCGCCGTCACGCCGCTGAGCACGAGGATCGTCTCGAGGCCCGCCTCGAGGCCGGCGACGATGTCCGTGTCCATGCGGTCACCGATCATCGCCGTCGTCTCCGAGTGCGCGTCGATCGCGTTGAGCGCGGAGCGCATCATCAAGGGGTTCGGCTTGCCGACGTAGTAGGGCTCGACGCCCGTCGCGCGGCTGATCAGCGCCGCGACGGAGCCCGTGGCCGGCAGCGGCCCCTGCGCACTCGGGCCGGTCGCGTCCGGGTTCGTGGCGATGAAGCGGGCGCCGCCGAGGACGAGCCGGATCGCGCTCGTGATGCGCTCGAAGGAGTAGGTGCGCGTCTCGCCGAGCACGACGTAGTCGGGATCGCGCTCGCTCAGCGTGTAGCCCTGGTCGTGCAGCGCGGTCGTCAGCCCGGACTCGCCGATCACGAAGGCCGAGCCGCCCGGCCGCTGGTCGGCGAGGAAGCCGGCGGTGGCGAGCGCGGAGGTCCAGATCGACTCCTCCGGGACCTCGAGGCCGCTCGTCCGCAGGCGCGCCGCGAGGTCGCGGCGCGTGTAGATCGAGTTGTTGGTGAGGAGCAGGAACGGGAGCTCGCGGCGGCGCAGCGCGGCGATGAAGCGGTCGGCGCCCGGGATCGCGCTCTCCTCGCGCACGAGCACGCCGTCCACGTCCATCAGCCAGGAGTGGATCTCGCGACGGGTCACGCAGGGCAGAGTACGGCCTCGCCCGCCGGTCGAATCGCCCCGGGCAAGGCTCCGACCGGTGGTCGGTATCCGCAAAGTGCCTGCAAGCCGATCATGAACCCATGATCAACCTCGGCTCGAATCCCCGCCCCATGCCCTGGCCCGTGGACGGGCGCCTGGGCGACCCGGACCCGCTGCGGCGCGCGGAGCGGCTGCGCGCCGCTCGGCTCGCGATCGAGCATCGCGGCGCGTTCCTCTACGAGGTCGTCGACCTCGACCGCGGCCCGGTCGGCTGCCGCCGTACCTGGGGCGGGGCGGAGGAGCTCGCGCACCAGTGCGCGGACCTCCGGATGGCCGCCTGAGGAGGCCTTGCCTGGGCTTGGCCCGGGCCTGGGCCGGAGTTGGCGGGGTGGTCGGCAGCATGGCGGCCATGAAGACCACAACCACATTCCTCGGAGTTCTCATCTCCGCCGTCGCGCTCTCGAGTGGTATCGCCTCCGCGGCCACGCGCCAGTACGAAGGGACGGTGGCGTCCGTCAGCCGCGACGCCAAGACCTTCCGCCTCCACGACTCGGAGCGCGGGACGATCCGCATCAAGGTCACCCGCTCGACGAACTTCGAGCGCATCAGCGGCTTCTCCGGCCTGCGCAGGGGCCTCACCCGCGTCGAGGCGACCGTGAAGCGCTCCGGCGGCCGCTGGGTCGCCACGCTCGTCCAGCGCTCCGGCGGCGGCGGCAGCCACGGCGGCGGCCATCACGGCGCCGACGACTGACGTTCAGCGGAACAGCCCCAGCTCGCCGGCGTAACGACGCTCGGCGGGCTGGGGCTCTTGCGCGGGCGGTGGCTCGGAGGGCGGCGGGGCGGGCGGTGTCAGCCGGCCCAGCCACCAGCGCTGCGCGAGCAGCACGACGACCGCGGCGATCGTGATCGCGAGCACCACCTGGAGCCACAGGCTCACGGCGTCCGAGCCGGCGCCGATCACGTGCGCCGCGGCGAGCGCCCACGCGACCGGGATCAAGCGGTGCGCGTTGCGCCAGCGCCGCGCACCGAGCCGGCGCCGCGCGTAGTAGGTCAGCGACAGCCCCACGGCGAGGTAGGCCGCGCAGATCCCGAGGCCCGTCCAGACCGGCCGGTAGCTCGCCGTGAACGGGATCACCAGCTCGTGCAGGCCGGGGCGCAGCCAGCTGTCGGGGAGCAGCAGCAGCCCGTGGGCGCCGACCGCGCCGAGCGCGAGCAGCCCGATCCGCTCGTGGAGGGGGCGCAGGTCCGCTCTCGCCTTCACCGGCGCGAGCCTCGCGGCCATCACGAGCCCGAGCACGACCGAGCCGCTGAGGAGCAGGTAGGCGACGACCCCGGCCGAGCGGCTGGCGAGCCAGAACGGGTAGTCGAGCGGGTCGTGACTCACGCCGCGGCGCGAGCGGGGAGCGGGAGCCGCACGACCGCGGGCGGCGGGATCACCTCGATGCGGCCGTCGTCGTGCTGGAGCACGCCGCCGCGGCGGCGCAGCAGCCGGCGCGCGCCCAACGGGCCCGACAGCAGCGCGGCCTTGGCGAGCACCTCGGCCTCGAGCGCACTGTCCGCCACCGCGGTGGCGGCGACAAGGCCGGTCCACGCCGGCTGCCCGGTCGCGGGGTCGAGGACGTGGTGGGCGAAGCTCCCGTCCGGCCGCTGCCAGATCCGCGCCGCGATGCCCGACGTCGCAACGCCGCCGGCGCGCACGCGCAGGCGATGCACCTCGGCGTCGCTGCGGGCGCTGCGCACAGCGACCTCCCAGAGCTCGCCGCCGCCGACGGCGACGTCGCCACCGCAGGAGATCGCGTAGCGGACGCCCGCGGGCAGCGCGCCGGCCGCGAGGTCGGCGGCCATCCCCTTCGCGAGGCCGCCGGGGTCGAGCCGCACGCCGGGCGCGCGGGCGACGCGGCCGGCCTCGTCGATCGAGAGGCGGTGCTCGCCGTGCCGGCGCGCCGGGCCTGCCGGGCGTCGCGGCGGCGCGGCCTCGAGCGCCTGCTCGATGTCCGCACGGCGACTCACGTCCCACGAGTCCACATAGCCGTGGCGCTCGAGCTCGCCGAGCAGCGTCGCGTCGACGAGTCCGCCGCTGCGCTCGGCCGCCCACGCCGCCGCGGCGACGGTACGGCGCAGCAGCGGGGAGGCGGGGACGGCCGGGCGCGGGTCGGCGTTGAGCGCGTTCAGCTCGCTGCCGGGGCGGAAGCGCGAGAGCGCGGCCTCGATCGTCTCCACGCGTGCGTGGACGCCGTCCGCGAGGCGCTCGAGCGACTCGCGGACAAGCGCCGCGGACTCCAGCCGCACCATCGCCTCGCCGCCCATCGAGGCGAAGGTCTCCTCGACGCGCGTCATGACTGGTGCGTCGTCGGAGGGGCGAGGTCCGGACTGCTGTTGTACGGGACCGACGGGTCGGCGCGGAAACCGTCCTGCGACTCCGGGGTCGCCTGAGGCGCCGGCTGCGAGGTCGCGGTCGAGCCGCTCGGGCGCAGCCCTGGATCGCCGCCGCGCTTGAGCTGGCCGGCGAGGAAGGCGAGGACGATCAGGAAGACGCCGACGGTGCCGGCGACGAGCGGGCGCCACGAGGACATGGGCGCAGGATCGGCTCGGACGCTGAGAGTGAGCTAAGAAACAACCGAACTCTTAGCGAACTCTCAGGTGCCGGATCGATGCTCCCAGCCATGACCCCACGTTCGAAGAAGACGGCTGCCGCGCTCAGCGGCGCGCTCGTGCTCGCCTCCGGGGCCTACGCGCTCGGGAGCCAGGCGGGCGACGGATCGGCTCTCGCAGGCAGCAAGACACCTTCCCCCCAGGCCGCTCCCCCCGGCCCCGGGCGCCATGGCGGCCCGCGCGACCTCTCCGCCGTCGCCGGCCGCCTCGGCGTGACCGAGGACAAGCTGCGCGCGGCGCTGCAGGACCTGCGTCCCGACCGCAAGGCGGCGAAGGACGACCGCCGCGACGAGCTCGCCAAGGCGCTGGCCGGCGAGCTCGGGCTCACCACCGACAAGGTCCAGGCCGCGCTCGAGAAGTTCAAGGGCGAGCGCAAGGCGGGCGGCCGCGAGCGCCGCGGCGACCGGCTCCATCGCTTCGACACCGCGCTCGCGACCAGGCTCGGCGTCGACCCGGCCAAGGTCCGCGCCGCGTTCGACTCGCTCCGCCCCGGCGGCGGCCGCCGCGGCGGTCCGCCCGACCTCGCCGACCTCGCCGGCAAGATCGGCGTCAGCGAGGACAAGCTGCGCTCCGCCCTCGCCGACCTGCGTCCCGGCCCGGGCGGTCGTCCCGGCCCCGGCCGTCGCGGCAAGTTCGGCCCCGGCGGCCCGGGCAAGCTCGGCGCTGGCGGCCGGCACCACCCGGGCGGCCCCGCCCTCGCGGCGCTCGCCAAGGAGCTCGGCGTCACGCAGGCCAAGCTGACCGCCGCCATGGAGAAGGTCCGCGGCCAGTTCGCCACGACGCGCAAGGCCGACCGGGACGCCTTCGTCGCCAAGCTGGCCGCCAAACTCGGCATCTCGGAGGCCAAGGTCAAGGAGGCCATCGGCTCGGAGCCTCATCATGGGAGGCGTGGTCCGTAGCGAGCCGCTCGTCCTCGTCGTCGATGACGAGGCCACGGTCAGACAGGCCCTCGAGCGCGCGCTCCGCCTCGAGGGCTTCGCCGTGACCACCGCCGCCGATGGCCTGGAGGCGCTCGCCGCCGTCGCCCAGCGCCCCCCGGCGGTGATCGTGCTCGACGTGATGATGCCCGGCCTCGACGGCGTCAGCGTCGTGCGGCGGCTGCGCGGCGACGGGATCGACGTGCCGGTCTGCATGCTCTCGGCGCGCGACGAGGTCGAGGACCGCGTCGCCGGGTTGCAGGCGGGCGCCGACGACTACCTCGTCAAGCCGTTCGCGATCGCCGAGCTGACCGCTCGGCTCGAGGCGCTGCTGCGCCGTGGCGGCGCTGAGGGCGCCGGGCCGCACATGGCCGGCGACATCGTGATCGACCCGCGCCGCGACATCGCCACCCGCGCCGGCCGCGAGCTCGGGCTCACCCGGCGCGAGTTCGACCTGCTCGACGTGTTCGTCCGCCACCCCGGCCAGGTGCTCTCGCGCGATCAGCTGCTCTCGCTCGTGTGGGGCTACACGACCGACGTCGAGACGAACGTCGTCGACGTCTTCGTCGGCTACGTGCGGCGCAAGCTCGAAGAGGCGGGCGAGCCGCGGATCCTGCACACGGTGCGCGGCGTCGGCTGGGCGCTGCGGCCATGAGGGCGCCGCGCAGCCTGCGCGCGCGGATCGCGCTCGCGGCGGTCGGCGCGGTGGCGATCTGCGGACTGCTGGCGGGCGGCCTGCTGCTCGCCGCCGTCGAGCGCGACGGCCGCAACCAGCTCGACGGCGATCTGCGCGCGCGCGCGGACTCGATCCTGCGGCGCCCGCCCGACCGCGACGCCTATGGGCACGGCGGCCGGGGCGAGATGCTGCTGCAGGGCAGCGGAACGTTCGCCCAGGTCGCCTACGGCAACGAGGTGGTCGCGCGCGAGGGCGACGTCCCGGATGCGGCGCCGAGCGTGCCTGAGAGCGACGGCTTCGAGACGGTCGAGATCGGCGGCACGCCTTGGCGCTCGCTGACCTTCACGGTCGCCGCGGCGGGCAACCCGCGCCTGCAGGTGCTGAGCTCGCTCGCGCCCGTCGAGGAGCGCGTCGGCCGCATCCGCCGGCTCGTGCTGCTGCTCGGCTTCTCCGCGATCCTGCTGACGGCGCTCGCGGCCTGGGGCTTCACCACCGTCGCCGTGCGCCCGCTCGCGCGCCTGCGCGCCGGCGCCGCCCGCGTCAGCGGCGCCCAGGACCTCTCGACGCCGCTCCCCGACGACGGGCCGGAGGAGGTGGCCCAGCTGGCCGGCGCGCTCAACGAGATGCTCGCGCGCCTCGGCGCCTCGACCGCCGCCACCGAGCGCGCGCTCGAGGCGACCCGGCGCTTCGCCGCCGACGCTGGTCACGAGCTGCGCACGCCGCTGACCGCGATGCGCGCGAACCTCGACACGCTGGCCCGCAACCCGGGTCTGCTCGCTGACCAGCGCGAGGCGCTGGTGGCCGACATGACCGCCGAGCAGGACCGCATGGTCCACCTGCTCGAGGGCCTGCAGGCGCTCGCGCGCGGCGAGGCCGCCGAGAGCCTGCCGCGCGAGCCGGTCGAGCTCGGCGACGTCCTCGACGCCGCCGTCCACGGCGCGCGCAAGCGCCACCCCGGCGTCCGCTACGAACTGGCCGGCAACGTCGAGGAGGGCCGGGTCGACGGCTGGGAGGACGGGCTGCGCCTGATCGCCGACAACCTGCTCGACAACGCCGCACTGCACGGCCGCGCGGCCGGCGGCAGCGTGACGGTGGGCCTCGCCCGCGACGACGGCCGGCTCGTCATGCGCGTCGAGGACGACGGTCCCGGCATCCCCGCCGCGGAGCGCGAGCGCCTGCTCGAGCCGTTCGCCCGCGGCCGGGACGCGCGCCCCGACGGCACCGGCCTCGGCCTCGCGATCGTCGCCCAGCAGGCGGCGCTGCACGGCGGCGACCTGCGGCTCGGCGACTCGCCCGGCGGCGGCCTCGCGGTCGAGGTGCGGCTGCCGGCGAGCGCGGAGGAGGATCCCGCCTAGTGGAGCGCGACGTCGCGATCCGCGGCGAGATGATCCGGCTCGGGCAGCTGCTCAAGCTCGCGGGCGTGATCGACGCCGGCGGCGAGGCGGCCGCCTTCCTCGCCACCACGCCCGTGCTCGTCAATGGCGAGCCCGAGCAGCGCCGCGGGCGCCAGCTGCGCGCCGGCGACGAGGTGCGGATCGGCGAGGCGCTGCTGCGCGTCGTCCACCGCCGCCCCTAGGATCGCCCGCGATGCCACCCGGACGCCGCCGCTCAGCGCGCATCGCCGAGACGCCGGTCGAGGCGCTGCCGGGCGAGGCGCTCGTATGGACCGACGGCGCCTGCCGCCGCAATCCAGGGCCCGGCGGCTGGGCCGCGATCATCGTCCCGCCGGGTCCCGGCACGACGGTCGAGCTCCACGGCGGCGCGCCGGACACGACGAACAACCGCATGGAGCTCACCGCCGCGATCGAGGGCCTGCGCGCGCTGCCGGCCGGCAGCCGCGCCTGCATCGTCACGGACTCGCGCCTGATGCTCGACTCGATGACGAAGTGGATCGCGGGCTGGAAGCGGCGGGGCTGGAAGACGGCCGGAGGGGACCCGGTCAAGAACCAGGACCTCGTCCGCGCCCTCGACGCCGAGCTCGCGCGCCATGCGCACGTGCGCTGGCACTGGGTCCGAGGGCACGAGACCGGCGCAGCGCACGCCTACAAGGCACTCAACGACCGCGCCGACCGCCTGGCGGTCGCCGCGTCGCATGCCGCCGCCTGAACTAAGCCTCGATCCACCGTTCGTCCCGCTCGTTAGGGCGTTGAAGCGCTTGGGGCGCGGCGGTGGGGCCAGTTGAGGCCGTCGTGGGGGATGTCGCGGGTGTTGGGCCGTGATGGCGGCCGGGCGGTGCTCGTGGACGCC
>JBBQLH010000077.1:0-20183 GCA_038327685.1 Solirubrobacterales bacterium
CACCAACAACGGCGGACGATCCAACCAATACCCACCATAAAGCGACGAACCATGACCAGCCGACCAATGACTCGCCACATACGAGATCCCACCCTCATCCCGACCCAACGGCGTCACGAAATACGGCGCACGCAACACCAAGACCAACACCACACACCCACCCAACACCCACCACGCCCGCACAAACCCGGACACAGCCCCGGATCGCCGCGGATCCGCCCCGGGCAGCAGTCGCTCCCGCGGACGGCTCTCCGCCGAGCCAGTGTCGACGGCTGACGCCAAGCGCGTCGTTCCCGGCATCCGTACCATCGCGCAAGAGTACGACCCACAGTGGAAACGCCGCAGGCGAGGCCGGGGAGATCGAGGGTGCAACCATGAGCGCCGCGGAGGCGAGAACGGACGTCGACGACGACCGGGTCCGCATCACGACCTGGACGTTCCGCGCCGACGGAGACAACACCGGACGGCACGTCCACGAGTACGACTACATCGTCGTGCCCGTGACCGGCGGGACGTTCGCGGTCACGGACCCCGACGGCGCCGTACACGAGCTGGCCCAGCACGCCGGCGCGCCGTACCTCGGCAGGGCCGGGACCGAACACGACGTCGCCAACGTCACCGGCGCCTCCGCGGTCTTCGTCGAGATCGAACTCAAGTCGGGAGATGACCGGGATGGCCGTTAGCTCCGTCGATGTCGAGCGCGAGCGGGCCCAGCAGCTGCCGAAACCGGAGCCCCACGTGCTCGTGCTGTTCGGAGCGACTGGTGACCTCGCTCGCCGCAAGCTGATCCCCGGTCTCTTCCACCTCGAGCAGGTCGGGCTGATGCCCGACGACTACCGCGTCGTCGGCGCCTCGCTGGACGAGCTCGACGACGACGGCTTCCGCGCGCATGTGCGCGACGCGCTCCGCGAGTTCTGCCGCATGAAGGTCGACGACGACAACTGGCGGACCTTCAGCGAGCGGCTCAACTACGTACCGTCGCGCGCCGATGCGCTGGCCGCCGGCGTCGCGCGTGCGGAGGAGGCGATCGGGGGCGAGGCGCGCCGTCTGTACTACCTGTCGGTGCCGCCGTCGGCTGCGGGCCCGATCGTGCGCACGCTCGGCGAGGCCGGGCTCGCCGAGCGCGCGCGCGTGGTGATGGAGAAGCCGTTCGGCACGGATCTGAGCTCGGCCCGCGAGCTCAACGACACCGTGCACGAGGTGTTCGCCGAGGACCAGATCTTCAGGATCGACCACTTCCTCGGCAAGGAAGCGGCGCTCAACATGCTGGCCCTGCGGTTCGCCAACGGCTTTCTCGAGCCGCTGTGGAACCGCGAGCACATCGACCACGTGCAGATCGACGTGCCCGAGACGCTCGCGATCGGCACGCGCGGCGAGTTCTACGAGGCGACGGGCGCCTTCCGCGACATGATCGTCACGCACCTGCTGCAGGTGCTCGCCGTCGTGGCGATGGAGCCGCCACCGTCGCTCGAGCCGCGCGCGCTCGTGGACGAGAAGCTCAAGGTCTTCCGCTCGCTGATGCCGATCGAGCCCGACGATGTGGTGCGCGGGCAGTACGAGGGCTATCGCGACGAGCCCGGCGTCGCGGCCGACTCAGATGTCGAGACGTTCATCGCCGCGCGCGTGCGGGTGGACAACTGGCGCTGGGCCGGCGTCCCGTTCTTCCTGCGCACCGGCAAGCACATGGCCGAGAGCGCCCGCGTGATCAGCATCGCCTTCCGCGAGCCGCCCAAGTCGATGTTCCCGCCCGATGCGGGCGTCGGCGGCGCCGGGCCCGACCACCTGACCTTCGACCTGGCCGATACGCCGCGGCTCTCGCTGTCGTTCTACGGAAAGCGGCCGGGGCGCGGGATGCATCTCGAGAAGGCGAGCATGCAGTTCTCGCTCGACGAGACACCGGAGCACAAGGACGCGCTCGAGGCCTACGAACGGCTCATCCACGATGCCATGACCGGCGATCGCACGCTCTTCACGACCGCCGAGGGCGTCGAGCGGCTGTGGGAGATCTCGGCGCCGCTGCTCGAGCAACCTCCGCCGCTGCGGCCGTACGCGCAGGGTTCCTGGGGACCGAGCGAGATCGACGACCTGATCGCCCCGCGGCACTGGCGCCTCCCCTTCGAGCGCAAATGGAGGGGCGCCGGCTGACGGAGCGGGTGGCTGCGATGTCGCAGGCGGCTTGGAGCGCTTCTCCGCAGAGCATCCCGGGATCGACGTCGACCTCCACCAGGGCGGGTCGATCGAGCTGCTCGAGGCCGGCGCGTGCGCTTCCTCGCGCTGCGGGATCCGGCGCCGCGGTGGCGGATCGGTGTCGCGGTGCCGCGCGGACGACCACCCAGCCCGGCCGCGCGGGCGCTGTTCGAAGCGCTGATCCCCGGTGTCGAGTGGCCGAGCTGAAGCCACCGGCGCCCGGCGAGATCATCCCGCCGCCGCGCCCATGTTCCGCGCCACCGTGGCCATGGTCCGGTCGTGCTCCTCGATTGGGCTCAGCTCGATCAGCTGGACGGGCTCGAGCGTCTGGACGAAGTGGCCCGGACGCAGGTGGTAGGCCTCGCCGGCGCGCACGACCTCGTCGGACGCGTCGGTGTAGGTGACTCGGAAGGCGCCCTCGAACAGATACCCCCAGTGGTCGCACTGGCAGCGGTCGTCCGGCAGCCCCTTGAACGGCGCTTCGTCCGGCGGGATCTGGGCGGGCATCGACTCGAACGCGATCCGGAAGTCCCCCGCGTCGACGGAGCGGCCCTCGTACTCGCCGATGACCATGGCGGGCAGCTCAGCCTTCGAAACGTGCATGGATCACTCTCCTTTGGAGCGTGGTGGTGAGCAGGAACAGGCAGATCAGCCCGATCGCGGCCGGCCCGAGGCCGGCGGCGAGCAGGGCCGGGCGCGCGCCGAAGGCGCCGACGACGAGGCCGCCGACCGCCAGCGCCCCGAGCTCGGCGCCGTTGCGAGCGCCGTTGTAGGCGGCGAACGCGCGCCCGCGCAGCGCCTCGGGCACGCGCTCGTGGATCAGCGTGCGCAGGACCACGTTCTTGACGCCATGGGCGGCCCCGCCGAGCACGAAGCCGATCAGCGCCATCCAGAGCACCGGCGAGAGCGCCGCTCCGGCGATACCGGCGCCCTGCAGGACGACCGCGACGAGCGCGCCGGCCGTCAGCGAGGCGCGCGGCACGCGGTGTGCCAGTGCGCTGGAGCCAGCGGCCATGCCGAGCGTCCAGGAGGTCAGCAGCACGCCATAGGCGAGGGGCCCGGCGCGAAGCACGTCGGTGACGAAGAACGGCTCCGCGGTCGCGGACATGGAGAAGACCGCCAGGGCGGCGACGGCGCCGCCGAACGCGATCGCCAGGTCACGCTCGCGGACGAGGAGTGCAACGCCGTCGCGGGCCCGGACCGGTGCCGCGGCGTCGCCCGGCGGCCGACGGCGGGCGCGCAGCACGAGCGCCGTGCCGCCGACCACGGCGAACGAGAGCGCGTTCAGCGCGAGCGCGAGCCGCAGCAGCCCGGCCGCGCCGAGCGCGCCGCCGAGCAGGGGGCCGGCGGTGAGGCCGAGCGAGCGCACGGTCTCCATCAGCCCGTTGGCGCGCGCGCTGTCGACGTCCTCTCCCGCCGCCGCGGGCACGAGCGCGAACTCCGCCGGCTGGCTGACGGCGACGCCGAAGCCCAGCAGGACCATCAGCGGCAGCAGCGCCCACAGGGTGTCGGCGCCGGCGACCATCCCGGCGACCACGGCCGCCTGTGCGAACGACACGCCGATCAGCAGCGCGCGGTTCTCGAACCGGTCGACGATCGCCCCCGCGAGCCCGGCGGCCAGGACGACCGGTCCCCAGAGGGCGAAGATCAGCGCCGAGACCGCGAACGCGGAGCCGGTGGCCTGCCGCACGTGGAGGATCAGCGGGAAGACGGCCATGAAGTCGCCGAGCGCGGAGAGGCCGGCGGCGCCGGCGAGCAGGCGGAGGTCGCGGCTGCGCGGGATCGACATGGCGGCGATCTTCACGAGCCCCCGCTCGCGTAGCGCTCGGCTTGCGTGAACGTCGCGCAAGGGAGACAGTTGGCGCGTGCTGGAGGTTCGACTCGCAGGAGGGCTCGCGCTGCGCGCCGGCGGCACCGAGCTTCCGCCGCCCGGCTCGCGCCGCGCGCGCGCCGTGCTCGCCTACCTCGCGTTGTATCCGGGCCCGCACGCGCGCGCCCAGCTCGCCCCGCGGTTCTGGCCCGACGTGCTCGACGAGTCGGCCCGCACCAGCCTGCGCGCCGCGCTCACCGAGCTGCGCCGCGCGCTCGGGCCGGCGGCCGGCCACCTCGTCGCCACGCGCGAGACCGTCGCGCTCGACGGCGCCGGCCTCGCGGTCGACACCCGCGTGTTCGAGGCGGCGCTCGAGGCCGGTGATCCCGCCCGGGCGCTCGAGGCGTGCCGCGCGCCGATCCTCGACGGCTTCGACGACGACTGGGCCCACGACGCCCGCCAGGCGCACACCCGGAGACTCGCCGAGGCGCTCGAGCAGGTCGCGGCCGAGACCGCCGACCTCACGGCAGCGATCCGCCGGACGCGCGAGCAGGTCGCCCTCGATCCGCTCGCCGAGGAGCCGAACCGCCGGCTGATCGAGCGGCTCGCGCGCGCCGGCGACCGCGCCGCCGCGCTGAGCGCCGGCGAGCGCTTCGCCGAGCGACTGCGCCGCGCGCTCGGCATCGCGCCCTCGCGCGAGACGCGCGCGCTGCTCGACGAACTCCGGCGCACCCCCGCCGAGCCCGTCGCCCGCCCGCGTGCGCTCGAGCGCTCGCACGGGACCCGGTTCGTGGGCCGCGGCCCGGAGCTCGAGCGCCTCCGCGCGTCGTGGGCCGGCGTGCAGAGGCAGCGCGACCGGCGCCTTGTCCTGCTCGCCGGCGAGCCCGGCATCGGCAAGACGCGTCTCGCCCACGAGTTCGCCTCCGCCGCGCTGGCGGATGGCGCCACCGTGCTGCTGGGCCGCTGCTCGGAGGAGCCGCTCGCGGCCTTCGAGCCGTTCGCGGAAGCGCTGCGCCAGGCCGGCGCCGCCGACGCGCTGCACCCAGGCACCGCCGACGACCCGACTGCCTCGGCCGGAGGCCTCGTCACCGCTTCGCTCGCGCGCCATCGCCTCTTCGACGGCGTCGACGCCGCGCTCGCCGAACGCGCGCCTCTGCTGCTGGTCATCGACGACCTCCACTGGGCCGACCGCGGGACCCTGCTGCTCGCCAGCTTCCTGCTGCGTTCGGCGAGGCCCGGGCCGATCCAGATCGTCGGCACCTACCGCGACACCGAGCTCGGGCGCCACAGCCCGCTCACCGGCGCGCTCGCCGACCTGCAGCGCGACGGGGCACTGGAGCGCATCGCGCTGCGCGGCCTCAGCGAGGACGACGTCGCCGCGCTCGCGCGGTCGCTGCTCGGCTCCGCCGAGTTCGCCGCGCGGGTGCACGCGCGCACGGGCGGCAACGCGTTCTTCGTCGAGGAGGTGGTGCGCGGCTTGGCCGAGGCGACGACGCCGGAGGTGCCGGAGAGCGTGCGCCATGCCGTCGGCGTGCGGCTGTCGCGCCTCGGCGGCGACGCGAACGAGCTGCTCGCGGCCGCGGCGATCCTCGGCCTCGAGCTCGACGCCGCCGCGCTGCAGGCAACCGCCCGCCTCGAGCCCGACGCCGCCGAGGCCGCGCTCGACGAGCTGTTGCGCGCGCGCGTGCTGCGCCCGGCAGCGGACCCGCGCCGCTTCGAGTTCGCCCATGCGCTCGTACGCGAGGCCGTCCTGGGCGAGCTCAACGTGCTGCGGCGCGCGCGGCTGCACCGCCGGGCGGCGGAGGCGCTGACCGCGCTCGGCGAGGACCGGCACCTCGAGGAGATCGCGGTCCACCGGTTCGAGGCGGCATCAGCGGCCGACGCCCGCCACGCCGCCGAGATGCTCGTCCGCGCGGGTCGCCGCGCGCTCGACCGCCTCGCCTACGAGGACGCCGCCGAGAACTTCGCCCGCGCGCTCGACGCACTCGAGCTCACGGAGGCGAAGGAGGACACCGGACCGGTGCTGCTCGCCCGCGGGGACGCGCTGCTGCGCGCCGGCGAGCCCGCCGCGGCGCGCGAGGCGTTCACCTCGGCCACGGCACTCGCGCACCGGCGCGGCGACGCCGGGCTGCTCGGCGAGGCGGCGCTCGGGTTCGCCGGGCTCGGGATCGCCATCGTCGACCTCGACGCCGAGGCGATCGAGCGGCTCGAGGATGCGCTCGAGACGGTTGAGGACCACGTGCTGCGCTCGCGCCTGGAGGCGCGGCTCGCGGTCGAGCTCTATTACGCGCCTGACCGCACGCGCTCGGAGTCGCTGAGCGCCGAGGCGGTCGCGACGGCGCGGGCGGCGCGGGACCCGAGCGCGCTCGCCTCCGCGCTGAACGCGCGCCACGTCGCGCTGTGGCGCCCGGACCGCGTCGAGGAGCGGCTCGCCGCCGCCGCGGACATGATCGCCGCCGCGCGCGAGGCCGGCGAGCGCCACGCCGAGCTGCAGGCACGCAACTGGCGGGTGACCGACCTCTTCGAGCTCGGCGAGATGCCGGCGTGCCGGGAGGAGATGGCCCGCCACGCACGGCTCGCAGACGAGCTCCGCCTCCCGGTGTTCCAGTGGTACACGCCGTTGTGGGCCGCCGCCGACGCGCTGCTCCGCGGGCGCTTCGCCGAGGCCGACGGGCTGGCTGCCGAGGCCAGGAAGGCAGGCGTCCGTGCGGGCGATCGCAACGCCGAGCTGTTTCCCGACATGCTCGCGTTCGTCGGCCAGCTCGAGCGCGGCGAGTTCGACCAGGTCGACATCGCGTTCATCGAGGACAAGATCGCCAACTCGCCGGCCGCCCCCGCGTACGGCTCGTCCTACGCCTGGATGCTCGCCGCGCGCGGGGAGGCCGAGCGGGCGCGCGCGACGCTCGGCGCGGCGATCGCCCAGCCGCCTGCCTTCGACGCCAACTGGCTGTCCGCCCAGGCCGAGTGCGCCGAGGCGTGCGTGGCGCTCGGCGACGCCACGCACGCGGCCGTCGTCTACGACCGCCTCGCGCCGTACGCCGGACGGCCCGCTACGGCCGGCCGCGCGGTCGCCAGCTACGGCGCGACCGATCGCCACCTCGGCGGCCTTGCCGCGCTGCTCGAGCGCCGTGACGACGCCGCGCGCCACCTGCGCACCGCGATCGCGCGCAACGACGAGCTGGGCTGCACGGTCTGGCGCCTGCACTCGCAGTGGTGGCTCCAGCGCATCGCCCCCGACGACCCGCTGGTCGCGTCGGCGGCCGAGACGGCGCACGCGCTCGGCCTCAAGGCGCCCTGACGCCGTCGAGGAGCAGATCGAGCCAGACCCGGTCGCGGAGCTCGATGCCATCGATGCGTATCTCGTGCGGGTAGCCGGTCGCGGGGGTGAACGCGTCGCGCTCGATCGAGCGCATCCGGAAACCCACCTGCTGATAGAAGCGGAGGTTGCCGACGTCGGCGGCTGCGGTGGCGACGAGCAGGGTGTGCCGCGCTTCCCCCCGGGCGAGTTGGATCGCCCGCGCGATCAGGGCTCGACCGATGCCGCGGCGGCGGTGGGATGCGAGGACGGCCATGCTCTTGATCTCGGCCTCGCCAGGCTCACCGGTGTCGGTCAGCTGGAGGTGGCCGACGGTCTGGTCGCCGGCACGGGCGACGAGGACGCGGCCGCAGTCGAGGTAGGCGTCGAGTTGCGCCGGCGAGTCCTCGGCGAGCTCGAACAGCGATCTCAGCTCTGCGCGAGAGCCCTCGTGGTGTGCGACGCGGACCGCGCTCACGAGTCGCGCTCCTCGCGCGCGGGCAATGCCCGCAGCTCGTCTGCGAAGGCGCGCACGACCTGCTCGATCCGGGCACGGAGGTCGCCGGGACCGATCTCGCCGTTCTCACCGAGCTCGGATCGCGCGACCGTCACGCGCGTGCCGGCGGGCGCGAGGGCCGTCGCCTTGACGTAGCCGAGGACGGTCCGCAGCGAGGCGTCCGCGTTCCCACCGCGGCCCTCGCCCGCGACGTTGATCCAGGCGACGGGCTGGCCGTACATCTCGATGCCGCCGACCGTCCAGTCGAGCAGGTTCTTGAAGCTGCCCGGCAGGCCGCCGGCATATTCAGGGGTGCAGAAGAGCACGCCGTCGGCCGCCGCGATCTGCTCCCTCAGGTCGCTCACCGAGGGAGGCAGCGGGTCGGCGTCGTCATCGGGGTCGAAGTGCGGGAGAGCCGCCAGGCCGTCATAGAGGACGGTCGTGATGTCCTCGTCCTCGATGGCGTGCGCGGCCCGGAGCGCGGCCGTGTTGGTCGACCCACCGCGCGTGCTGCCGGAGACGAGCAGGATTCGGATCGGTCCAGAGGTCATGCTGCGAAGCGGCCCGGCTCGGGAACCATGAGCTCGATCGGGTGGTCGAGGATCCGGACCTCGTCGCCGACGGCGACGCAGCCCTCGCGCCCCGCCCAGGCATTGAGGGCGAGGGTGCCGTCGAAGTTCGCGCGGATGTGGCGGAGCACGTCGACATCCTGCACCAGGCGGTCGGGGTCCCACGTGGTCGTGATGCAACGCCCGCGGAGGTCGGCCAGAGCGATGACGGCCTCGCCCGCCGAGAGCAGGCTCCACTCCCAGCTGCGCTCCCTCAATCCCTCCACGCCGGAGACGATGATGTTGGGGCGGAGGCGGCGCGGATCGTGGCCGAAGGCCTCGATCGCCCCGTCGGTCGCGACGAGCAGCGGGAGGATGTCGAAGCGCTCGTTGCCGGCGGCCCTGACGAGCCGAGCGCCCGGGCCGGCGGCCGCCTCGACCGCCGCGGCGACGTCCGGGCTGCGCCACGGCAGGCCGTCGACCAGGACGTCGCCGGCCGGGTCCAGGGTCGCGCGGTGGCCCAGGAGCCGCGGCCTGGTGCGCGCCGACACGATCTGGTCGCGCTCGTCGAGGACGTACAGGAGACGGTCACCGGGGATGCCGTCCAGACCGAGGTGTGCGCGCTCGAGGCGCTCCCCCGCCATGGACTTGACCGGGTAGCGCCAGAGGTGCGAGACGGCGAGCGGCACCTCGTCCTAACGGCTGGCGGAAGCGCTGATCATTAGGGACACGATACGGATTTGACTAACGGTTGTCAACCTCCGTTACCATTAGGTAGATGGCCCCGGCATACCGAGGACCCCTGCGGCAAGAGCGCCTCGCGATCGAGCTGCACAACACCCTTTATGCGGCGAACGGGAGCCTGGTCGACGGACTCGCGGACGCCGGCGATTGGCTCGGCGCCCTCGGGGCGCGGCTGCCCGAGCGCGCTGGCGACTGGCCCAGCGCCGGCGATCTCGTCGAGCTCAGGAGGGCGGTGCGCGACGCGCTGCACGCCGCGGTCGACCGACCCGCCCCCGAACGCGCCGCGCTCGAGGTCATCAACACGGCCTGCGCCCGCGCGCCCCGCTCGCCGATCGCCATCTGGCGCCCCGATGGCGACACCGTCGCGGCGACCGACTACCACGGCGCGAGCCGCGCGGACGTCGTCCTCGCCGCCTTCGCAGCCGACACGATCGACCTGCTGACCGGGCCCCACCGCGCCGACCTGCGGGTCTGCGGCGCCCCCGGCTGCGTCCTCATGTTCCTCAGGGATCACCCGCGCAGGGAGTGGTGCTCGAACGCCTGCGGCAACCGCGCCCGCCAGGCCCGCCACTATCAGCGGGCGCGTCGCCGAGATCCGTCCTAGCGGCAAGAATCTCCCTCGTGGGAGATCTGCAGATCGTGATCGCCGCGCTGTTCGTCTCGGCCGCCGGGCTGAACGCGCTCGCCAACCGACGGGATCGAGGAGGGCTCGCTCCTCTACCAGCGGGATGATGCATGACATCTACGCGGCCCCGCGGCAGGCGCTGGTCGGGCTCCGCAACAGCCGCCAGATCTCGAGCGAGGTCATGCGCCGGCGTCGAGCACGAGCTCGACCTGGAGGAGTCGCGGCTGGAGGTCTAGGGCGTGAGCGCCACGGCCGCCTCGCTCGTCACGACCCGGAAGGTCAAGCTCTCCACGAGGTAGAGATCGACGGCCTCGGCGTTGTGGCTGTCGTAGCCGATCGAGAGGTCCTCGCCGCACTCCAGCAGGAAGTCCCCGCCGCGCTGGCTCACCACGACCGCGCCCTCCACGCCCGGCGCCCACACGAGCGGCCCGCCGATGATCTTGCGCAGGTGGTCGAGCAGCGGGTAGCCGCCGTGCTCGGTGGTCTCCAGGACCCGGGTGTAGGCATGGGGTCCGAGCGCGAGACCGTAGGGGCCGTCGACGCCGGCGCGCAGCAGCGCCTCGACCGCCCGGGCCACATGGCGCGGGTAGCGCTCGCAGTCGTCGCCCAGCGTGATCGCGTCGTGCGGGGAGGCCTCCGCGATGCCCGTGACGCCCGCGGCCTCCCAGCCGTGGAAGACCGCGCGGTTCTCCGCCGTGGCGATGCGCTGGGCGGCCTCGTCGAGCGCAGCGAGATCGACGTCCTCGGCGCCGCGGTCGGCGTCACGTAGCTCGTCGCGCGCCAGCGAGAACGGCGCGGAGAGCTCGACCAGCGCCAGCACGCGGCGCTGCGCGGCGGTCACGCCCTCGACCGGCGCGTCGGCGAGCGAGCGCGTGCGCCCGAGGTTCGTCGCCGAGTGCTCCCAGCCGTGCGGTCCGCTGAAGTCGACGAGCTGGCGCGCGGCCAGGGCGGGCGCGAGGCGCTCGCGGGCCTCGTCGTCGATCTCCTTCCAGCCCGCCTCCGTGATCGGCGCGTGCTCGCGCAGCAGGTGGCTCATGACCCGGCTCCTCTCAGGCTCCCGATGCCGAGCGACGCGCTGCCGGCCAGCGGGGCGCCTCGCGCCGCGGCCCCCTCGACGGCCTCCTCCTCGGCTTCCTCGCCGTGCTCGACGATGTCGCCCTCCTGGAACAGGATGCCCTCGGCGATCTCGCGCCACAGGGGGTTGCGTCGCAGCAGGAACTCGAGCGCCATGGAGAAGTGCTTGAACTCCTCGCCCTGCGCGTCGCGCATCAGCGCGCGCGCCTCGCGGTCGGACTCGACGGCCATGCGCTGCTCGTACCAGCCGATCGCCTCGGCCTCTTCGGTGAGCGATGCGCACATGCGCGCGAAGGTCCGTGTCTCGTCCGGCAGCTCGTCGGCCGGCTCGTGGTACTGGTCAAAGCCCATAGCTACACAGCATGCCCGTTGACGGTCAGCTCCATGTCGATGTTCCCGCGCGTCGCGTTCGAGTACGGGCAGACCTTGTGCGCGGCGGCGACGATCCGGACGGCCTGCTCGGGATCGTCGACCCGGGGCAGGCTCACGTCGAGCGCCACGGCGAGCTTGAAGGTGCGGCCCTCGGCCGGCAGCAGGCTGACCCGGCTGTCGATCGAAACGTCTCCGACCTCGGCCTTCTCGCGACGGCCCACGGCGCCCAGCGCGCTCTCGAAGCAGGCCGCGTAGCCGACCGCGAACAGCTGCTCGGGATTGGTGCCGCCGCCTCCGCCGCCCAGCTCCGCCGGGCTCCGGAGCTCGACCTCCAGCGCGCCGTCGCTGGTGCGCCCGTGACCTTCGATTCGCCCGCCGGTGACGGTCGCCTCCGCGGTGTAGAGCACCTTCGCCATGTTGGTTCCCGATCGTCGTGGGAGTGGATTGAGCCTACGACGGGCTGCGCGCCGCGGCGGCGGCCGCGATGAGCTCGACGCAGTCGTCCAGCGGGAGGGCGGTCGAGTCGAGGACGAGGTGGCAGATGCCGGGCTCGTGCAGGTCGACGCCGTAGAGCGTGTCGATGTAGGCGCGGCGGAAGCGGTCGACGCGGGCCCGCCGGTGCTCGGCGGTGTGCCGGTCGATGTCCTCGATGACCATGGCCTGGCGCACGCGGGCCTCGACCGGCCCGTCGAGCAGGACGTGCAGGGCGCGCGCGTCGTCGTGCAGGATCACGGCGGCGCCGCGGCCGAGGATGACGCCGGCGCCGGCCGCGGCGAGCTCGTGGATCTCATGCTCGATCTCGAGTCGCAGCGCCTGGTCGGGGAGCAGCTCGTCGAGCGTCATGCCGGCGGGCGTCCCCCAGGCGATGGCGATCGAGGCGATGCGCGACAGCAGGTGGCCGGGACCGGAGCCGCCCGACTCGTCGCAGGCGCGCGCCGCCTCGCCGGGAGCGACGAGATCGGGCGCGGGCGGGCGGCCGAGGAACGGCACGCGCAGCCGCTCCGCGACTGCCGGGGCGATGCGGCTGCCGCCCGCGCCGTAGGCGGCGGAGATCGTGACGAGGGTCATCGCGCGAGCCTCCACGGCTGCCGCCGGGCCGCCGCGCGCTGAGCGGTCAGCGCCCCCAGCGCGAGCACCACCATGACCACGCCCATCGGCACCGCCGTGCCGGGCCCCGCCACGCCGACGAGCGGCGCGGCGATGGCGCCGACGAGGAACTGGATGAGGCCCAGCAGCGCCGAGGCCGTACCCGCCACGGCCGGGTGGTCGGCGAGCGCAAGCGCGGTCGCGTTGGGGAGCACGAAGGCCAGGCTCGAGACGATCACGAACATCGGCGCGAGGACGGCCCACACGGACAGCCCGCCGACGGACACGACGACGAGCAGCGCCACTGCGCTCGTCACGACACAGGCCAGCGCGCGGCGGAGCAGCCGCCGCGGCCCGACGCGCTCGACGATGCGGGCGTTGACCTGACTCGCGGCGATCAGCCCGAGCCCGTTCATCGCGAACGCCAGGCTGTAGAGCTGCGGCGAGAGGCCGTAGATGCCCTGCAGCGCGAACGACGAGCCCGAGATGTAGGCGAACAGCGCGCCGAACGTCAGGCCCGCGGCGAGCGCGTGGCCGAGGAAGGAGCGGTCGCGCAGGAGCCCCGCCATCGTCTGCACGGTACGCCGTAGGCCGCTGGTGCTGCGGCGCTCGACCGGCAGCGTCTCGCGCAGTCCCAGCGCCGCCAGGGCCGCGATCAGCGCCGACAGGATCGACAGCGTCACGAAGACGCCCTCCCATGACGTCAGCGCGAGCAGCTGCGCGCCCACCAGCGGGGCGAGGATCGGCGCCAGCCCGGTGACCAGCATCAGCGAGGAGAACAGCCGCACCGCGCGCGCCCCGGAGTGCAGGTCGCGCACGACCGCGCGCGAGATCACGATCCCACCGGCGCCGGCCAGCCCCTGGACGAAGCGCAGCGCGATCAGCGCGCCCACGCTCGTCGCCGCCGCGCACAGCAGCGACGCGACCGCGTAGGTCACCATCGCCGCGATCACGGGGATGCGCCGGCCGAAGCGGTCGCTCAACGGCCCGATCACGAGCTGGCCGAGCGCGAGGCCCGCGACGCATGCCGTGAGCGTGAGCTGGACCGACGACGCGCTGGTGTGCAGCGACCGCGCGATCTCCGGGAACGCCGGGAGGTACATGTCGATCGACAGCGGGCCGATCGCGTTCATCGACCCCAGGACGATGACGAGCCGAGCGGTCCCCGGCCCCAGCGAGGCCCCGGTGCGAGCGTCGGCAGGCACCCGGTCAGCTGCGGCCGGCGTCCAGCACCTCGCGCATCGGCTCGCGATGGGCGACGATCCACTCCCGCGTGCGTTCGGCGCGCAGCCGTCCACCTTCGCGCCAGTGGTGGCGAAAGCTCCCGTGGCCCCGGGCCAGGGCGTCACGCACGATGTCGTAGGCCCAGTCGTGGGTATGGACCGCGGCATCGACGATGCGCGCGCGCTCGCGCGGGGGAACGCCATAGGCGTCGACGAACAACCGCAGGCGCTGCAGGGCCCGGCCGCGGACCGCCTCGGGCGCGTCCTGCTCGTCGCGGAGCGGCGCCCACAGGCGCGCGGCGCACGCCACGTCCCACGCCACCGTGCCGGGGCCGGCGAGATCGAAGTCGATCAGCGCGACGGCGCGGCCGCGACAGAAGATGACGTTGTCGAGGTTGGGATCGTTGTGGCTGGCCAGGGCGCCGCGGAACGCCGCCGGCACCGCCCGCGCCCAGGTGTGGCGCGACACGTCGAAGGAGGCCGCCGCGTCGTGATAGCGGCGCAGCAACTCGGCCACGCTGACGAGTGCCTCGTCGGTCAGCGCCCAGTCAGGGTGCGGCTCGATCGCCGCCTCACCCTCGATGTAGGAGAGGACCTCGCGGCCGTGCTCGTCGGTGCCCAGAAAGCGGGGGGCGCCGTCGAAGCCGATCCGCTCGAGGTGGTCCAGCAGGGCGTGCGTGGCAGGGCTCGTCGGCCGCGACGGTCGTCGCACGGTCTCCCCCACGCGCGTGACTCGACCCGCGTTCGTGGTACCGCCGTGGAGGAGCACCTCAGTGCCGGGCATCGCCGTCACGACCGCGCCAGTAGCTCAGTCGCCAGGGAGGTATGCGTGACGAGGCTGGTGGCGATGCCACCGCGCACCGCCGCCTCGACCGCGCCCGCCTTGCCGGTCCCGTAGACGAAGGCGATGACCTCGGGCACCGCGCGCAGCTGCTCGGCATCGATCCCGATGATGCGCTCGGTGAGCGCGGTCCTGACGGCGTTGCCCTCGGCGTCCAGCTGGATGCCGCAGGTCTCGGCGCGCACGCCGAGCTCGAACTGCTCGCGGCGCTCGCGCTCGGAGACGGCGTCGGCGACCGTCGACTGGCCCTCCTCCCAGGCTCCGAGGCCTACGACCGCCTTCGTGACATCGGGGTAGCGGCGCGTCGCGCGCGCGATCTCGGGCTGCCTGCGCAGAGCGCGCGCCGTGGCGGCGTCGGGCAGGATCATCGGCGCGTAGAAGAAGAACGCGGGTCCGCCGGAGATGCGCGCGACATCGCGCACGAGCTCGATCGAGCTCTCGTCGACGTCAGGGCGCGAGAGCGCGCCGGTGAGCTGGACCACGGCGCAGGGCACCAGCCGCGTGAGCGCCCGGCGCATCTCCATCAGCGTCCGCGCCCACGCCAGCCCGAGCACGTCGTCTGGAGTGAGGATCTCGGCGAGCAGGCCGGCGCCGGCGCGGCCGAGGTTGGCGCGCAGCAGCGCCTCGTCGTCCTCGGGCGAGTCGATGACGAGGCAGTGCCGGAGCCCGAAGGCCGTGCTCAGGCGCGCCGACAGGTCGAGGTCGATCTCGCCGCGGTAGTTGAGCTCGATCCGGACGAGGCCGGAGCTCCGGGCCTGGTCGAGCAGACGGGCGACCTTGAACCGGCTCAGGTTCAGCTCCTCCGCGATGTCGCTCTTGCTCACGTTGTCCAGGTAATACCGGCGCGCGACCGTCGCGGTCAGGACCAACGCCGCCGGACCGGGTGCGGGCTTCTCTCGAGCTGCCATGGACCTCCTCTCGGCCGCTCATTTGAGCGATTGTAGGAGATCTTTGCACAAAACTTGACTTCTGGCTGCGCGATCAGCACACTCGCCTCACGAACGAGCAGGCGCGCGCTCAAATGAGCGCCTTGCACGTTTCATGTCGAGGAGGAGAGGGCGAGATGCGGTGGAGCCGGCTGAGGCTTGCGACGGTGGCGATGGCGTGCGCGTCGCTGCTGGCGCTGACGGGCTGTGGCGCGGGCGGAGGCGGCGGTGGCGGTGCGAAGGGCTCGAAGACGGTGCGTGTCCTGATGGTCAACAACCCGCAGATGGTCGACCTTCAGAAGCTGGCCAAGGACAACTTCACCAAGCAGACCGGGATCAACGTCCAGTTCAAGGTGCTCCCGGAGAACGATGTGCGCGACACGATCGCGCAGGACGTCGCCAACCAGGCCGGCCAGTACGACGTCATCACGATCAGCAACTTCGAGGTGCCGTTCTACGCGAAGAACGGGTGGCTGACCTCGATGAGCCCCTACATCGACAAGGACTCGAGCTTCGACCAGGCCGACATCCTCAAGCCGATGAGCGAGTCGCTCACAGGCGAGGACGGCAAGATCTACGGTGAGCCGTTCTACGGCGAGTCCTCCTTCCTGATGTACCGCAAGGACGTCTTCAAGAAGAAGGGCCTGACAATGCCCCAGCATCCGACCTGGCAGCAGGTCGCGGACCTCGCGGCCAAGGTCGACGGGGCCGAGCCGGGGATGAAGGGCATCTGCCTGCGCGGGCTGCCGGGCTGGGGCGAGGTCTTCGCGCCGCTGACGACGATGGTCAACACGTTCGGCGGGACCTGGTTCACGAAGGACTGGCAGGCGCAGGTCAACGCGCCGGAGTTCAAGGCGGCGACGAACTTCTACGTCGACCTCGTGCGCAAGCACGGCGAGGCGGGCGCGTCACAGGCCGGCTTCACCGAGTGCCTGAACAGCTTCGGGCAGGGCAAGGCGGCGATGTGGTACGACGCCACCTCGGCGGCGGGCTCCCTCGAGGATCCCAAGGCCTCAAAGGTGGCCGGCAAGGTCGGCTATGTCTACGCGCCGGTCAACAAGACCAAGACCTCCGGCTGGCTGTACACGTGGGCCTGGGGGATCGAGAAGGCGAGCAAGAACCCCGACAACGCCTGGAAGTTCGTCTCCTGGGCCTCGAGCAAGGACACCGAGAAGCTCTTCGGCCAGAAGCTGGGCTGGGCCCGGGCGCCCGCCGGCAAGAGGCAGTCGCTGTACGAGAACCCGGACTACCAGAAGGCCGCGGCCGCGTTCTACAAGACGACCCAGGGCTCGATCGCCTCGGCCGATCCCAAGAACCCGGGCGTTCAGCCCCGGCCCACCTTGGGCATCCAGTTCGTCGACATCCCCGAGTTCACGAAGCTCGGCACCGACGTCTCGCAGTTCATCAGCTCGGCGATCGCCGGCAAGATGTCGGTCGACGACGCCCTGAACCAGGGCCAGAAGCAGGCCGCGGACGTGGCCAAGAAGTACCAGGGGAAGTAGATGACGGCCGCCTCGACGACCGCTGCACCGCCGGCGCGCCCCGGAGGCGGGGCGCTCCGGCGGAGCGCCGCGTGGTCGCGGCGGGCGCCGTTGCTGCCGGCGATGATCTTCATGGTCATCGTCACGCAGCTGCCGTTCGTCGCGACGCTGGTGATCTCGACTCTGGACTGGAACTCGTTCCGGCCCGGGGAGCGCAGCTTCGTGTTCCTGGACAACTACAAGACGGTGTTCACCGACACCGCGCTGCGCCAGGCGGTCATCAACACCGCGATCTTCACCGCGTCGGTGGTGCTGATCTCGGTCGCGATGGGGCTGGGGATCGCGTTGCTGCTGGACCGCAGCTTCCGCGGGCGCGGGGTGGTGCGGACGATGATGATCGCGCCGTTCCTGGTGATGCCGATCGCCGCCGCGCTGCTGTGGAAGCACGCGCTGCTGAACCCCGACTACGGGCTGCTCAACGGGATCCTGACGTGGATCGGTGACGTCTTCGGCAACGGCAGCCCGCCGCAGCCGGCGTGGATCTCGGAGATGCCGAAGATCGCGATCATCGCCTCGCTCGTGTGGCAGTGGACGCCGTTCATGATGCTGATCCTGCTCGCCGGGCTCCAGAGCCAACCCGGTGAACCCCTCGAGGCCGCGAAGGTGGACGGCGCGAGCGCGTGGCAGACGTTCCGCTACCTCACCTTCCCGCACATGCGCAACTACCTCGAGCTCGCGATCCTCCTGGGCGCGATCTACATCGTGCAGAACTTCGACGCCGTGTTCACCATCACGTCCGGCGGGCTGGGGACCGCCAACCTCCCCTACGCCGTCTATCAGACGTTCTTCACCGGCCACGAATACGGCCAGGCCTCTGCCGCCGGCGTCGTCGTCGTCATCGGCTCGATCATCATCGGGACGTTCGCGCTGCGCGTCGTCTCCACCCTGTTCAAAGAGGAGGCGCTCTGACCATGGCCACGACCACCGCCGACGCGGTCAACCAGCCAGTCGCCCGCCCGGCGGCCCGGCGCTCCCCGCGACGCAACTTCTCCCCCCTGCTCGGCCTCGCCGCCTGGGTGGTCGGGCTGCTGTTCGTCGCGCCCGTGCTCTGGATGGTCCTGACCTCCCTGCACTCAGAGGGCGACGCTGCGACCAATCCGCCCTCGATCGCCGCCAAGCTCACCCTCGCCGGGTACCGCGAGTTCTTCGACTCCGACCCGTGGCCGGCGCTGATCAACTCGCTCACCGCCAGCGTCGTCTCGACCCTGCTCGTGCTGCTCCTGGCGATCCCCGCGGCCTACGCGCTCTCGATCAAACCGGTCGAGAAATGGACCGACGTCATGTTCTTCTTCCTCTCCACCAAGATGCTCCCCGCGGTCGCCGCCCTGCTCCCGGTCTACCTGATCGCCAAGAACCTCAACCTGCTCGACAACATCGTCACCCTGGTCATCATCTACACCTCCATGAACCTCCCGATCGCGGTCTGGATGATGCGCTCCTTCCTCGCCGAGGTCCCCCGCGAGATCATCGAAGCCGCCGAGCTCGACGGCGCCAGACTCCCGACCCTGCTGCGCCGGATCGTGATGCCGGTCGCCGCGCCGGGCATCGCAGCCACCGCGCTGATCTGCTTCATCTTCTCCTGGAACGAGCTCATGTTCGCGCGCGTCATCACCTCCACCGTCGCCAGCACCTCCCCCGTCTTCCTCACCGGCTTCATCACCAGCGAGGGCCTCTTCCTGGCGAAGCTGTGCGCGGCGGCCATGGTCGTCTCGCTGCCCGTGCTCGCCGCCGGGTTCGCGGCGCAGGACAAGCTCGTCCAAGGCCTCTCGCTCGGCGCGGTCAAGTGAGCGGCCCGCTGCGAGCCGACACGCTGCCGGCGATCGCGGAGCGCGTGCCGATCCCCGGCTACGACCGTGCCCGCGTCACGACGGGCGTCGTCCACGTCGGCGTCGGCGGCTTCCATCGCGCGCACCAGGCGATGTACCACGACCGCCTCATGAACGAGGGCACGGCGCTCGACTGGGGCATCTGCGGGGTCGGCGTGATGGAGGCCGACCGGCGGATGCACGAGGTGCTGGGGGCGCAGGACGGGCTCTACACGCTGGTCGAGAAGCACGCGGACGGCTCCCGCGACGCGCGCGTGATCGGCGCCGTCATCGGGCACCGCCTGGCCGCCGACGACGCCGAAGGGGTCATCGAGCGGATGGCGGCTCCCTCGACGCGCATCGTCTCGCTCACGGTCACCGAGGGCGGATACAACATCGACGACGCCACCGGGCAGTTCGACACCGACAACGCGGACGTCGTGCACGACCTCGAACCGGGCGCAACCCCGCGGACGACGTTCGGCCTCGTCACCGAGGCATTGCGGCGGCGACGCGAGCGCGAGCTCGCGCCCTTCACCGTGATGTCGTGCGACAACCTCGAGGGCAACGGCCGCCTCGCGCGGATGGCGTTCTCGGAGTTCGCGCGCCTGCGCGACCCGGCGCTCGGCGACTGGGTCGAGCGCGAGGTGCGGTTCCCCAACTCGATGGTCGACCGCATCACCCCGGCCACGACGGACGACGACGTCGCCGAGGTGCGCGAGCGCTTCGGCATCGAGGACGGGTGGCCGGTCGTCTGCGAGCCCTTCACGCAGTGGGTGCTCGAGGACGCCTTCTCGGCCGGGCGCCCGCCCTATGAGGACGCGGGGGTGCAGGTCGTCGATGACGTGGAGCCGTACGAGCTGATGAAGCTGCGGCTGCTCAACGCCGGCCACCAGGCGATCGCCTACTTCGGTTACCTGTGCGGATACCGGTTCGTCCACGAGGCCGCGCAGGACCCGCTCTTCCGCGGCCTCCTGGCCGGCTACATGGACGAGGAGGCCACCCCGACCCTCGCTCCGGTGCCCGGCGTCGACCTCCCCGCCTACAAGCGGACGCTGATCGAGCGCTTCTCCAACCCCGAGGTTCGCGACACGATCGCGCGCCTGTGCGCCGAGAGCTCCGATCGCATCCCCAAGTGGCTGCTCCCCGTCATACGCCACCAGCTCGCGAACGGCGGCGAGATCAGGCGCTCGGCCGCGATCGTCGCCAGCTGGGCGCGCTACGCCGAAGGGATCGACGAGCAGGGCCGGCCGATCGAGGTGGTCGACCGGCTCGCCGGGCGCCTGACGGAGAGCGCGCGACGCCAGGGCGAGGTTCCGGACGCGTTCATCGCCAACCGTGACGTGTTCGGCGACCTCGCCGAGGACGCGCGCTTCGCGGCGGCGTACCGCGCCGCCCTGAGGTCGTTACAAGAGCGGGGCGCGCGGGCAACGCTCACATCAATGGTCGGCGAGGAGATGAACGTCTGATGGCCCAGATTCAGCTTAGGGGTGTGACGAAGCGGTATCCGGATGGGACGGAGGCGGTGAAGGCGATCGATTTGTTGGTTGGTGATGGGGAGTTCATGATTTTGGTGGGTCCGTCGGGGTGTGGGAAGTCGACGGCGTTGC
>JBBQLH010000078.1:0-19559 GCA_038327685.1 Solirubrobacterales bacterium
GGTGCCGAAGATCTCCCGGCCGCGTTCGACGAGTCGCTCGGCTTCATCGGGTGCCTGGATGTGATTGATGCACCAGGCGTCGGCCCCGTCCTCGTGTCGGCTGCGCAGGTACTCGACCATGCGCTCGAACGCGCGCCCGGAGGTGCGGACGCGCTCGACGGGCGTGATCTCCGCTTCGACGGACAGGATCGGCTTGATCTTGAGGGTCGTGCCGAGCCAGGCGCGGGCGGCGCCGACGCGTCCTCCGCGTTTGAGGAACTCGAGCGTGTCGACGGCGAACCAGACCTTGAGCTCGCGCCGCAGCGCCTGCGCCGCCTGCGCCGCCTCGGTCGCGCTCGCCCCGGCGCGGCCCGCCGAGTTCGCCGCGATCACCATCATCCCGAGCCCGGCGCACGCCGTCGACGAGTCGAGCACGACGATCCGCTCCGGCGCGGTGCCGCCTTCGAGCAGCTGGTCGCGGGCCTGCTCGGCGGCCGCGCAGGTGCCCGAGATGCCCGCCGAGAGATGGATCGAGACGATGTCCGCGCCGTCCTCGAGCAGTGGCTCGTAGGCGGTGAGGAAGTCGCCGACGGAGGGCTGCGACGTGCTCGGCATCTCCGAGGAGGCCCTCAGGCGCGTGTAGAAGTCGTCGAGGTCGACGATGTCGGCCTCGCGCTCGGTGACGCCCTCGAAGGTCACATAGAGCGAGACCTCGTGGACGCCGAGCTCCTGAACCAGCGCCTGCGGCATGTAGTGCGTCGTGTCGGTCACGACGGCGACCCGGGACATGGCCGCGGAGCGTAGTCGGCTCGCTAGCCTCAGCGCGCGATGCCCACCACCCTCGTCACGGGCGCGACCGGGTTCGTCGGCTCGCACGTCGCGCGTGCCCTCGTGGCGCGCGGCGACGACGTTCGCGTGACCGTCCGCGCGACCTCCCGGCTCGAGCCGCTCAAGGATCTCGACGTCGAGACGGTCGTCGCCGACGTCACCGACCGCCGCTCCATGCGGCGGGCGCTGCGCGGCGTTACGCGCGTGTTCCACGTGGCGGGCACGACGAACCTGCGGGCGAGCGCAGACGACCTCTTCCACGTCAACGTCCAGGGGACGCGTGCGGTGCTCGAGGAGTGCCTGCGGGCCGGTGTCGAGCGCGTCGTGCACACCTCCTCGGTCGCGGCGGTCGGCCCCGCTCCGGAGGGCGGCACCGCCGACGAGCGCCAGGTCTGGCGGGGCGGCGAGCTCGGCATCCCTTACGTCGACTCCAAGCACGAGGCGGAGGTCGAGGCGCTGCGGATCGCCGCGCGCGGGCTGCCACTCGTCGTCGTCTGCCCCGCCTACGTGCTCGGCGCGGGTGACACGCACCGCTCGTCCACCGAGCTCGTGCGGCGCTTCATGCTGCGGCGCATCCCCGCCTACGTCGACGGGGCGATCAACATCGTCGACGTCGCCGACGTGGCGGCCGGCCACCTGCTCGCCGACGAGCGCGGCACGGTGGGCGAGCGCTACATCCTCGGCAACCGCAACTACACCTGGGAGCGCCTGTTCGCCGACCTCGCGCGGCTCTCGGGCATCGAGGGCCCGGCCGTGCGGCTGAGCGTCACCGCCGCGCTCGCGCTCGCCGAGACGCTCGGCCGGCTGCCCGGGCCGACGCCGATCACCCCGGTCGAGGTCCGCAGCGCCGCGCACTGGTGGACATATCGCTCGACGAAGGCGCGGCGGGAGCTCGGATGGAGCACGCGCCCGCACGAGGAGACCGTGGAGGCGACGGTCGCGTGGTACCGCGAGCGCGAGGGCGGCCGCCTGCAGCGCTCGGGCAGCCGCCAGGCGCTCGGCTGGCGGGTCGCCGGCTACACGGCGCGACGGCTGGGGGAGCTCGTCCCATGACCGCGCGGCTGCACCGCTGCCGCACGCCGACGAACTGGCTGTGCCCGTGCGGCCGCGTCGCCCGCGAGCTGCGGCGGCAGGAGATCGAGGTCGAGACGGTGCGGGTCGCACTGCGGGCGCGCGACCGCGACCAGGTCGACGCCCTCACCGGCCAGCGCCACGTGCCGGTGCTCGAGCTCGGCCGCGAGGTGATCTGCGACTCCAAGCGGATCGTCGAGCACCTGCGCGCGCGCAACGCTACGGCGCGAACGCGCTGAGCCCGCGCGCCCACGCCGCCGCGAGGTCGGCGTCGGGCGGGAACCGGTCGTCGAGCTCGAGGATCACCATCCCGTGCGCGAACGCGAAGAGCGCGCGGACGCGGTCGGGGTCGCCGCCGACGGCGGCGATCACGGGCGCCGCGGCGCGCTGCTCTGCGCCCGGCACGAGCCGGTCACGCGGGAGCGGCCCCTCGAACATCAGGCGGTAGAGATGGGGGTGGGCGAGCGCGAACGCGCGGTAGGCGGCGCCGAGATCCGCAAGCGAGTCCATGGCCTCGAAGTGCCCGGCCGCCTCCTCGAAGCCCTCGGAGATCAGCGCCGCCTCCAGCTCGCGTTTGTCGCGCACGTGCTTGTAGAGCGACGGCGCTCGGATGCCGAGGCGCTCGGCCACGCGCCGCATCGAGAGCCCCTTCGGCCCCTCGCGCTCGAGCAGCTCACGCGCCGCCGCGACGATCTCGCGGGCGCGGGGGGAGCGGACTGGGGGGTTGGCCGCACTTTCCATGGCGATGCGCGCTCGGCTAGCCTAGGCTAACACTGTTAGCCACCAGGAGCCACCGATGATCGTCATCGAATCCCTCAACCTGCTGATCCGCTTCCTCCTCGAGCTGTGCATGCTCGGGGCTGTCGGCTACCGGGGCTTCAAGACCGGCGACGGCGTGGCGATGCAGGCGCTGCTCGGGGTCGGCTTCCCGCTGCTGATGGCGGTCGTGTGGGGCCTGCTCGTCTCGCCGAAGGCGACCGCCGAGCTCCCGGCCGCCGCGTGGGTCGGCCTTCAGGCCGTGCTCTTCGGCGCCGCCGCCGTGGCGCTCGCGACCTTCGCGTCGCCCGTGCTGGCGGCGAGCTTCCTCGTCGTGGTGGTGGCGAACGGCGCGCTGATGGGCGCCCTCGGCCCTAGGGGAGCACGACGGCCTTGAGCGCCTCGCCGCTGCGCTGCGCCGCCAGCGCCGCGCCGGTCTCCTCGAGGCCGAAGCGGTGCGTGACCAGCTCGAGCGGGCGGACGGCCTCGCGGCGGAGCAGGAACAGCGCCGCCTGCATGTCCGCCGGGCCGGCCGACCAGCTGGCGGTGACGTCGAGCTCGCGCATGAAGACGGCGTTGCCGTCGATCGCCAGCGGGCTGTCCGGCGGTGGCGGCGCGTAGACGCAGAGCGCGCCGCCGGGGGCGAGCGCTTCGGCCGCGGCCGCGATCGCGTCGTCGCGCGGCGTGCAGACGATCGCGACGTCGACCGGCTCGTTGCCGTGCGCGGTCGCGCCCCAGCGCTCGGCGCGCGCGAGCCGCTCGGGCTGCGGCTCGCGCACCCACACCGCCTCGACGCCGGTCGCGTGGGCGGCGGCGATGTTCAGCAGCCCGCTCGCGCCGGCGCCGACCACGAGCACGGCGTCGCCCGGCTCGAGGCCGACGCGGCGCTGGGCGCGCAGCGCGCACGCCAGCGGCTCCGTGAAGGTCGCGAGCACCGGGTCCATGCCGTCGAGCGGGAGCAGCTCGCCCACCAGCTCGGCTTGGATGCGGACGTACTCGGCGAAGCCGCCGGGGTCGATGCGCGTGGAGCGGAAGCGCTCGCACAGCGTCTCGTGGCCGCGGCGGCAGCGCCGGCACTCACCGCAGGACGTGTGGTGGTGGATCGCGACGCGGTCGCCGCGGCGGACGCCGGTGACGCCCGCGCCGACCTCCACGACCTCGCCCGCCGGCTCGTGCCCGAGCACGGCGGGCAGCTTGCGGCTGACGTAGAAGTCCTGCACGTCTGAGCCGCACGTCGCGCACGCGAGCACGCGGCAGACGACCTCGCCGGGGCCGCACTCGGGGTCGGGCACCTCCTCGATGACCGTCTCCGTGAGCGAGACGGTGCGCGCGACCTTCATGCCACCGCGGCGACGGTCGCGGTCGTCACCGGTCGCGCCACGCCCTTCTCCGTCACCAGCGCCCACACCAGCGCGGCGGGCGTGACGTCGAACGCCGGGTTGCGGCATGGCGTCCCGGCCACGGTCAGCAGCGCGCCGCCGGCGGTGCGGACCTCGTCGGCGGGGCGCTCCTCGATCGCGATCCCGTCGCCGTCGGCCAGCGCGAGGTCGACCGACGAGGAGGGACCGGCCACCACGAACGGGAGCCCGGCGGCGTGGGCGGCGAGCGCGAGGCCGTAGGTGCCGACCTTGTTGGCGACGTCGCCGTTGGCCGCCACGCGGTCGAAGCCGGTGATCACCGCGTCGACGGCGCCGGTGCGGATCAGGCCCGGTGCCGCGGCGTCGACCGCCAGTTCGTGCTCGATCCCGAGCCGGCCGAGTTCCCACACGGTCAGCCGCGCCCCCTGCAGCAGCGGGCGCGCCTCGCACGCGAGCACGCGCAGCGGCCGGCGGTCCGCGAGCTCCGCGATCACGCCGAGCGCGGTGCCGCGGCCGCTCGCGGCCAGCGCGCCGGTGTTGCAGTGCGTCATGACCCGGCCGGAGGGCACGAGCTCCTCGAGCAGATCGGCGCCGTGGCGCGCCAGCGCGGCGCTCGCCGCCTCGTCCTCGCGGTGGATCGCCTCGGCCTCGGCGCGCGCGGCGCCCGCGCCGCCGGCGTGCGCGGCCGCCCGCACCCGCTCGACCGCCCAGGCGAGGTTCCGCGCGGTCGGGCGCGCGCCGGCGAGGCGGTCGGCGGCGCCGTCGACGGCGGTGGGGTCGTCGGCGACGGCCATCGCCAAGCCGTAGGCGGCGGCCACCCCGATCAGCGGCGCGCCGCGCACCGCGAGCCGGGTGATCGCCTGCGCCGTGTCCTCGGCTCCGCTCAGCACGAGCACCTCCTCGCGGGCGGGCAGCAGCGTCTGGTCGAGGAGGTGCAGGCGCTCGCCGTCCCAGCGCAGTGGCGGCGGTGCTTGGGTCGTCGGCGCCATCCGGCACGATGGTAGGCCCCGTGACCACCGCACTCTCCGTCTCCGCCCTCGTCAAGACCTACGGCTCCGTCCACGCCCTCGTCGGCGTCGACCTCGAGGTGGGCGAGGGAGAGCTCGTGGGGCTGCTCGGCCCGAACGGCGCCGGCAAGTCCACGCTGGTCAAGGTCGCATGCGGCCTCGTGACACCGACGACCGGCCGCGCCGAGGTCTGTGGCGAGCCCGCCGGCTCGATCGCTGCGCACCGCTCGCTCGGCTACCTCGCCGAGCTGTTCCGCTTCCCCGACTGGTGCACCGCCCATGAGCTGCTCGAGCTCCACCAGCGGCTGGCGGAGTCGGAGGGCGGCGCGGCCGAGCGCGCGGAGCTGCTCGAGCTCGTCGGGCTGCCCGACGCGGCGGAGACCCGTGTCGGGACGATGTCCAAGGGGATGCAGCAGCGGCTCGGGATCGCGCAGGCGCTGATCGGCTCGCCGCGGCTGCTGCTGCTCGACGAGCCGACGAGCGCCCTCGATCCGTCCGGCCGGCGCACGGTGCGGGCATTGCTCGAGGAGCTGCGCGGGCGCGGGGTCGCGGTGCTCCTGAACTCCCACTTGCTGTCGGAGGTCGAGCTCGTCTGCGACCGCGTGGCGATCATCGACCACGGGGCGCTGGTGGCGGCCGGCACCCCGGCCGAGCTCAGCCACGCGGGCGGCGTCGAGGTCGAGACCGCGGCCGGGACGCGGGTCTTCTCCGCCGCGCGGCGCGCCGACGCGCCCGGGATCGTGCGCGAGCTCGTGGCCGCGGGCGAGGAGGTCTACGGCGTGCGCGTGCTGACCTCCTCGCTCGAGGACGCCTACCTCGAGGCGGTGAGCGGCTCGTGACCGCGGTCCGCGTCATCGCGGTCTTCACGCTGCGCGAGTCGCTGCGGCGCCGGGTGTTCGCCGTCGTGGGGGTCCTGACGGCCGCCTTCCTCGCGCTCTACGGCCTCGGCACCTGGCAGCTGCACCGGGATGTGAAGCACGTCGGGTTCAACCAGCTCGGCGTGGAGCCCAAGGTGATCGTCGGCGCGACGCTGCTCGGCCTGGCGATGTTCGGGACGCTGTTCCTCGGGACCGTCCTGGCCGTCTTCCTGACGCTCGGCGCCGTGCGCGGCGACGCCGAGCGCGGGCTGCTGCAGCCCCTGCTCGTCCGCCCGGTGTCGCGGCGCACGCTGCTGCTCGGGCGCTACTCGGCCGCCGCCGCGGTCTGCGCGGCCTACGTCATCGCCGTGTTCGTCGGCGCGACCGTCATCACGTGGGCGTTCGGCGGCTGGTGGCCGGACCACCTGCTGCTGCCCGCGGTCGGGCTCGCGCTCGCCGTGGCGATCCTCGCCGCGGTCTCGCTGGCCGGCTCGGTGTTCCTGTCGGCGACCGCCAACGGCATCGCGGTGTTCATGGTCTTCGGCGCCGGCCTCGTGGCCGGGCTGCTCGGCCAGATCGGGGAGGCGCTCTCCTCCGGCACGCTGCAGGACGTCGCCAAGGTCGCGAGCTGGCTGCTGCCCTTCGAGGGTCTGTACCAGGCCGCCCTGGCGGGGCTGACCGCCGACACGGTCGGCTTCACCCGGCTCGCGATCGACCTCGGGCCGTTCGGCGGCGCGCAGTCCGCCGGCCCCGGCCTGTGGCTGTGGGCACTCGTCTACCTCGGCCTCGTCGGCGCGTGGGCTCTGCGAGGCTTCGCGCGGAGAGACCTCTGATGCTCCGCCCGTTCGCTCAGATCGACGTCTTCACCGAGGTGCCGTACTTCGGCAACCCGGTCGCCGTGGTGCTCGACGGCTCAGGGCTCGACACGGAGGAGATGCAGCGCTGCGCGAACTGGACGAACCTGTCCGAGACGACCTTCGTGCTGGCGCCGGAGGATCCCGCGGCCGACTACCGCGTCCGCATCTTCACGCCGGTGGCCGAGCTGCCCTTCGCGGGGCACCCTACGCTCGGGACCTGCCACGCCTGGCTGGAGGCGGCCGGCCTGGCGGAGCCGCCCGCCATCGTCACCCAGGAGTGCGGCGCCGGCCTCGTCGCGGTGCGCCGCACGCCGGACGGGCTCGCGTTCGCCGCGCCGCCGCTGCTGCGCTCGGGGCCGGTGGAGGAGGCGCTGCTCGAGCGGGTCGCCGCGGTCCTGCGCCTCGATCGCGCGGAGATCGTCGACGCGCAGTGGGCCGACAACGGCCCCGGCTGGATCGCGGTCCTGCTCGAGAGCGCCGAGGCAGTGCTCGCGGTGCGCCCCGGCTTCATCGGCGAGCTCGACATCGGCGTCGCCGGCCCCTGCCCGCCTGGCTCGGCGGAGCAGTTCGAGGTTCGCGGCTTCTTCCCGGAGGACGGCACGACCGTCGAGGACCCGGTGACGGGGAGCCTCAACGCGTCGCTCGCGGAGTGGCTGCTGAACACGGGCCGCGCGACCGCGCCCTACGTCGCGCGCCAGGGCACCGCGCTGGGCCGGCGGGGGCGGGTGCACGTGTCTTGCGACGCCGACCGTGCGATCTGGGTCGGTGGTGGCACGGTCACGTGCGTCTCGGGGGCGGTGGAGCTCTGAACGTCAACGGCGGCTGGTGAGGGGTGGGTTTGAGGGGGTGTGGTCGATTGACCCCAATTATTCGGGTCAATTGACCACACCCCGCCTCGCGAGCCGCCGCGGCAGCTCGCACCCTCCGCTCGATGCGCAGTTCTGCCGTTCAGCGCCGTTCCAAAGCCAACCGAACCCCCAGCCCGACCAGCACCCCTCCCGTCAGCCGCTCCATCCGCTTCATCCACGCACCCTGCACGAACGCCCGCCGCGTGCGCGCCACGCCGTAGGCCAGCGCGGAGTACCAGACCAGGTCGAGCGCGACGATCGTCGCCGCCATGCCCAGCGCGCTCGGGAGCACCGGAGCTCCGTCGGGGATGAACTGCGGGAACAGGGCGACGAAGAAGACCGCGAGCTTCGGGTTGGCGAGGCTGGTCACGAGCCCGACGCGCAGAGCCGCGCCGGGTGGGGGCGGCGGAGCTTCGGCCGTACGGGCGAACAGCCCCTGGAACCCCAGGATCACGAGCACGACCGCGCCCACGAGCTTGATCGTCGTGAACAGCGACGCCGAGGCGGCCACCACGGCGGCGACCCCAACCGCCGCGAACGCCGCCCACGCCAGCACGCCGAGCGAGTTGCCGGCCGTCACGAGCAGCGCCTCGCGGCGCCCACCGCGCGCGGCGCTGCGGACGACGAGCGCGGTGGCGATCCCCGGCGTGAGCGTCAGCACGGCCGCCACGGGCAGGAAGGCCAGCAGCGTGCGCAGCACGGTCTAGGCAAGCTTGTTGTCGATCTGCAGCGGTGGCGCGCCCGCCTGGGCGCCCTCGGGGGCCTCGGCCGGCGCGTCGCCCGGCGCCTCGACGCCCAGGACCCCGGCGAGCTCGCCGGACTCGTACATCTCCGCGACGATGTCGGCGCCGCCCACGAGCTCGCCGCTCACGAACAGCTGCGGGATCGTCGGCCAGTTGGAGATCGCCGACAGCTCCTGGCGGATGCGCGGGTCGGGCAGGACGTCGACGGCGGCGTAGGGCTTGCCGAGCGCGTCGAGCGCCGCGGCGGTACGGGCCGAGAAGCCGCACATCGGCCGCTCCGGCGTGCCCTTCATGAAGAGGAGGACGTCGTGCTCGCCGATCGCCTCGCTGATGGCCTCGCGAATGGGGTTCTCTGTGGTCTCGCTCAAGGTCTGCTCACTCCGCTCTGGTTTCGAGGGACAGTGCGTGGATGGGGCCGCCGATGTCGGCGCCGAACACCGAATAGACGCGCCGGTGCTGCTCGATCCGGCTCATCACGGAGAACTCCGGAGCCACCACTTTGGCGCGGAAATGGTCGCCGCCGCCGGTGAGGTCGGTGACGTCCGCCCGGGCTTCGGGTATGGCTGCTTCGATGCGCTCCCTGAGCTCCTCGGCACTCGGCATATACCAAGCCTAGCGACCGCTACACTTCGTGAAGCATTGGACCCACAGGCCGACGGGGAGTACCGAACAACATGATCACCTTCACCGACACGGGCGCAGAGAAGGTCAAGGAGTTCCTGTCGTCCCAGAACGCGGACGTGAGCACCTCCGGCCTGCGCGTGGGCGTTCGTGGCGGCGGCTGCTCGGGCTTCCAGTACGCGCTCGCGTTCGACACCCAGCGCGACGGCGACCAGGTCTTCGAGGACCACGGGCTGCGGCTGCTGGTCGACGGGCCGAGCCTGCCCTACGTGCGCGGCGCGGTCGTCGACTACGTCGAGGGCCTGCAGGGCGCCGGCTTCAAGGTCGAGAACCCCAACGTGGTCGCGGCCTGCGGCTGCGGCTCCTCCTTCCGCGTGGCGGAGGAGGAAGAGGTCTCCGCGGTCTGAAGCCGCTCGTCGCGGCCGCTCTGGCGCTCGCGATCCTGACGGGCTGCGGTGACGACGGCGCCAAGAAGACCGCCAAGACGCCGACGCCGACGCCGACGGCAACGCCGACCCCCACCCCGGCCGAGACCCGCTCGCCCGCGGTCGCGCAGGGCAAGGCCCGCGGCGACCTCGCCGTCGGCCTGACGGAGCAGAACCCGAACTTCGTCTGGGCGCCCGGCGCGCGCGCCGGAGTGCCGCCCGAGTTCACGCGCTGGCAGGACGACCTGGGCAGGCTCAAGCCCACGTTCTTCCGGATCGTGCTCGACTGGCCCTCGCTGCAGCCTGAGCAGGGCAAGCCCGCCGACCTCGTGCACCCCTACGACGGCTGCCTGCGCGGCACGCCGCCGTGTGCGGGCTGGGCCGGCGTCAAGGACCAGCTCGCAGCGCTGGCCTCGCGCCAGAAGCAGCACAAGGGCGGCTGGGAGGCGCTGCTGGTCATCACCGGCACGCCGGACTGGGCTGCCCGCCCGGCCTCGGGCTGCGAGCGCTCCAAGACGCAGCCGCGCTCGCGCGCGCCGAAGGCGTCCGCGATGGGCGCGTACCGCAGGCTCGTCGAGAACGTGATCGCGCTCGGCGCCAAGGTCGGGGTCCGCCTGCGCTACTGGAGCGCGTGGAACGAGCCGAACCACCCGTTCTTCATTTCGCCGCAGCGGGCGATCTGCTCGACGACCGCGAAGCCGCTCGCGGTCACGCGCTACGCCGAGCTGGTCCGCAACCTCAAGGGCGCGCTCGACGCTGCCCCCGGCAACCAGGAGTACGTGCTCGGCGAGCTTGCCGGCCTCGACGAGAGCAAGTCGAAGAGCACCTCGATCCGCGAGTTCCTGGGCGCGCTGCCGCGGAGCATCGTCTGCGGCTCCACGATCCTGTCCCAGCACGGATACATCACGGGCATCAACCCGGTCGACGACGCCGTCAAGGGCGCCGCGACCCACCACTGCAAGAAGAAGCACGTCGTGTGGATGACCGAGACCGGCGTCGGGGCACCGCACGCCGGCCAGGGCAAGCGGACGAGCGCGCCGGCCGAGCGCCGGGCCTGCCGGGAGCTGCACCGTCGCCTGGTCAAGTGGTACGACGACCCGCGCGTCACCGCGGCCTTCCAGTACACCTTCCGCGAGGACGACATCTTCCGCACCGGCCTCGTCACGACCTCGCTGGACCGCGCCTTCCCGGTGCTCAAGGAGTGGCAGGCCTGGGGCGCCACTGCGCGCCCGAAGCCGACGAACCCGCCGCCCTCACACGCTCGCTGCGCGCGCTCCTAGCTTGCGCTGCAGCAGCGCCAGGCCCCAGCCCATCGCGGCGAGCATCAGCAGGATCGGGTGGAAGACGAGCCGGACCTGCGGCACCGCGTAGTCGAACTCGCCCTGGAAGGTGGAGCGCCCGATCAGGAACGCCTCGCCGAGCGTCACCTGGTTGGAGCGGACGACGCGCGAGACTTTGTCCGGGCGCAGCTCGCCCGACGCACGGGCGCCCTCGACCAGAAGGATCATCCCGCCGAGCGTCGACAGCGACGCGCCGCCGAACAGCTGCAGGTGTGTCGGCCCCAAGAGGTCCAGGGTCGCGGCCGGCGTCGAGGTGGGTCGCGATGTCCCAGTACATCCCGATCGCGCGGGGTCTCCCTGCACGTGGCCGACGGGCCGCCACGTGTCCCCGCCGTCGCCGGAGACGGAGATCGTGCCGCCGGCCTCCGCGCGGAAGCGCGTCTTCGCCGCGGGCCAGGCGTCGCGCGTGCGCGAGGGGCGCGAGCGGCCGCCAGTGCTGACCGCCGTCGATCGAGCGGAACGTCGTCTGCTCGGAGGCGAGCAGCATCCGGTCGGCGTCGTCCGGGTCGATCTCGAGCTCGACCATCGGCTCCGGCGGGGCGATGTGCTGCCGGAACGTGCGCCCGCCGTCGCTCGGGCGCATGACGCCCAGGAACTCCGGCAGCTGCCGCTCCACGTCGGGATGGCCGGAGCCGAGCAGCGGCCTCGGTCCCAGCGGCAGCACCTCGAGGAAGCCGCCGACCGGCACGCTGCGCCCCTTCGCGGTCGCGACGCCGCTGATGCGCTCGGGGGCGCCGCCGCGCGGGTCGACGCGGAAGAAGCCGCGGTTGGTGGTGATGAGGAGCTTGCCCGTCCCCCGCTCGACCTCGAGCGAGTCGACCAGCGGCGGGCTGCCCTGCGGGTCGACGATCGAGGCCGCGCTCGCCGGCGACCCGGAGCCCCCACCCGATCCGCCGCCGCAGCCCGCCGGCGCCACCGGCGCCAGCGCGAGCAGCGCCTGCGTCACCGGCCCGCCTGCGAGAGCAGCCACAGCGCGAGGCTCGTGAAGCCGACCATGATCGCGAGCATCCAGTACTGCGAGCGCACGGCGAGCTTCGGGTCGCGATAGAGCACGAGCGCGCGGTCATGGGCGAGCACGAGCGCCGCGACGTGCCCGAGCACGACGAAGCCGACCTGCAGGTACCAGGCGGCGTTCCGGCTCAGCAGGCCGTAGTCGATCGCCGACGACGCGGTCCCGAACAGGTCCCAGCCTTTGCCGAAGGGGTCGGAGGCGAGGTAGAAGATCGACTGGCCCTCGAAGAGCAGGAACGTCAGGTAGTGCGCGGCGACATAGACCATCGCGATCGGCACGAGGCTGTGGATGAAGCGGCGCCGCAACTGCTCGGCGTCGAGGTTCCCGCCGACCGAGCGCGCGCCCTCGATGCCCAGCGTGTAGAAGGCGCCGACGATCGCGACGCCGATCAGCAGCCCGAGCGTGGAGACGATCTTCGGCGTCGTCTCGAGTGCGACCCCGAGCGAGCTGAGGCCGTCGTTGAGCTGCACGGCGACGTCCTTCCAGACCTGGCCCTGGCTCAGGCCGTCGAATGTGACGGTGCCGATCATCACCATGACCAGCGCGACCGTGCCGGGGATCGGGTCCACGCGCGGCAGGCCGGAGAGCAGCGGTCGCGCGCCGACCACCCGGTCACGGGTCTCGAACACCGACAGGCGCGAGAAGAGGTTGAAGTAGACCGAGAACGACTCGCCCCGGCCGGCCCACGGCTCGGCGCCGTAGACCGCCATCGCCGCGAGCGTGAGGACGCTGTAACCGGCCACCGCGGTCGCGAGCGTCTGCGGGTGCTCGCCCCAGCCCGATGCGAGCTCGATCCAGGTGAACACCAACAGGCCGAGCGCGGCGGGATAGCGCCCGAGACGCTCCGGGTACGGCCGCCGCCGGCGGCCGCGAAGCACCACGCGGCCGATCGCCCGCCACGGGTTGAAGAGCCGGGAGACGTCGCCGAACAGGAGGCTGGCGAACACAAGCCCGACCCAGAAGATGATGAAGATGAAGGTGGGCGCGAAGTTGTCCAGCGGGGTCGGCGGCCCGGCGTAGCCCGTGACCAGCACCAGCGCGAGGACCGCCACCCCGATGAGGCCGCCCGCGACCTCGACGGCGCGGCTGCCGAGCACGCGCCCGGCGCCGCCCGGCAGCGGCCGCCAGCCCGCGGCCTCGAGCCGCGGCTTGGGCCACAGCGCCGCCAGCGCGACGAAGGAGATGCAGAGCACGGCCGACGCTGCCCCCGCGACCAGCCACTCCGGGATCGGCAGCTGCGAGCGCTGCACGAGCCCGTGCGCGAAGACGATGATCACAGTGCGGTCTTGAGCGCCTTCTCAAAGGCGGAGAGGCCGAAGGACCCCTCCAGCCGCGCCGTGATCCGGCCGTCGCGGCCGACCACGAACAACCAGGGCTCCGTGGGCAGGTTGAATTGCCGCAGCGGCTCGCGCAGGCCCTTCTTCACATCGTTGCCCTCGTAGACCTCCTGGTGGATGAACTCGACGCGATCGCCGTACTTCGCCTTCATCTGGAGCGCGACGTCGACGACCGGACCGCACACGCGCGACTGGCAGAGCTGCGGCGTCGCGAACAGCAGCGCCACCGGCTTCTTGCCGAGCACGTCGGCGAACGACTTCGCGTGCATGTCCGACGGCGGGACGCGCGTGTCGATCGCGGAGATGTCGCCGCCCGCGGATCCGAGCGTGTCCGTCTTCACCTTCGGCGGGCGGTCGCCGACCTCGGGGATGCGGTCGTCCCGGGGGGCGATCACCTTGATCTGGCCGGGGGAGGCGAAGGTCTTGCCGCCCGCCTGGGTGACCGAGAGGATCGAGTAGCTGCCCGCGCGCTTGAACGGGACCTGCGCGGCGTAGACCGCCGCGAACGGGCTCGCCTCGGTCGCCGCCTGCTTGGAGCGGTAGCGGCCCTGGGTCACGAGCACGTCGGCCGGCGCCGGATAGGGCCCCTCGGCCGGCCGGTCGGGATTCGGGGCGACATAGACCGCGGTCTTGCCGTAGACGAAGCCCGAGCGGTTGTCGATGATCCCGAAGGCGAGCCGGTCCGTGCCGACGGTGAAGATCGAGCTCGCCATCCCGAGCTGTGGCCCCGAGGTCCCGGCGGCGTCGGCCACCTGCTGCAGCGTGCGGCCGCCCGTGGTCGGGAAGTCGGCGGCCGTCACGGCCTGCGCCGCGCGCACCTTCGCGCGCACGCCGCCGGCGGCGGGCACCTGCGCCGCCGGGTCCTTGTTGGCGTCTGAGCCGCCCCCGCCACAGCCAGCGAGCAGCGCGACGGCGACGAGGAGCACGGGGGGGAGCCTGCCCATCGCCACCAGCTTAAACAGGCGCGTTGGCGAGACTGCGCCAGAGATAGAGGCTGGCGCGCGTGCGGTCGGGGCGCCAGGGCTCCGCGATCGCCTCCATCTCCGCGGGTTTCGGGGCCGTCTCGAGACCGTAGGCGCGCTGGATCGCGTTGCGCACCCCGAGGTCACCCGTGGGCAGCACGTCGGGCCGGTGCAGCGTGAACATGAGGAACATGTGCGCGCTCCACTCGCCGATGCCCTTGACGGCGGTGAGCTCGCGAATCACCTCCTCGTCGGGCAGCTCCGCGAGGCGGTCGAGCTCGAGCTCGCCGGCGATCACGTGCTCCGCGAGCGAGCGCAGGTAGACGACCTTCGCGCGCGAGAAGCCCGCGGCGACGCGCAGCTCATCCGGGTCATCGGCCAGGATCTCCTGCGGCGTCGGCGTGCGGCCGCCGAAGCGCGCGAGCAGCTTGCGCCAGATCGCGCGCGCCGCGAGCACGGAGAGCTGCTGCCCGGCGATCGTGCGCACGAGCGCGCCGTAGAGGTCGGCGGGGCGGCCGCGGGCGTCCGGCTCGTCGGGCAGGGGGCCGCCGAAGTCGTCGATCAGCGCCGCGAGGACGGGGTCCCGGCGCAGGCGCGCGTCGCTCAGACCTGGCCCTCGGCGACGCCCGGCACGCCGCTGTTCGTCGAGTAGACCGGCTGGATCCTCATGTCGGGGCGGATCGTGTGCACGGCCTGCGAGACCGCGATCGCCGCCTCCGCGAAGGCCGTCGCGATCAGCTTGAGCTTGCCGTCGAAGGTCGTGATGTCGCCGCATGCCCACACGCGGTCGAGGCTCGTCCGCATCAGCCCGTCGACGACGAGCGCGCCCTTCTGGATCTCGAAGCCCCAGTCCTTGAGCGGGCCGAGCTTGGTGGCGAAGCCGAGCTGGAGCAGCACGGCGTCGCAGCCGACGTAGGCGACGCTGTCGTCGCCGGCGTGGTGCAGCTCGACCGCCTCGATCGTGCCGTTGCCCTCGACGCCCTTGATGACGTAGGGGACCTTGAGGTCGACGCGGCCGGCGTCGACCTGCTCCATGACCTCCGAGACCGTGGCCTCGTGGGCGCGGAAGCCCTCGCGGCGGTGCACGAGCGTGATCTCCCCCGCCGTGTCGAGCAGGTTCACGACCCAGTCGAAGGCGGAGTCGCCGCCGCCGACGATCACGACGCGCTTGCCCTCGAAGTCCTGCGTCTCACCCACGAGATAGCTCGCGCCGCGGCCCTCCCACGGCGTCATGTCGACGTCGGAGAGCGGCAGCCGCTTGGGCTCGAAGGCGCCGTGGCCGCCGGCGACGATGACCATACGCGAGCGCAGGTCGCCGCGGTCGGTCCTGAGCACGACGAGGTCGTCCTCGTAGGCGATCTCGTGCGCGGTCGTCTCGAGGTGCACGGGGACGTCGAACTGGCCGAGGGCCTGCTCGCGCAGCTCGGCCACGAGGTCCTTGGCGAGGATCCGCCGGTGGCCGGGCACGTCGAAGATCCACTTCTCCGGATACAGCGTCGTCAGCTGGCCGCCGAGCTCCGGCAGCGTGTCGATGATGCGCGAGGACGCCTCGCGCATGCCGGCCCAGAACGCCGTCGAGAGCCCCACCGGCCCGGCCCCGATGATCGTGATGTCGCGGACATCGTCGACGTCGCTCATGGGGAGAGCGAGAGCGCGTCGGGGAGCGGGGCCCCGTCGAGCGCGGAGAGGGCGCGCTCGACCGAGGTCGAGACGCAGGTGAAGGTCGGCGTGTCGCGCTTCGTGTAGGCCGAGGCCTCGGTCGTGCGCAGGCGCTGCACGAGGTCGAGGAAGGCGGCCGGCTCGTCGGTCTCGAAGGCGACGACGAACTCCTGGTCGTCGAGCCCGAAGGAGTAGCTCGTGTTGAGGTCGATCTGGGGGTACTCGCGGCCGATGCGGATGTGCTCCTGCATGACCTTGTAGCGCTCCTCCGGGGAGAGCCGGTACCACTCGCGCGTCTTCACGAAGGGATAGACGAAGAGGTATTTGGAGTGCTTCGGGCGGACCTCGAGACGCGACTCGTCGGAGTACTCCGAGGGCTTGGTCATGGCGAGGAAGGAGTGGGGCACGGAGCACCACTGCATCAGGCCACTCTGAGAGAGCACCACGTGGAACTCGTGAATTCGCTCGAGATTCGTGGCCTGCGAGAGCAGCATCAGGTCGCAGTCGCCGCGCGTGCCCACCGTCGAGAACGCCCGCAGCAGCCGCTCGGCGCCGAAGTCCTCGCAGGCGGCGAGGAACTCGCGCTTGTCGGAGGCGCGGCGCTCGTCGTCCAGGCGGCGCCAGGCCGGGTCGACCTTCAGGAACGTGTACTTGACGAAATGGCGCTCGGGCATGGAAATCCAGTGTAGGTCGCCGCTAACCCGCGATCTCCTCGCAGAGCGCCTCGATGTCTTGGCTGCGCTCGGCGATCAGGCGCTCCGCGTCGCCCTCGAGCCGGCGCAGGTTGGCCTCCCCGGCGTCGTCGAGCGCGTCGGAGGAGTAGCGCAGCTCGGCCTGCAGGCGCCGGTAGCGGCCGCGGCTGAGTGTCGAGGCCTGGAAGTCGACCGTGTCGGCGACGCCGTCGAAGACCATCTCGAGCAGCGGCTGCAGCCATTCGAGCGCGCCCCAGCCCTTGACGTCGTCGAACTCATAGGCCCGCGTGTGCGAGCCGGTGCCGAGCGCGGCGAGCACGCTGATGTCCCCGCCCGCGCCGACCACCTCGGCGTAGGCGCACATCGCGGGGTTAACGGCGAAGATGCCGCCGTCGACCAGCGGGTAGGTGCGGGCGCCGGCGGCGTCCGTGACCTCAACGGGCTCGAAATAGCTCGGTGCCGCGGCGGTGGCGCGGGCGGCCTCGGTCATCGCGAAGTCGTAGGCGTCGTCGGTGCGCGCGCGGGAGGAGCGGAAGAAGAACGCGAAGCGGTCCTTGATGTCGTAGGCCGTGATCATCACGTCGGCGACGGCGTCCTTGAGGCGCGCGTCCCCGAGGTAGGTGGCGAGGGCCGCGTTGAGCCCGCGGTCGTCGTAGCGCTCGTCGACCAGGCCCTCGACCGAGGTGATGCGCTTGAGCAGCGAGCGGTCGAAGATCCGCGGGCCCTCGGTGCGGTAGAGCTCGGCCAGCTCCTCGGCGGAGTGCAGCGGCTTGCCGTCCGGGCCCGGACGGGCGAGGCCGCAGGCGAGGATGCCGCCCGCCGAGGTGCCGGCGATCAGATCGAACAGCTCGGCCGTGCGCCGTCCCGTCCGCCGCTCGATCTCGGACAGCACGAGGGCCGGGATCAGGCCGCGGATGCCGCCTCCGTCGATCGAGAGGACCTTCACCGCGGCGAAGACTAGGGATCTCCCTCATCTAGCTGCCCGCGCTCCCGGCCGGCGCCTCCCGGGGCGCCGGCCGGCGGGCGTCGTAGCGCCAGAAGGAGGGGATCAGGGCGAGCACCACGCCGGTCCCGACGACGCACATCACGCCACCCGAGACGATCGACGCGCGCACGCCCGCGAGCGAGGCCACGGCGCCCGCCTCGAAGTTGCCGAGCGTCGGGCCGGAGGTGTAGGAGATCATCTCGACGCCCGCGAGCCGCCCGCGCAGGCGGTCGGGGATCGTCTCGTTCCAGATCACGTTGCGGAACAGGCCCGAGATCGCGTCCATGCCCCCGGCGACGGCGAGGCACAGCAGCGCGAGCCAGAGCGCGTCTGCAAAGCCGAAGCCGACGATCGCCACGCCCCAGCCGCACGCGGCCAGCGCGACGGCGCGGCCGTGGCGGTGGACGTGGCGGGTCCAGCCGCTGAACAGCGCGACCACGATCGAGCCGACGGCGGGCGCGGCGAGCAGCAGGCCGAGCACCTCGGCGCCGCCGTAGCCCGCGGCGAGAGCGGGGAACAGCGCCTGCGGCATCCCGAAGAACATCGCGTTGATGTCGACGAGATAGGTGCCCATCAGCTCGGGCCGGCTGCACGCGTAGCGCAGTCCCTCGGCGATCGAGCGCAGGCTCGGCGGGTCGGCGTCATGCGCAGGCGGGCTGGCGCGCATCGCGCGCAGGAAGCCGAGCGAGATCAGGAATGTCGCGAGGTCGATCCCGAACGTGAGCGTCACGCCGAAGGCGGCGATCAGCACGCCGCCGAGCGCGGGCCCGGCGATCATCCCGACGTTCCCGCGCACCCACTCGAGCGCCATCGCGGCCTTCAGCTGCTCGCGCGGCACGACCCGAGGCACGAGCGCATCGAGCGGCGGGCGCAGGAGCGCGTAGAAGCCGGCCAGGACCGTCGCGCACACGAACAGCACCCAGACGTGCGGCGAGTCGAGCAGCGAGTTGGCGAGCAGGACCGCCATCACGGCGGCCGAGCCGAGCTCGGAGAGGAGCACGAGCCGCTTGCGGTCGAACGCGTCCGCGAGCGCGCCGCTGACGAGCGCGACCGTGACGATCGGGACGAACTCGCACGCGCCGAGCGCCCCGACCGCGAACGTCGAGCCGGTCAGGTCGTACATCTGGAACGGCAGCGCGACGAACGTGATCATCGAACCGAAGAACGAGACGAGCTGGCCCAGGAACAGCAGCCGGAACTCGCGTCCGCGCAATGGCGTCATGTCCAGCAGGAGGCCGCGCACTCGGGCAGTATCCGCGGGAGGCGACAACGAGGGGGAGAACAGACTTGTCCGAGGCCAAGACGGCGATCGCCGAGGCGACCGCAGACGCGGTGAACGTCCGCGGGTTCGACCTGACCGGCGACCTGATGGGCCACGTCACGCTGACGGAGCTGTTCTTCCTGCTGCTGATGGGGCGCAGGCCCGACGAGCGCGAGCGGCGCATGACCGACGCCTGCCTCGTCGCGATCGCCGAGCACGGGCTCGTCCCGAGCGTCCAGGCGGCGAGGATGACGCTGTCCGCGGCGCCCGAGTCGCTGCAGGGCGCGGTGGCCGCGGGGTTGCTCGGCTGCGGCTCGGTGATCCTCGGCGCCACCGAGTACGCGGGGACGATGCTGCGCGAGGGGCTCGCCTCCGGCGCCCAGCCGTCCTCGATCGTCCGCGAGCACCGCGAGGCGCGCCGGGCGCTGCCGGGCTTCGGCCATCCGTTGCACCGCGACGGCGACCCGCGCACGGTGCGGCTGCTCGCGCTCAGCGACGAGCTCGGGGTCTCCGGCGAGCACGTCGCGCTGCTGCGCGCGATCGAGGCGGCGGTGCCCGAGGTCTACGGGCGCGTGCTGCCGCTCAACGTCTCGGGCGCGATCGCCGCGCCGATGCTCGACCTCGGGCTGCCCGCGTACACGCTCAAGGCGATCCCGCTCCTCGCCCGCACCGCCGGCCTGCTCGCGCATCTGCGCGAGGAGCACGAGCGCCCGATCGGCTTCCAGCTCGCGAGCCTGGCCGAGGCCGGGATCGGCTACGACGGCGGATGAGCCTGCACGCTCCCGAGGTCGAGGCGCGCGATCCTGCCGAGCAGCGGCGGCGCGACGGCGCGGCGCTGCGCGAACAGCTGGCCTCGCTGCGCGAGCGCTCGCCGTTCTACCGCGACAAGCTCGCGGGCGCGTCGCCCGCCGGCCTTGACGAGCTCCCGGCCTTGCCGTTCACGACGAAGGACGACCTGCGC
>JBBQLH010000079.1:0-19497 GCA_038327685.1 Solirubrobacterales bacterium
CGCGAGTGCTCGAGGAAGCGCCCGACGATCGAGACGACGCGGATGTTCTCCGACACGCCGGGCACACCGGGGCGCAGGCAGCAGATGCCGCGCAGGTTGAGGTCGACCGGCACGCCCGCCTGCGACGCCTCATACAGCGCGCGGATGCAGCGGCGGTCCACCAGCGAGTTCATCTTCATCACGATGCGCGCGTGCTTGCCCTCGCGGTGCGCCTCGATCGTGCGCTCGATCTCGGCGAGGATGCCGTCGCGCAGGTGCGCCGGGGCGATCAGCACCTGGCGGTAGCGGCGCGGGCGGCCGAAGCCCGTGAGGAAGTTGAACATGTCGGCGACGTCGGCACCGATGCGCTCGTCGCAGGTCAGCAGCCCGAAGTCGGTGTAGAGGCGCGCCGTCTTCGGGTGGTAGTTGCCCGTCCCCACGTGGACGTAGTTGCGCACGCCGTCGCCCTCGCGGCGGATGATGAGGATGCACTTGGCATGGGTCTTGAGCGACGGCAGGCCGTAGACCACGTGCACGCCGGCCTCCTCCAGCGCCCTCGCCCACGTGATGTTGGCGCGCTCGTCGAAGCGGGCCTTGAGCTCCACCAGGCAGACCGCCTGCTTGCCGCGCTCGGCCGCCCGGATCAGCGCCGGGACGAGCGGTGAGTCGTCGCTCGTCCGGTACACCGTCTGCTTGATCGCGAGCACCTCGGGATCGTTGACCGCCTCCTCGACGAGGCGCTCGACCGAGGTCGAGAACGAGTCGTAGGGGTGGTGGACGAGGATGTCGCCCTCGCGCATCGCCGCCATCACGTCGGGCTGCTCGGACTCGTTGGCCTGCAGCCGCGGCTGGGTCACGGGCGTCCACGACGGGTCCCGGAGCTCCGGGAAGCCCGGCGTCTTGACGACGTCCCAGAGATCGTTGAGGTCGAGCAGCCCGTCGATCTCGAACACGTCGTCGGCGTCGGCCTCGAGCGCGCGCTCGATCTGCTCGCGCATGTCGCGGCTCATCCCCGCCTCGACCTCGACGCGGACGACCTCGCCGAAGCGGCGACGGCGCAGCTCGTCCTCGACGGCCTGCAGGAGGTCGTCGGCCTCGTCGGAGACGGTGAAGTCGGCGTCGCGGGTGACGCGGAAGACGGCCGTGTCGACGATCTCCATGCCCGGGAAGAGCTGGTCGAGGTGCTTGGCGATCAGGTCCTCGAGCGGGACGAACGTCCGGCCGTCCGCGAGCGGCATGAAGCGCGGGAGCATCTCGGTCGGCACCTTGACGCGCGCGAAGACCTGGGCGCGGGTCTGCGGGTCGTGCACGACGACGCCGAGCGACAGCGAGAGGTTCGAGATGTAGGGGAACGGGCGCCCGAGGCCGACGGCGAGCGGCGTCAGGACGGGGAAGATCTGGCGCCGGAAGCGCTCGTCGAGCAGCTCGCGCTCGTGCTCGGACACGTCGTCGGGCCCGACGATCCGGATGCCGTGCTCCTCGAGCGCCGGCCGCAGGTCGTTCTGGAGGCAGTGGGCCTGGCGCGCGCTGCTTTCGCGGACGACCTGGCGGATCGCGTCGAGCGTCTGGCGCGGCGTGCGCCCGTCCTGTAGCGGCGTCTCGATGCCCGCGTCGACCTGGTCGTGCAGGCCTGCGACCCGCACCATGAAGAACTCATCGAGGTTGTTCGACGTGATCGCGCAGAACTTCAGGCGCTCGAGCAGTGGGACGTCGTGGTCCTCGGAGAGCTCGAGCACGCGCTGGTTGAACTCCAGCCATGACAGCTCGCGGTTGAAGTACAGCTCGGGATCGGCGAGGTCGATGGCCTCGTCGGATGGGTCCGCCGGGGGCTGTTCGAGGGTGCTCACGGGCTGCCGATGCTATCGCCGCGCCGCAAGCTCGAGCAGGATGCCTTCTCGCAAACCGCCGCGGCCGATCTGCAGGGGGCGGCCGAGCGCGTGCGACGCCGCGTCGAGCACGGTCAGCCCCGCGGGCATCAGGAGCACCCGCTCGCGGTCGATCGCGAAGGCGCGAGCGACCCCGTCGCCGGCGTCGCCCGAGAGCACCCGCATCGCGCGCTGGAGCGACTCCGGGTCGAGCACGGCGCCCACGAGCCGCCGCAGCGACGCCGCGCTGCCGCCGACCGCGACGGCGGCGTCGACCACGGGCAGCTCGAGCCCCTCGAACACGCCGTGGGCGTGCTCGCGCATCGCATGCAGCTCGGCCGCCGAGGGCGGGTCCGAGCGCAGGTAGGCGTCCGTGAGCAGGCCCGAGCCGACGCGGAAGGACTCTGACCACGTGGCGCCCTCCGCCACGGTGCCGACCGCGAGCTCGGTCGAGCCGCCGCCGACGTCGACGACGCCGACGCTGCCGTCGAGCGGCACGCCGAGCGTGCGCGTGGCGCCGAGGAAGGCCAGCCGCGCCTCCTCCCCGCCGTCGAGGATCTCGACGTCGACGCCACCGTCGTCGCGCATCGCGGCGGCGAACTCGTCCTGATTGGCAGCGGCGCGGATCGCCGCCGTCGCCACGACGCGCATCGCGTCCGCGCCGAGCTGCTCGATCAGCCGGCGCTGCTCGGCCACCACGCGGGCGACCTCCTCGATCTTCTCGCGCGGGATCTCCCCGCCCTTGAGGCCCTTGCCGAGGCGGGTGAACGCACGCCGCTGAAGCACCTCGCGCAGGCGGCCGTCCTCGACGTCGGCGACCAGCACGCGCGTCGTGTTGGAGCCGATGTCGATGCAGGCGCAGAGCATTCGCTGCGCGAGAGGTTGCCATGATGGACGCGTGACCGCGATCGAGGTACGGGGCCTGCAGAAGACCTACGGCGAACGCGAGGCCGTCCGCGGCATCGACTTCGACGTTCGCCGCGGCGAGGTCTTCGGGCTGCTCGGCCCCAACGGCGCGGGCAAGACCACCACGGTGGAGATCCTCGAGGGCTACCGCGCCCGCAGCGGCGGCCACGTCGCCGTGCTCGGCCACGACCCGGCGCACCGCGACCCAGATCTGCGGGCGCGCGTCGGCATCGTGCTCCAGAGCTCGGGCATCTACCAGTACCTGACGGTGCGCGAGTCGGTCGCGCACTGGGCCGGCTTCTACCCCGCGCCGCGCGAGGTCGACGAGGTGATCGGGATCGTGGGGCTCGAAGACGCGGGCGAGCAGCGCGCCAACAAGCTCTCCGGCGGCCAGAAACGCCGGCTCGACCTCGCGCTCGCGCTCATCGGCGACCCTGAGCTCGTGTTCCTCGACGAGCCCACCACCGGCTTCGACCCGGCGGCGCGCCGGGCCGCCTGGGACACCATCCGCTCGCTGCGCGACCTCGGCAAGACGGTGCTGCTGACTACCCACTACCTCGACGAGGCGCAGGCGCTCGCCGACCGCGTCGCGATCATCAAGGACGGGCGCATCCTCGCCGAGGGGCCGCCGGCCGCGCTCGGCGCGGGCTCCGGGCGCTCCCTGATCTCCTACCGCACGGGCGACGGCCCGCCGCGAACGCACGAGACCGACGATCCGACCGCGCTCCTGCACGAGCTGACGGCGGCGGCGCTCGCGCGCGGCGAGCGCCTCGAGGATCTGAGCGTCGCCCGCCCGAGCCTCGAAGAGGTCTACCTGGAGCTCACTGCGGAGGCCTCTGAATGACCGAGCACGCGATCGACCGTGGCCGCGCGGGTCGCGCCGCCATCGACGGGCGCGCGGCGGCCCGCCGCTGGAGCGGTCTCGCCTGGCGCCAGTACCGGCTCGAGCGCAAGATGTTCTGGCGCAACCCGAGCGCGGCGTTCTTCAACTTCCTGCTGCCGCTCCTGTTCCTCGGCTTCTTCGGCGCGCTGCTGCACAACCGCCTCCGCGACCTGCAGGTGATCGTCCCGGGGATCGCCGGGATGTCGGTGATGTCGACCACCTTCAACGCGCTCGCCTTCAACATCACCGCATTGCGAGAGCTCGGGATCCTCAAGCGCATCCGCGGCACGCCGCTGCCGACGTCGGCCTACCTGGCCGGCATCGCCGGCAACGCGGTGACCAACACGGTCCTGCAGATCACGATCATCTCGGTCGCCGGCCACGTCGTGTTCGGGCTCGACTGGCCGAATCAGCTGCTGTCGCTCGCGTTCTTCGTCGCCCTCGGCGTCGTGTGCTTCGCGTCGCTCGGCGTCGCGCTGTCGCACGCGATCCCGAACTTCGACGCCGCGCCCGCCTACGTCAACGCCGCGTTCCTGCCGCTGATCTTCATCTCCGGCGTCTTCTACGACTCCGCGGACGCCCCGCGCGTGATCAAGGACGCCGCCGAGGCCCTGCCGCTCAAGCACCTCATCGACGGCCTCTCCGGGGCGATGGTTCACGGAGAGGGCGTCGGCCAGCACCTCGTGGCCGCGCTGGTGCTGGCGATCTGGGGCGCCGCCGGGCTGATCCTCGCCGTCCGCGGCTTCTCCTGGGAATCCAGGAACGACTAACCGGCCCTTCTCCTGGGAATCCAGGACTAACCGGCCCGTTAGCCGATCTCGGCGACCCAGTAGACGCGGCCGCCGCCGCAGCCCGGCCCGCGCTTGAAGCCGATGCCGATGGAGTGGCCGCGACCGAGCATGATCGCGCGGTGCGGCGGGCTGGCCATCCAGGCGCGGATCGTGGCCGCCGGGGTCGAGAGTGAGCCGCAGCCCCACGCGATGGCCTCCCCCACGCCGCCGCGCCAGCCGGCGGCGCGGGCGCGCCGCAGCGGGCTGGCCCCGCTGGGCGAGACGTGGCCGAAGTAGTTGCGGCGGGCCATGTCGGCGGCGTGGCGCCCGGCGGCGCTGGCGAGCCGCCGATCCGCGCCGAGCCCGCGGCGGCCGTTGCGCGCGCGCTGGCGATTGATCAGGCACAGGACCGAGCGCCGCATCGCGGCGCGCGAGGCGTGCGCGGCCGTGCCGCTGCAGCCGGCCGTCGTGATGTGGGCGGGCGGGGCGAGCACCGGAGCGCTGCCGACCGGCAGCAGCGACGCGACGGGCGCCGGGATGAGCGGTACATCAGCCGCCAGGGCGGCTGGGGCGAACAGGATGATCCAACTGGCGACGCACGTCACCGAGCCTGCGGCGAGACGCCGCTTCCGAGCGCGAGAAAGCAACAGGTCCCCTCCCTTGGGTCTGTCTCCGTGATCCAGCGCCGGCGAAGTGCCCTTCCCCTACCCCGTCGGCGCCGTTTCTCTTTCTGACGAGCCGGTGCCTACCCCGACCCGGCAGGTTTTGCGCACCTTTATTTAGGGCACGCGTTCAGCCCATTCCGGTGATCGCCGTCCTCTACGACGTGCACGGCGACCTCGCGGCGCTCGACGCAGTGCTCGAGGACCCGCGCGGCACCGGCGCGGAGCAGTGGATCCTCGGCGGTGACTACGCGCTGTTCGGCGGCTGGCCGGCCGAGGCTGTGGCGCGGCTGCGCGAGCTCGAGGCCGCCGTCTGGGTGCGCGGCGACGTCGACCGCTGGGCGGGCGCTCGGTGGGCGTGCCGCTCGACGGCGACCCGCGCGCGACCTACGCGCTGATCGCCCCCGACCGCACGCTCGAGCTGCGCCGCGTCGCCTACGACACGGCCGCCGCGATCGCGCGGCTGCGCGAGGAGTTCGGGGAGCGCGACTGGGTCGAGATGATCAGCGGCCGGCTCGAGCGCGCACGGCCGTAGTCACCGGGCAGGTCCCGCGCTCGTGGCCGCAGGCCACGCTGTCACAGAGGCGGCAGATGCGGCGGGCCGAGGCGCGGTCGCTCGTGAGGCCCGCGAGCAGCTTCTCGTTGAGCTCGGTGAGCGCGCGCCGCTCGCCGGGGTCGAGCGCGGCGAGCACCTCGGCGAGCGCCGACTCGCGCGCGGTGCGGATCTCGGCGGCGGCGCTGCAGCCCGCCGCCGTGAGGGTGACGGCGACGGAGCGGCCGTCGGCGCCGCGGCGGCGTTCCGCCAGGCCGTCGGCGGCCAGCCGGTCGACCACCCGCACGGCGCCCGAGTGGCTGAGCCCGAGCACGTGCGCGAGCGCGTCGATCGGCTCGCCGCCGAGGTAGCCCTCGAGCGCGGAGAGCGCCGCCGGCGCGGACGGCCCGGCGGGCGAGACGGCCGCGAGCGCGCCCTCCACCCGGCCGGTCACGGCCAGCGCGAGCGTACCGAGGAGATTCGCCTGCCGCGCACTCGTATGACTCACTCACACATTGTACCCTTGGGGACGTGGACCCGCGCACCAAAGCCGCCGACGACGTCCGCGAGATCTTCTCCCGCGCCCCCAAGGGGCCGCCGCCGCGGACCTGCCCGAGCTGCGGCGCCGTCCACGCCACGCTGTTGCCGGTCTGCCCCTCCTGCGACAAGCGCTACGACCGCCGCTTCCCGCACGTGTCCGATCGCCAGCGCTGGGCCCTCGGCGGCCTCGCGCTCGTCGCGGCGATCGTCGCGTCGGCGCTGATCTTCCCCGGCGTGTTCGCCGCCAAGCGCAGCAACGACGCCCGCGTCGCGCGCGATTACGCGGCGCGCGTCGCCGCCGAGCGGGCGCGGCTGACGCGCGAGCAGCGCCCCAAGCGCGGCCGCCCGAAGGGGCTGCACGCCCCGCGCGCGAGCGCCGCCCCGGCCGCGCAGCTCGCGGCGCGGCGCCGGCTCGTGGTCGCGATGGAGGGCGCGATCCTGGGCGACGCTCAGGCGCGCGTCGCCTCCGGCGAGCTCGACGGCCCGGTCAAGCGCGTGAGCTGCGGCCCGCTGATCAAGAACCCGGGCATGCACACCGAGGACGAAGATCTCTCCAAGACGCAGGGGCGCTACGACTGCGTGGCGGTCAAGCGCGAGGTCGTGAACGGCGGGAAGGTCGTCGGCCTGCTCGGCCACCCGTTCGTGGGCACCGCCGACTTCAAGCGCTTCACCTACGTCTGGTGCAAGGACAACAAGGTGCCGGGCGAGCGCGGCAAGCCGCTCGCGAAGGTGCCGATCCCCGCCGTCTGCATCGGCGCCGAAGGGCGCCCTCGCATCGGCGACGGGTATCTTTCCGCTTCGCCCTGAGAACGTTTCCCCTGCGTCAGGTTCGTGACGCGGAGAAGGGGGTACGCACGCCAAGGGCGGGGAACGGAGTGTGACCTGGAAAGGGAGTGGGCCGCGTGGACCAGCCGCTGGGGATCACGATCGAGAGAATCGGTCCCGACACCGTCTGCGTCGCGCTGAGCGGCGAGCTCGACTTCAGCCGGGCCTACACCTTCGACGAGGAGATGCGCCGCCTCGAGTCCACACGGCCGGGCAGCATCGTGCTCGACCTGCGCACCCTCAACTTCATCGACTCGGCCGGTCTTGGCCGCGTGCTGGCGCTCCAGCGGCGCGCCAAGCGCGACGGCCGCCGCCTCGTCGTCGTGCGCGGCTGCCGGGCGATCGAGCGCCTGTTCGCGCTGACGGCGCTCGACATGCGCCTCGAGATGGTCAGCGACCCGCAGGCCGCGCTGCAGCCGTCGCCGGCGTAGCAAGCGTCAGCACACCGAGCTCCTGCGTGGCCGCGAGCGCGTCCAGCGCCTCGGGGCAGAGCGCGCGACCGGCGACGCCGAAGAACACCTCGGCGGTCTGGGCCAGGCAGAGGATGCGGCCGAAGAGCGGGATCGCGCAGCGTGCTCAGGCGAGCCGCGTTGCTCGAGCAGCCGGCGTCCTTGAGCAGCAGTGCGTAGAACGGCGACGAGCGCTCCTGGGGCGCGAGGCCGATCTCCTCGCCGATCCGCATCCCGATCGCGCACGAGCGCACGGCGTGGCCCATGGGCTGGCCCTCCGTGAGGTCGAGCGCGGAGGAGAGGGCGGAGACGACCTCGGAAAGCCGGATGTCCACCCGCACGACATCGGCGGCGCGCCGCGGCCGCTTGACTCGACCGCCGGTCCAGGGACGATCGACCAAGGGAGGAAATCCGCTCGTTGGCGCGTCGGCGCCCGCATACTCCCCGACCATGTCCCGCGTCCCCCAGGTCGTGGCCTTCGGCGGTGGCGGGTTCTCGATGGAGTCCGGCAACGCGCTCCTCGACGACTACGTGCTGGCCGCGACGGGCCGGGAGCGCCCGAAGGTCTGCTTCCTCCCCACCGCCTCGGGCGACGCCGACCACTACATCGTGCGCTTCTACCGCCACTTCTCGGCCGGCCGCTGCGAGCCGTCGCACGTCTCGCTGTTCCGCCGCGACTGCGGCGCGCCGGAGCCGCGCGAGCATCTGCTCGAGCAGGACCTGATCTACGTCGGCGGCGGCTGCGTGCGCTCGATGCTCGGGGCGTGGCGCGCGCACGGCCTCGACGGAGCGCTGCGCGAGGCGTGGGCGGCCGGCGTCGTGATGTGCGGGCTGAGCGCCGGCTCGCTGTGCTGGTTCGAGCAGGGCCTGACCGCGTTTCACGGCGAGGAGAGCCGCCCTGTCGCGGGACTCGGGCTGCTGGCGGGATCCAACGCCGTGCACTACGGCAAGGAGCCGCGACGGCGGCCGGACTACCACGCGGCGGTGCGGGCCGGCATGGCGCCCGGCTGGGCCGCCGATGACGGCGCCGCGCTGCACTTCGTCGGGAGCGGGCTCGCCCGCGTCGTGTCCTCGCGCACGGACGCGAGCGCCTACCGGGTCGACCGCGTCGACGGCGAGGCCGTCGAGGTGCCGCTGGCGGTCGAGTACCTGGGGGCGCCGGTGTCGCTTGTCGCCTAGGCCGACGATCTTCGCGATGGGGGGAGGCGGCTTCACGATGGAGGCCGAGGCGTCGCTGCTCGACGACTACGTGCTCTCGCTGGCGCCGGCGCGCGAGCCGCGGATCTGCCTGCTCCCGACCGCCGGCGGCGACTCCGCGGAGCAGATCCGCCGCTTCGTCATCGCCTTCGGCGACCGGCTGTGCGAGCCCACCCACGTCTCGCTGTTCCGGCTCGGGAATCACCCGGTGCCGCTGCGCGAGCACCTCCTCGCGCAGGACGTCATCTACGTCGGCGGCGGCTCGCTGATCAATCTGCTCGCGCTGTGGCGCGCCCACGGGCTCGACGCGGTCCTGCGCGAGGCGTGGCAGGCCGGGATCGTGCTCGCAGGCATCAGCGCCGGCTCGATGTGCTGGTTCGAGCACGGCATCACCAAGTCGCATGGCGGACCGACGCCCGCGGCCGGGCTCGGGTTCCTGCCGGGCTCGAACTCCGTGCACTACGACGGCGAGCCCGAACGCCGCCCGGCCTACCTCGAGGCGGTCGCGTCGGGCGCGCTGCCGCCGGGCTACGGCGTCGACGACGGCGCCGGCCTCCGGTTCCGCGGCACGCGCCTCGCCGAGGTCGTGGCCTCGCGGCCCGGCGCGCGCGCGTACCGCGTCACGGCCGCCGACGGCCGCGCCCACGAGCACGAGCTCGAGCCGCGCGTGCTCTCGCGCGGCGCACACGACCTGCCCGGTGCGGTGCCGCACGACATCGGCGAGCTTCGGCTCCTGCGCGCGGCGCGGAGGGGGAGGGCGGGAGGGTCGTAGGCGGCGTTTGCCGCGAATGCAGCGCATTGCGGCTCCATACCGGTTAGCGGGCACGCCGCTCACCGTCTTCTCCGCGCGGAACAGCCAGTCGCAGTTCCGCCGCTACACGGGAGGGGACCCGAACGTCGCGGGCAGCCGGAGCAGTCCCGCGACGGACATCGGCTGCGCGGACTCCCGCGCCTGGGGCAGGACCACATCACGCAGGATGCCGCCGGCCGCCTCCACGCCGTCTTCCCGCAGGGGCAGGCGGACGGCCTGCACCTCGTCCATGCGACCTCCGATGACGGCGCGTCCTGGCGCTCCGGCACGGTGCTGATCCAGACCGGCGGCGTCGCGCTCGGCTCGTTGCGCGCCGCGGTGGCGCCCGACCACGTCGGCGTCGTCGCGTGGGAGACGGCCGGCTCCGGGGCGACGGCGGAGGTCCGGGTCACCGGGCGTCAGCGCCGCACGCGGCTGCCGCGGCTCCGTCGTCGCGACCGTGCGCCGCGGCAAGAAGCGGATCGCCCGCGAGTCGCTCCCCGTCAGCCGCTCCTGCCGCTTCCACCGCGTCGGGGTCCTGAGCCGCAAGCAGGTCAAGCGGGTGCGCAAGCTCGGCCTGACGCTGCGCTTCGGGGGCAACGCCGCGCTCGCGGGCGCGACGCGCGCCTACAAGGTCAAGATCCTGCGCCTCTGACCTCGGGGCCGCATTGGGCCCGCCTACCGGGATGGGAGGGACGCTCGCAGCTGCGTGCCCTCCCCCGGCCGGCTGTCGATCACGAGCGTCCCGTTGACGGCGGCGAGGCGGTCGCGCAGGCCCTGAAGGCCCGAGCCGGCGCTGGGGTCGGCTCCGCCGACGCCATCGTCGTCGACCATGACGACGAGCTCCCCGTCGTGCTCGGCGACGCTGACGCGCGCCTCGCTCGCCTCGGCGTATCTCGCGACGTTGGTGAGCGCCTCCGCGACCGCGAAGTAGGCCGCCGCCTCGACCGCCACGGGCAGACGCTCGGGCAGCGCCAGGTCGAGCTCGACGGGCACGGCAGCGCGCTGGGCCAGCGCGCGCAGCGCGTGCTCGAGCCCGTGGTCGCTCAACACCGCCGGATGCAGCCCCCGGGCGAGGTCGCGCAGCTCGGCGAGACCGGCGCGCAGCTCGGCGAGGGCGTCGAGGATCGGCGCTTGGACGTCGTCGGGCGCCTCGCGGTGCTTCGCCGCCCAGATGTTCAATCCCATGGCCACGGAGACGAGGCGCTGTTGCGCGCCGTCGTGGAGGTTGCGCTCGATGTCGCGCCGCGCGCGGTCGGCGGCGTCCAGGATGCGCGTCCGCGAGGCGCGGACCTCCGCGAGCTGCGCCTCCGTGACCTCGTGCTCGCGTTGTGCCTGCTCGGCCGCGCGGCGGGCGGTGATGTCGAAGATCGCGCCGTCGAGCCACCAGCGGCCGTCGCCGGCCTGCTGGGCCTGCCCGCGCTCGAGCACCCAGCGCACCGAGCCGCCGCGCCGCACGAGCCGGTACTCGAGGGCGAACGGCCGGCCGGTGGCGACCGACTCCATCACCGACCGCGCCACGTACTCGTGGTCGTCGGGATGCTCGACGCTCGCGAACGTGCGGACCGCGCTGCCGATGAAGTCGCTTGCGGGATAGCCGACGATGTTCTCGATCTCGTCGCTCAGCCATTCCATCGTCCAGTCGCCGTCGCACGCGCAGCGGTAGAGGGCGCCGGGGATGCTGTCGACGAGCGAGCGCAGCATCGCCTCGTTCGCGCGCAGCCGCGCCGCGCGCAGCCCGGTCGCGACCCGCACGGCCAGCACCTGCGGCTCGAACGGGATGTGCATGACGTCGTCCGCCCCCGAGTCGAGCGCGTCGCGCAGCTCCCGCGGCGAGTCGAGATCGGCGCAGACCACGACGTGCACGGAGGCGAGATCGGGACGCGCCCGCACCGCGCTGATGAGAGCCGGTCCCTCTCGCACGTGGGCCACCACGACCGGGGCGGCCCCGTCGGCGATCACGCGGACGGCGGCGTCGATCTCCGTGACCCGCAGCAGGCGAAGCCCGGAGGCGGTCAACACCGTCCAGGCGTCTTCCCCGAGCTCCTCCAGCCCGAGCAGCAGCACCCCGTCGCCCTCGCGGACCAGCCCGTCGAGGGCGCTGTGCGGCTGCACTGCGGAACCTCGGGTCCTCGCCATCGCATTCGCACCGTACACCCGGTTGCCTAGTCTCTGTCGCGAATGGACCGCGTCGCACGCTACGGAAAGGCCGTCGCCCGCCAGGGCCAGGGCGCGCAGCTCGCGAAGCTGCTGCTGGGCGCCTCCGAGGAGCTGGGCGACGATCCCGGCTGCGAGCTCTACCTGGTCAACCGCCAGACCGGCCACGAGGACGTCATCTGGGTCACCGAGCTGTGGCGGAGCCAGGCGGATCTCGACGCTTCGCTCGAGCGGATCAGGGGCAGCGATCAGGTCGCCGCCGCGATGGCCCTCGTCGACGACTGGCAGATGGTCGAGCTCGACCTGCTCGGCGGCAAGGGTCCCTGACCGGCGACCGGATTAGACTCCGGCGGTGCCCCGACTCGCGCTCCTCGCCTTCGCCCTCGCCGGACTCGCGTCACCGACCCCCGCGGCCGCCGCCAAACCGCCGGTGTGCTCCGCGAGCGTGATTCAGCAGGGACTCATCGATCGCGGCAAGCTGACGGCGGAGGGCGTCGGGTTCGGGGAGGCCGTCGACCTGGTGCGCTGCGGCGACGTCACCGGCGACGGAGCCTCGGACGCGCTGTTCACGGTCGCGAGCGGCGGCACCGCGGGCGACACGCGGTTCGGAGTGCTGCGGGGCCGCTCGGACGGCTCGCCCGGGGCGCTGGTGCTCTACCGCCAGGGCTACAAGGTCGGCGTAGCGCGCCGCAACCGGCGCGCCTTCGAGGTGCTCCAGCCGCACTACCGCTCGGGGGACGCGAACTGCTGCCCGAGCTCGTTCCGGATGCGGCGGTACACGTGGACCGGCCGGCACTTCAGGGCCGGCGGGGCGAAGCGGCTCAAGACGCCGCCGCCGCGGTTCTACACGCGTTGACGGACGGCTCGCTTCGGCTTCGCCGGAGCTGAGCACGTCGCGCCCGCGACCTCCTTCAGCCCCATGACGAAGTGCTCGAACATCCGCTCGACGTTGCGCGTCGCGGTCCGCAGCGCGCCGTTGTCACGGTTCGCCTTCAGGGCGTCGACGTCCTTGTCGACCTGTGCGGCCTGCGCGGCGACCCATGCGTCGAAGGCGGCGCGGTGCGGCGCGTCCAGCGTGTTGCAGTAGTACTCGCGGAGCCGGCCGAGGCCCTCGTCGCGCACCTTCTCGTCCGCGTTCCTCCAGGGCTGGACGCTCCCGGTGTCGAGCGCGCCGAGCAGCTCGAAGAACACCGGGTGCCTCGGGTCCGGCGCCGGGATCAGGTGGAAGCTGGTCATGAATCCCTCCAGGTAGGCGAGCAGCTCGGTGTTGGCCTTCCCCCCTTGCATCACCTCGTTGACGAGGACCTTGTCGACCGCGGAGCCCGGCCGCCCCTTGCCGCCGTCGAGGGCGGCGAGCGCCTGCTCGTGATGGTGGACGTGCAGCATCTCGTGCCGCAGCACGCCGAGCGAGAGCGCCTTGTCGTCCTTGAACGAGTCGCTGTAGAGCCTGATCGCCACGCGCGGCCTGGTTCCCTTGGCGTCGAGCCGCACCCCGAAGTTCCCGGCGTCGTCGACGAACGCCGTCGTCCCACCCTTGTCGCCGCCGGAGGCGAGCACGAGGTTCAGGCCCGGCGCGTAGCCCTTGTCGCCGGCCTTGGCGACGTTGACCGCCAGCTTCCCGCCAACGTCCTTGAGCCCGGCGGCGCCTGCCGTCGTGGCGAGGTCCTGGTAGAGCTTCGTGTAGAGGCCGATCGCCTCGTCGACCTTGCGTGCGCTGAGCGCGGCCCTCGCGTCGGCGACCGTCTTCCTCCACGCCTCTTGGTCGAGCCCGCCGGCCGGGTGGGCGCTCGTGATCAGCGGGAACTCGCCGCGACGCGTGCCCATCTGCGCCGGGTGCGCGGCGTTGACCTTGCGCAGGACGGCGCACGTGCGGCGATTGCCGACCGTGCGCTGCAGCCACAGGGCCGTGGCGACGTCCGGTCGCTCAGCGCTGCGCGCCGCCGACCTCGCCCATGCCGACGGGGCGCGGGCCGGGGCGGATGCGGCGGTCAACCTCATGAGGCACTTCTACCACCGACGAGTGTCGCGGCGTGCTCGGCGAGGCCGCTGGTGCACTGGGCGATGAACCGGTCGAGCCCTCGGCGCATCAACCCGAGTTCCCCTCCCGCGTGGGCTGCTCCTCGACCTGCTGGCCACCGGCGACCGCGACGCCGTCGACGCGGCGATGGAGCGCCACATCGCCGCCGTCGCCCCAGGAGGCTAGGAGTCGAGCGCCTCGTAGGCCTCGGCGTCGACGAGCTCCTCGAGCGCTTCGGCGTCGAGGGTCTCATCGTGCTCCTCGGAGAGGTGGGCGCCCAGCCGGCCCGCCAGCTCGTCGTTGCTCGCGGCCGAGATCGCCTCGCCGCAGTGGTTGCACTCGATCACGCGCATCAGATCACCCCAGGGCCCGGTCGAGATTGTACGCCGCGCTGATCAGCGCGAGGTGCGTGAAGGCCTGCGGGAAGTTACCGAGGAGCTCGCCCTTCGGCCCGACCTCCTCGGAGTAGAGCCCGAGGTGGTTCGCATAGGTCAGCATCTTCTCGAAGGCGAGCCGGGCATCGTCGATCTGGCCGGCACGCGTGAGCGCCTCGACGTACCAGAACGAGCACATCGAGAACGTGCCCTCGTCGCCGCGGATCCCGTCGGGTGAGGCCTCGACGTTGTAGCGGTAGACGAGCGAGTCCGAGACCAGCTCGTCGCCGATCGCCTCGAGCGTCGACAGCCAGCGCGGGTCTTGCGGGGCGATGAAGAGCGTGAGCGGCATCAGCAGGATCGAGGCGTCCAGGACCTCTGAGCCGTAGTGCTGGATGAACGCCTGGCGCTTCTCGCTCCAGCCCTTCTGCATGATCTGGTTGTAGATGCGGTCGCGCTCCGCCAGCCAGCGCACGATGTCGCCGGGCAGGCCGCGGGCGCGGTTCATTCGGATCGAGCGCTCGAGCGCGACCCAGCACATCAGCCGCGAGTAGGTGAAGTCCTTCTGGCCCCCGCGGGTCTCCCAGATGCCCTCGTCGGCCTGGTCCCAGTGCTCGCACAGCCAGTCGACGATCCGCCGCAGGTTGTCCCAGGTGTCGGAGAAGATCGGCTTGCCGTACTTGTTGTACAGGTAGACCGAGTCGATCATCTCGCCGTAGATGTCGAGCTGGCGCTGGTCGGTGGCGGCGTTGCCGATCCGCACCGGCGCCGAGCCGCGGTAGCCTTCCCAGTGCGAGAGCGTCGTCTCGGGCAGCTCGGAGCGTCCGTCGATCCCGTACATGATCTGCAACGGCCCGCTCGGCCCGTCGCTCCAGTTGCTCATGCGATCGGTCAGCCAGCCCATGAAGGCCCCCGCCTCCTCGGTGAATCCGAGCCGCAGCAGCCCGTAGAGCGAGAACGCGGCGTCGCGGATCCAGGTGTAGCGGTAGTCCCAGTTGCGCTCGCCACCGAGGTTCTCCGGCAGCGAGGTGGTGGGCGCCGCGACCAGCGCGCCGGTCGGCGCGTAGGTCAGCAGCTTGAGCGTCAGCGCCGACCGCAGCACCATCTCGCGCCAGCGGCCCTGATAGCTCGACTGCCCGACCCAGCGGCGCCAGTAGGCGACGGTGGCCTCGAACGCCGCGCCCGTCTCGCGCTCGGAGTGCGGCCGGCAGATGTGGTCCTGGGGGACGCGCTCGAGCACGAACGTCTGCGAGTCGCCCTCGGCGAGGTCGAACGTGGCGTAGACGCCGGAGCCGCGACGCTCGAGTGTCCGCTCGTGGCCCATCGTCCGCGCGATCGCGCCCTCGAGCGCCAGCGAGAGGTCTGGCGATCGGAACAGCACACCATGCGGGTGCATCTCGACCTCGTGCTCGGCGCGGCCGTAGTCGAAGCGCGGCTGCACCTCGATCCGGAAGCTCATGTGGCCCCGCACGACGACGACGCGGCGGATCAGGCGGTGGCGGTGCAGCGCCATCTCGGCCTTGTCGATCGGCATGAAGTCCTGCACCTCCCCGACCCCCTGCTCGGTCAGGAAGCGCGTGATCAGCACGTTGGTGTCGGGGAAGTAGAGCTGCTTGGAGGTCCACGCCTCGCCGGCCGGGCTCAGCGCGTAGAAGCCGCCCTTGTTCTTGTCGAGGATCGCGCCGAACACGCTCGGCGAGTCGAACGCCGGACAGCAGTACCAGTCGATCGTGCCGTTCGTCCCGACGAGTGCGACCGAGTGGAGGTCGCCCACGAGGCCGTGCTCGGCGATCGGGAGGTAGCCGTCGTGATCCTCGCCGGCGCGCGCCATCGCTAGCTCCGCTCCTCCTCCTGGGCCGCGACCATCGCCGCGCCCAGCACGCCGGCCTGAGCGCCGTGGCGCGCGAGCCGGATCGTCGTGTGCCGCCCCAGCCCCGGCACCGTGTAGCGCTCCGCGACGGCGCGCGCCGGCTCGAGCAGCAGGTCGCCGGCGGTCGAGACGCCGCCGCCGATCACGATCTCCTGCGGATCGAACAGGTTGATCGCGTTGGCGATGCCGATGCCGAGCCGCTGGCCGAGGATGTCGAGCACGCGCAGCGCGTCGGCGTCGCCCGCCTTGGCGCCGTCGACGACGTCGTGGCCGGTGACCTCCCCGTCCTGCGTCAGCCGCTTGCCGAGGAAGGAGTCCTCCTCCTCGCGCGCCTCGCGCTCGGCGAGGCGATCGAGCGCGCGGCCGGCGGCGAGGTACTCGAGCGTCCCCGGCAGCGGGTGCTTGCCCTCGGGGACCGGGGCGCCGTCCTCGAGGTCGAGCCCGATCACGGTGTGGCCCATCTCGGCGGCGCTCGTCGCCCCGCGGTAGAGCCGCCCGTTGAACACCAGGCCGCCGCCGATACCCGTCCCGACGGTGATCATGACCAGGTTCGGGCACACGAGGCTGCCGTCCTCGTCGAACGCCTCGGCGAGCGCGGCGCACGATGCGTCGTTCTCGATGTAGACCGGGATCCCGGCCTTCTCCGTCAACAGCTTGCGCAACGGCACGTCCTGGAGCGGGATGTTGACGCTGTGGGCGATGCGGCCGGTCTCGAACTCGATGATCGACGGCAGTCCGACCCCGGCCGCGACGGTCTCGTCGGAGCGCAGGTGACCGATCAGCTCGACCAGCTGGGCCACCAGCGCGTCGGAGTCCGCCACGTTGGTCTTGATCAGCTCGCGCGTCGTGAGCTTGCCGTTCTGGAGCGTGGCCGAGGCGATCTTCGTGCCCCCGACGTCGAGGCCGATGAACTGGCCCTCCATCTACAACGCCGCGGCCGCGGCTTCGTCGACGAAGACGAAGATCGAGCCGTCCTCCGGGCGCACGCGCGCGGCCGGGGCCTCGGGGTCGGGCGGGTCGCCGAAGGCGCGCGCGACGGCCTGCGCCTTGTCGGCGCCCGAGACGAGGAAGTCGACGACGCGGGCGCGGTTGATGACGGGCAGCGTGAGCGTCACGCGCGGGACCTGGGGCGCCAGGCCCGCGAGCGGCACGCCGACCGCGAGCCGGCGCGTCTCCTCGAGCTCGGGCTTGCCCGGGAACAGCGAGGCGACGTGCGCGTCCGGCCCCATGCCGAGCAGGATGAGGTCGAGGCGCGGATCGGGGCCGAGATGCTCGCGCAGCAGCGCCTCGTAGGCCCCGGCGGCCGCCTCGTGGCCGAGCTCGCCCTCGATCCGCATCACGCGCGGAGGTCGCGTGAGGCGCGAGAGCAGCGCGCGGTCGGCCATGCCGAAGTTCGAGTCCCCGTCGTCGGGGGGGACGCAGCGCTCGTCGGAGAACCAGACCGTCGCGCCGCTCCAGTCCGCGTCATGCTTGGCCGCGATCGCGTAAGCGTCGCGCGGCGTCGACCCGCCGGTGAGGACGATCTGGCCGCCCTGCTCCGCGACGGCGGTGAGCCGCTCGGCGACCGCGGCCCCGGGATCCTCGACGACCGAGATCTGCCTCATGCGACGAGGCAGCCTACGCGACCATCGCGCGCGCGGCAGACAGCGCCGGCTTGTAGGTCGGGTCGCGCAGCAGCGCCTGGCGAACGCCCTCGCCGAGGATCCCCGCCTCGCCGCGGGAGGCCCCGAGCACGGTCCACACCTGCTCGGTGCCGTCGCGGGCGCGGCGCACGGACTGCAGCCCGCCCGGGCCGCGGTCGAGCGACACCGACCAGCCCGAGGCCATCTCGATCGTCACGCCCGCGAGGCCGGGAGCGCCTGGCTGCTCGACCTCGTCGAGCCGCAGCGAGATCTCGCCGCGGCGCGCCCGCGCGTGACCGCTGCGGTGCTTGCCGCCACCCTGCGAGAGCGAGCCCGGGCGCCAGCCCAGGCGCGAGCTCAGCCAGCCGCAGAAGAGCACCGCGGCCGCGGTCGAGTCGGCGCGGTGCCGGACCGTGACGCCCGAGATCTCCGACAGCCCGCGGCGCAGCGGCGGCGGATCGAAGGCGGCGGCCACGCGCTCGCGCCACGGCGTCGAGCGCAGCCACGCGAGGTCGACGACGTAGGCGCTCTCGAGCAGCTCGGCCGTGCGCGCGAGCGCCGCCGCGAGCTCGGGCTCGTCCTGGGAGTCGACGAGCACGACCTGCATCAGCCGGCTCAGCGAGTCGACCGCCTCCGTATGCCCGTGCGGCGCCCACACGAGCGTCGCCAGGTCGGGCACGAGCAGCGCGTCGACGATCGTGTCGAGCGACTTGAGATGGCGCTCGCCGATGTCGAGCTCGACGCGCTCGCGGCCGAGCGAGAACGGGCCCTCGGTCTTCTCGGCGGCGACGCTGCACCACGCGTCCATCGTGGTGCGGCGCGGGTGCACGGAGCACAGCACGAGCCGCGACGGGTGGTAGCGCCCGATGCGCTCGAGCCGGTTCTCGACCTCTCCGCGGAACTCGCCGTCCACGACCACGACGAGGTTGAGCACGCGCGCCGGGACGAAGGCGTCCTCGTCGTGGTAGCGCTCGGTCAGGAGCCTGCGCAGCGCCGCCTCGACCTTGCTCGGCGTCGTGTCGCGCTCGCGCCAGACCTCCTCGCTCATGGCGCCGCGGTCACAGGCCGCGCCACTCGCGCGGCGCGATCAGCTCGTCGGCGTCGGGCGGCCCGGGCGATCCGGCCGCGTAGGAGGACACCGGCGGCTTGCCCGCCTTCCATGCCTCGAGGATCGGGTCGATGATCGACCACTGGGCGATCACCTCGTCGTCGCGCGTGAACAGCGTCGCCTCGCCGCGCATCGCGTCCTGGATCAGGCGCTCATAGGCCTCGGGCGACTGTGACATGAACGAGGAGCCGTAGAGGAACTCCATGTTCACCGGGCGGATGCGCATCCGCGAGCCGGGGATCTTCGCCCCCAGCGACAACGAGACGCCCTCGTTCGGCTGCACGGCGAGGATCAGCAGGTTGGGCTGGACGCCGACCGAGCCGTCCGAGGCGAACGCGAGGTGCGGCACCGGCTTGAGCTGGACGGCGATCTCGGTCGTCTTGCGCGAGAGCCGCTTGCCGGTGCGCAGGAAGAACGGCACGCCCTCCCAGCGCCAGTTGTGGACCTCGAGCTTGAGCGCCGCGTAGGTCTCGGTCTGCGAGTCGTCGGGGACGTCGTCCTCCTCGAGGTAGCCCGGCACGTCCTCGCCGCCGGGCGAGCCCGCGGTGTACTGCGCGCGCACCGTGCAGCGCTCGACGTCCTCGGGCGTCATCGGCGTGATCGCGTCGAGCACCTTCACCTTCTCGTCGCGGACCTTGTCGGCGTCGAAGGAGGCGGGCGGCTCCATGCACAGCAGCGTCAGCAGCTGGAGCATGTGGTTCTGGACGAGGTCGCGCAGCGCGCCGGAGGAGTCGTAGTAGCCCGCGCGCGAGCCGATGCCGATGTCCTCGGCCGCGGTGATCTGCACGTGGTCGATGTAGTTGCGATTCCAGACCGGCTCGAACATCAGGTTCGCGAAGCGGAACGCGAGGACGTTCTGGACGGTCTCCTTGCCCAGGTAGTGATCGATGCGGAAGACCTGGCGCTCGCGGAAGACGCTCGAGACGACCTTCTGGAGCTCGCGCGCCGACT
>JBBQLH010000080.1:0-18902 GCA_038327685.1 Solirubrobacterales bacterium
CAGGACCCCAAACGGCACTCTCATGCCCTCCCGACCGAGCCCGGGACCGGCTGACGCCGGCCCGGCGTCCCCAAACAGGATCAAGAAGCGGTCCACTTTTCGACCGGCGCGAGTGGTCCACAATTCGACCGGCCTTGACAAACATCCCCATGATCAACAAAGCAAGGACACTGAACCCACCTAACCCCGTCTCCGTCAAACCCGGGACTGCTCACCGCGAGAGAATCCCCTCTGCGCGGGAGGCAATCTCGACGGGCTTAGGGTGATGGTCTCCAATCCCACGAAGCTCGGGATTGCGACGCGCTCGACACCCTGCGCCGCCTATCTACGAGCGGGGCAACGGACGTCTGCGTAGACGGCGGCGAGCGCACGGGTGCGGAATCGATCGGGTGGCACCCCGGTGCGCGCGGCGGCGCGCTCGACGGCCGCGAGCACGTCGGCGCGGTCCGAGACGTACAGCACGCCGCCGGGTAGGCCGCCGTTGCTGATCGCGTGCTCGTAACCGGCGAGGATCGCGCGCAACCGCCGCGGCGCTTTGTGGCTGAGCTCGACCTCGACCGCGACCCGTGCGCCGGCGATGGTCGCGCCGATGTCGGGGCGATGGGTGGCGCGATGGTGGGTCCAGATCACTGGGATCTGCCACTCCGGCAGGTCGCGGGCTTCGTGGTCGCTGACCCACTCGCGGCCCCGCAGCGTCAACAGCGCCGTAACCCACGAGACGGCGCGGGCATGCCGCAGCCCCGACCCGCGCGTCGCGGCGAGCCGGCTGTCGCCACCGTCGGCGCCGATGGCGCGGCGGCCCTCGCGGGTGATCGCGACGACGCTGCCGTCGCGGTCGTGGACGCGCTCAAGCAGCCCCGCGTCGGCGAGGCGCTGGATGTGCGAGTACGTCGCGCGCCACCCGAACCCGAGTGCGCGCCCCATCGGCTCGATGCCTGCAACCTCCACCCGTGACAGCCACCGCAACGCGTCGACGCTGCGCGGCCCCGGCCCACGCGGCTTGCCGCCCCGGCCACTCACCTCAACCAGCCCACACGTCACGCCTCACACCCCCACCACGCGCCCCGGCGTTCTCTTTCTTCCCGCCGCGCTGGCGTTGGTGCTGCTGTTGCCTTCTGGTTCTTGTCTGTCTGTTCTGTCTCTGTCTTGTTGTCCCTCGACCACTTCGGCCGCCCGCTGATCCCCGATCTGGATCCAGGACGCCCGAAAAAGCACGCCAGAATCGGGGATCAGCGGGCGGGCGCTATGCAACCCGTTGCATAGCGCATTGCATAGCGCCACCCCCATTCCTGAACCCCGGCGCGACCCGCTCGGCGGTGACCCCGAACTCGCCGTACGGTGTCTCTGCGGAGCCAGACTGGTCGCTCGTGCCGTCCCGTGGCCGTGCCCCCGGTTTTGGGTTGCCTGCGTCATCGCGTCTCTCCTTTGACGTCGTCGTGGAGAGCGGCGCGGATGAGCGCGTCCCGTGCGCGCTGGGTCATCTCGGCCAGGTCGCCGGCGGCCACGCCGTGCATGTCGACGTCGACGCGTTCGAGCAGCTCGATCGCGGCGGTGAGCACGGCGGTCGCTACGAACTTGCTGCCCAGGGTCCGCGGTCCGCCCGTCCTGGCCGGGCGCGAGAGCGCGCGGAGGTACCCGGTCTGCTGCTCGGTGAGCTCGACGCCGAGCCGCACCCGCGTGAGCCTCAGCGCATCGCTGGAGTTCCCGTTCCCGGTGTCTCGCGAGGGTGCTGGCTCGGTGCGGCCCGCGAGCCCGCCGGTCACGGAATGCTCGGCGAACAGACCGGCGACGGCGGCGCGGGTATTGCCACGTTGAGCGCTCATCGCGCGACTCCCAGCGACGGGGTGGCGAGTCGGGCGCGTACCGCGACCTCGTGCGCGAGCTCGCGGTAGTCCCGACTGACCGGGTGTGCTTGGTCGTACTGGCCGACGGCGAGGTGCGCGGCGTGCGCGTCCCGGACCCGGGTGCTGTGGCGGATCACGGTCCGGCACAACGCACCGCCGGCATTGGCGCCGAAGAGCTCTTCGAGATGCGCGCGGACGTCGCGTGCGTGGCGGGTACGTTCGTCGGCCTGGGTGCCGACAATCCCGAGGTATCGGAGTCGAGGGTTGTCGTACTCGCGGACCTCCTCCACGGTCTCCATCAGCAGCGCTAGGCCCGCGACGGAGAGGAAGTCGAGCTGCGTCGGGACGAGGACGGCTTCGGCGGCGACGAGCGCGTTCATCGTCAGCGGCGTCATCCCGGGCGGGCAGTCGATCAGCACGAGCTCCCACCGGCCGTCGATGTTGAGGCGCTCGAGTCCGCGCTTGAGGCGCTGGTTGGCGCCGCCGCGGCTGGGGTCACCGAGGGCCCGTTCGGCGGTCGCGAGGGCCTTGCTGGCCGGTATCAGCTCCGTCCCCCACGGCGTTGCGTGCACGACGGCCTCGAGCGGGCTGCCGCGGAACTCCTCGGGCATCAGCAGACGGCTGACGGTGCACTCGGGCGGCGTGTCTGACCCCAAGCCGGCGAGCACCTCGAGCGAGGACTGGGGATCCAGGCCGACCTGCACGACGCGGACGCCGAGCTCTGCGAGCGCGAACCCGAGATCCTTGGTGAGTGACGTCTTGCCGGCGCCGCCCTTGCGGTTGAGCACCGCGACCACCACCGCGCTCATGACCGGCCTCCGATAGGTGCGAGCTGCGCAGATGCGCAAATGCGCACTTGAGCAGACGCCCTGCTGCGCGGCTGCCTGACTGCGCAGGAACGCAGGCGAGGACGTGCGCAGCTGGACCGACGCGCATCCGCGCAGCTGCTCACGCGCGCAGCTGCGCATACCACGCGGTGCAGGCGGGTGCCGCGCGGCTCGACGGGCGGCACCTGGATTGCATGACGGCACGACCGCGGCAACGCGGTCGCGTGTTGCTGCGTGTGTTGACGGGCTCGTGCGGATGGGCGCCGGCGCTGCGCATCGGGTGGCCGGATGGACGTGTGCGGGGTCATCGGGTCGGGGCCTCCTTCGGGCCTGGGGGTCGGTTCTGGGTCGTGGTCCAGTCGGGCGGGAGTTGCCAGTCGCCGCGGGTGAGCTCGGTGCGGTAGCGCTGAGCTCGCGCGCCGACTCCGTCGAGCTCGGCGTAGCGGTCGCGATCGACGAGCTGAGGCTCGCCGGCGATAACGCGCAGCGCCGGGATGTGTTCCAGAGCCAGGTCCGCGTTCGGCCATCCGGCCGGGTTGCCGCCGGCGAGCAACACGGCATCGCGCACCTGCTGACGGCGTTGCTCGGCCGTCTCAATCCGCGGCCGCCGGGTCCGGAACGTGATCCGGGTTTCCGGTGGTGTTGCACGTCGTGCCGCACGCTCGCTGGCCCGGCCGAGCCGGTCGGCGTCGTGCGCGAGCGCGGTCGCCCGCATACCCTTGGCCAACATCAGCAGCCGCGCAACGTCACCGGCGAGCCAGTCGGCGCGCCCTAGCGCGGCAAGCGCGCACAACGCGGCCGCGCCGCTGGTTGGCCAGCCAGGGGGGCGATGCTCGGCGTGTGCCTCGTACAGCCCGATCGCGCGGCGGACCAGCCGGCCGAGTGCGGGGCGGTTGGGGCCGGCGGCAGCGGCGCCGGACTCGGCGACCCTGGCCAGCCCGTACCGGTTCACGACCCACGCCTCGCGCAGACGACCGAGCGGGCGGGTACGGCCCGCCGGCCATGCCCTGACCTCAGCCGCCCGGTGCGAGGCTTGGGCGCGGATCGCGGACGCCCGCCACGCCTGCTGGTGGGCTCGGGCCGCGACGCGGCGACGCACCAGGGCGTCGAAGTCGCCGGGCGGGAGGCGCTCGATCTCCTCACTGGGCTCTTTCGAGGCGTGTCGCGTCGCGGCTACCGCCCGTGCGCCGGCCGCGTCCGCGTGCGCGCCCGTCCCTTCGACCAACGCTCCCTGCTTCATCAACGCTTGCGCTGAACACCAGGCGAGCGGCGCCGCACTCTCCGGCGTTGCTGATCTCCGTGAACGCCTCGGGGTTACAGACGTCTCCGCCGACGTAGGAGGCGCTCCGAAGGGATGCGTCAGAAGTCCACAACCCGTGCGCAGCTCGCCGGCACGCGCGATCTGCGCCTCCACAACCGCCCGACGCCGCAGCTCGTGCACGACCCGACCCCGAGCCCGAGCAACGCTCAAGCGAGAAGAGCGGCCCGGTACGCCGCTCCGCCCACGGATCGCCGCCAAGCTCGGCGCGACCCGCGACACGCGGCGCCGGCCGCGCTCGCGGCGCCGCCAACCCCGCGCGCGAGCTCGCGCGACGCGCAACTCCCCAGCGGTCGGGTCGCCCGCCTCGAGCAGCACGATCTGCGTGCGCCACCACTGCCCCCGCCCGTCGCGCTCAGGCACGTGCGCGACGATTCCCGCAGCCTGCAGGTCATCGAGCCAGCGCTGCACGCTCTTGCGATGCGCGCGCACGAACCGCGTCCGCTCAGGGCCACCGCGGGGAACAGGGCCCCAGGCCATCACCGGCGCCAACCCGAACACGAGCTGCTCCACGGAGGTCGCAAACCGCGCCGACCGGCCGGCGTGACCGAGCCGGAACAGGTAGCGCTTGACCGCGTAGATCCGCGTCTCGATCCGATCATCACCCGGCGTGACACAACCGCGCGCACGACGCGCACGACCCAGCAAGGCGCACACCACCAAGCGGCCCGGCTCGTCCGGCAGCGGCGCACGCGCCGGCCGATACCAACGACGACCAGGCGCCCCGGGGCGGGGAAGCGATGCGCGTTCCAGCGGCACCGCCAGCGCCCGACGGCACCGGGCGCGCGGAGAACGCAGCGCTCACGAGCAGACGCTCGCGGAGCAGCTGGACCAGCCGCCAGCAGCCGCAAGCGGGCCTCAACAGACACGCGAGGACCCCACCCCTCAAAAGGGGTTGGCGATCCGTCCGGCGCACGGCTACAGTTGGCGGACAATTCATATGTGGGTGCTCCTCGCGGAGCACTGTGTGGTCGGAAGACCGCAGCGAAAGACCGGGATTTGGCCACCGGTCTTTTTCGTTCTGCGGCGTGTATGCCGGCGGCCCGCGACAAGCGACCTGAAGGGTCAGCCCTGACGCTGCGGCGCGAAGCGAGAAACGACGCGCCGACGGAACTGGTCGGCCAGCGCGAGCGCGTCCGGCGAGGGTTCGCACCTGCGGCGTCCCGCTCGCTGCTGAAACGCGCCGAGCGGCACCCGGGCCGACGTCGCGTCTGCGGGTCCCCCGGAGACCCCGTGTCCCCCTAAACGGTCGGGGTTGTCCCCCGAAAATCCCCTTAAGGGGTCTAGAGCCGGTCGCTCCTTGCGGGTTTCCGGCGTCCTGCGGTGTCCGGGGATGTCCGGCGTGAGCGGAGCGTTTTCCCTGCTCTGGCCGGACATGTCCGCTGGTGTCCAGCGGAGGAGGTGGATGGGGGGAGCAGGATTCGAACCTGCGTAGGCTGAGCCAACGGGTTTACAGCCCGTCTCCTTTAACCACTCGGACATCCCCCCGAGTGCGATGGCAGTTTAGTATCGGCAGGTGAGAGGAGGAGGGATGGGTGTCGGTGCGGACTGAGGTCCCCCCGGGCATCGCGGCGCTTGACGCGCTCGCGGGGCAGTTGCTGCTGCGCGCGGGCGTGCGCGTCGGCGTCGCCCACACGATCGTCGAGCTCGGCGCCGTGCACCGGCTGCGCCACCGGCACTTCGCCGACGTCCTCGAGCCCGACCCCTATGACGACCACGCGCTGCAGCTCGCGGCCTGGCGCGGCACCGCGCTGGTGGCCACGATGCGGCTCGCCCTGCCCGTCCCGGGCCGCCGTCTGCCGACGGAGGACGCGTTCGACCTCGACGTGGACCCGCGTGGCGAGGTCGTCGACGTCGGCCGCCTGCTCGTCGGCCCCGCATTCCGCGGCGATCCCTCCTATCGGGCGTGGGGCGGCCTGTTCGCGCTCGCCTGGCAGAAGGCGCGCGCCCGCAGCTACAGCGTGTTGGCGGGGGTCGCCTCGACGCCGCTGGTGCAGCGCTACCGCACGCTCGGCGTGCATGCCGAGATCCTCGGCCCGCCGCGGACGGAGGCGGGAGTGGAGCTTCTCCCCGTCCGGCTCGACCCGGGGAGGGGCAAGCCCCCGGACTGGTTCTAGCGATCCGCCGGGGCCCGCCGCCCCGGTGGAACGCAAGCGATGGCTTAGCCGGCGTCGCGGAGGCGCTGGGCCTCCGGGAGCGACTCGAGCTTCTTGAGCGTGTGGTTCTCGATCTGCCGGATGCGCTCGCGCGTGACGTTGAACGCGCGACCCACCTCCTCGAGCGTGTACGGGCGGGCGCCCGTGAGCCCGAAGCGCATCTCGATGACCTCGCGCTCGCGCTGCGGGAGGGCGTCGAGCGCCTTGCGCACGTTCTCCTTGCGCAGGTTGGTCGACGCGCTCTCGAACGGCGACTCGGCCGACTCGTCCTCGACGAAGTCGCCCAGCTCGGACTCCTCCTCCTCGCCGATCGGCTTCTCCAGCGACACCGGCTGCTGGGCCATGCGCAGGATCTCGCGCACCTCGCGCGAGGTGCACTCCAGCTGCTTGGCGATCTCGTCCGGGGTCGGCTCGCGGCCGAGCTCCTGGACGAGCTGGCGCTCGACGTGGACGACCTTGTTGAGCTTCTCGACCATGTGGACCGGGATGCGGATCGTCCGCCCCTTGTCCGCGATCGCGCGGGTGACCGCCTGGCGGATCCACCACGTCGCGTAGGTCGAGAACTTGTAGCCGCGGCGGTAGTCGAACTTCTCGACGGCGCGGATCAACCCCAGCGAGCCCTCCTGGATCAGGTCCAGGAACGACAGGCCGCGGCCCAGGTAGCCCTTGGCGATCGAGACGACGAGGCGCAGGTTCGCCTCGACCATCTCCTGCTTGGCGGCCAGGTCACCGCGCTCGATGCGTTGCGCGAGCGCGACCTCGCGGTCCGCGGTGAGCAGCTGGACGCGGCCGATCGACCGCAGGTAGAGGCGCAGCGAATCAAGCGACGGCTCGACCGTGAGGTCGATCTCCGGCTTGCGCGGCGCATCGGGCGTCTTCGCCTCCGGCCTGCCGGCGGCCGGCTCGAAGCGGCCTCCTTCAGACGTTGCGAGCTTGCCATCGGCGCCGACCACGTCGATGCCCTCGCCTTCGAGATAGGCGTGCAGCTCCGTGACCTGCTCCTTGGAGACCTCCACCTCTTCCAGCGCGGTGGCGATCTGCTCGAACGTCAGGAAACCGCGCTCCTGACCTTCGGCGATGAGCGGCCTGAGTTCATCGATCTCCGTGATCGAGGCGTCGCCCGCCAGCAATACGTCTGTCTTTGTTGCCAAACCCTCATCTTCCGAGACGAACATCTCTTTCGAACGCTTCGTAGGCCTCATGCCTTGCGAGGCGTTCCTGCCTCTATGTCTGGGTGGAAGAACTTCCACTTCGCGGTTTAGACCGCGTAGGGCCGGGCAATAAAGGCCTCAATCGGTGCCGGGCCGGAGGCTGCCCTGTGCCGTCGTCCTGCTTTGTAGCACGGAAATCCGAGCTCGCCTTGGAAAAACCTTGGGGCATCGGGGTCGCCTTTTGGGCGCTGGGCCGGACAAACGGGCCAGTACCCTTGCCCATATGGACGAATATCCGAGTGCTCCGATCGCCGTCGAGGACGTCCAGGCCCGAGCGCCCGCCCTCTCGCTCTCGCTGTCACGTGTGGGCGTCACCGGGGTCGAGAAGGTCATCCGCATCCGCCAGGACGGGGTCGAGCAGCTGTTCTCCGCCCAGCTCGAGTGCTTCGTCGACCTCGGCCCCCGCCAGAAGGGCGCCCACATGTCGCGCTTCGAGGAGGTGGTCAACGACGCGATCGGCGAGGTGATCCTCGGCGAGTGCAGCTTCCGCGCCGAGACGCTCGCCCAGCACATCGCCGAGAAGGTGCGCGAGCGCCAGGACGCGCAGACGGCCGAGGTGACGATCACCGCCCGCTATCCGGAGCACAAGCCGGCGCCCGTCTCGGGCATCCTGACGCAGGAGATCTACACGCTGCACGGCTCGGCCGTCGCCGGCCCCACCGGCACGCGGCGGCTGATCGGCGTCACCGCCGCCGGGATGACCGCCTGCCCGTGCGCGCAGGAGCTGGTTCAAGCGTCCTCGCGCGAGCGGATGGTCGAGCAGGGGTTCTCCGACGACGAGATCGAGCGCGTCTTCGCGTCCGTGCCCGTCGCGACCCACAACCAGCGCGGGCTCGGCACGCTGCGCGTCGGCTGCCCGGAGAGCTGCGACGCCGACATCGACGCGCTCCGGCTCGTGGAGATCGTCGAGGCCTCGATGTCCTCGGAGATCTACGAGCTCATGAAGCGCTCCGACGAGGCCGCGGTGGTGGAGAAGGCCCATCGCCGGCCGCGCTTCGTCGAGGACTGCGTGCGCGAGATGATCGCCGGGGTCGTCGCCGCCTTCCCGGACCTCGGTGATGACGCCTTCGTCTCCGGCCGCCAGGAGAACCTCGAGTCGATCCACCAGCACAACGTCGTGGCCGAGCGCTTCGGTCTGCTCGGCGAGCTGCGCTCAGAGCTCGCGACGGGCGAGTCCGCCTCGCATCACGTCTCGATGCGTGAGTGGCTCGACGGGACGACCTGAGGCGGCGGCGGTCCCTCCTCGGCGAGCAGGTTGCGCAGCCGGTAGAAGTAGTCGGCCCCGGAGAGCACGGTGATCGCCACCGTGACGTAGACGAGGATGTCGACCCAGCGCGCCGGGCGATCGACCCAGATCAGCGCCAGCACCATCGCGACCTGGGTCGTCGTCTTGAGCTTGCCCCAGACGCTGGCGGAGATGACGTGGCCCTGCTCCACTGCGAGCATCCGCAGGCCGGTGACCGCGAACTCGCGCGCGATGATCACCATCGCCACCCATGCGTCGAGGCGGTAGAGGGCGACGAGCGAGACGAGCGCGGCGGTGATCAGCAGCTTGTCGGCGAGCGGGTCCATCAGCTTGCCGAACGCGGTCACCATCGAGCGGCGGCGCGCGAGCCAGCCATCGAGCGCGTCCGTGGCCGAGGCGGCGATGAACACGAGGGCGGCGAGCAGGTCGGACTCCGGCAGCGTCGAGAGCAGCACCGCCACCAGCACGGGGATCAGCGCGACGCGGACGAGCGTGAGGATGTTGGCCGCGTTGAGCTCGACGGACATCAGCGCGTCGCGCCGCAGCGGCGGACGCGCAGGCGCAGCGTCCGCGCCTTGCCGCGGCGCGGGGTGACCCGGACGGGGATCCGCGCGTGCCGGCGGCGCATCTCGTAGCTCGCGCGGAAGCGTGTGCGGAAGCCGCGGCGGGCCCCGCGGGCGCGGCCGAAGCGGGCGCGGCGCAGGACCGTCTGCGGCGCGACGCGGCGGTTGCCGCGCGCGGCCTCGACGACGAGCGAGAGCTTGTCGCCGTCGCAGACGCTGCGGACCTGCACGCGCGCCTGCTTGAAGCGGCGGCGCGCGACGGCGGCCGAGCGCGGGCTGAAGCGCGCGACCCGGATCGACTTGTCGCCGAGCGAGAGGTCGACGGCCGCCGCGCCGCGGCCGTCGCTCGCCATGGCGGCTTCGAGGTGGTCGGGATAGTCGGGGTAGTGCGCGACCGTCACGAGCGATGACCACAGCAACCCGCCGTCGGTCGAGGTCGCGTAGTCGAGGCGGTAGGCCGAGCCCGGATAGGCGATGAGCGCGGTCAGGCGCCCCTTCGCGTTGCCGAGCAACTGGAAGTCGACGTTGTTGACGGAGGGCCCGATCGGCACCGGCGGCGACCAGGCCGCCCCCTCGAGGCGCTGCACGAACAGCGAGCCCGCGGGCTCGGACGACGGCTCGAGCATCACGGCGAAGCCGCTCGGGAGCCCGGCGACCTGTGGCTGGCGCGCGACCGCCGGGTCGATCTGCTGCCAGGCGGCCGGGTCGTTGGGGTTGGCGCCCGGAGCCAGGCGGAAGGCGTGCGTCTTGGCGGCATCCGAACCGGCCGAGAGGACCGCGTCGCCCGACACCGCGACGTCGTTGAAGACGCCCTCGAGGAATGGCCCGAGCGGGCTGCCCTCGGCGCGAGCGTCGGCGCCGGCGGGCGAGAACAGGCCACTGCGCAGCGTCGTCGGCCCGTCGACGAGCGCGACGCGCCCGCCCGCCCCCTGGACACCCTCCGCGAACGCCTCGCCGGAGATCCGCACCGCCGGCCCGAACGTGCGCCCGCCGTCCACGGAGCGGGCGAGGAAGGAGAACGCGCCGCCGAGGTTCGTGCGCGGCATGATCACGTCGACGACGTTCGGCGCCGGCAGCAGCACGCTGACGCGCGAGCGGTTGTAGCCGTTGCCCGGGAACGGGACCGTCACGTTCGAGGCGCAGCGGGTCGAGCGCGGCGGCAGGACGCAGAGCTGGGCCGCGTCGCCGGGCTCGTCGGTGTGGACCTGCCAGCCGACGTAGGTCGTCCCGCCGTCATCGACCGCGACGCCGGCGTTCTGCCCCGCGCCGACGCTGAACGGGGCGGCCTGGGCGGCCGGAGCGAGCCCGAGGAGGAGCAGGACGGCAGGCAGTACGCGCCTCACCCGGGGGATGCTAAAGCGCTACGCCCGCCCGGGCGTCCTCGAGCACCGCCATCGCCGCGTTGCGGCCGTTGAGGGCGATCACGCCGCCCGCCGGATGCGTCGCGGCACCGCAGAGATAGAGCCCCGGCAGCGGCGTCCGCGCCGGTAGCCGGTGCTTCCACATCTGGTCGGGCATCGTCTCGCCCTGGAAGATGTTGCCGCCGGTGAGGCAGATGCGCGCCTCGATGTCGGGCGGGCCCAGCACCTCGTGGTGCTCGAGGCAGGCCTCGAAGTCGGGCGCGAAGCGGGCGATCAGGTCGATGAACTCGCGCGCGACCTCGTCGCGCCTGGTGTCCCAGTCGAAGTCGTAGGGGACGTGTCGCGCTCCCCGGTGCGCAGGCGGAGGCGGATCGAGTCGAAGAGGTGCTCGTAGGCCCAGTAGCCGGCTTGGTCCTTCGCCGAGACCTTCAGCGCGTCGAGGTCGGCCTGCGTGCGGGCGTCGTCGACCCACTGGCCGAAGGACGTGCCGTCCTCGAACGGGACCCAGAGGTTGGGGTCGGCGAGGTGGACGTGGAGGCCGCGTCGGTTCAGCGCGAGCTCCCGGATCACGATGTCGTCGAGCAGGCCGACGACGTACGCGCACGGCTCACGATGTAGCCGGGGTCGGCGAACGGCCGCTCGAGCGTGCACGCGCCGCCAAGCCGCTCGCGGCGCTCGAGCACGAGCACGGACTGGCCCGCGCGGGCGAGGTAGGCCGCGCAGGTCAGGCCGTTGTGGCCCTCGCCGACGACGACCGCATCCCAGTCGCGGGCGGCGAGCTCCTTGACCGGCGCGGGCAGCCCGACCTCGCCCAGTTGCTGCGCGATGGCGTTCATGCGGTCTCCTTCGCGATGGCATCGACGACGACGGCGCCGTGTTCGTGGACGAGGACGGGGTTGCACTCGATCAGCTCGAGGCCGGGGATGGTCGCGAGCGCAGCCGCGAGGTGGGCGGCGGAGGGAAGGTCTGCGCTCGTGAGCAGGTCGGCGCCCTTGAGGGTTGCGAGCGCGGCCTCGATGCGCGCGGGCGTGGCGGGCAGCGGGACGACGGCGACGTCATCCAGCGACTCTGCGTAGACGCCGCCGAGGCCGATCACGAGCGCGGGCACGACGGCGTCGCGGCGCACGGCGACGATCAGCTCCGCTCCCGGAGGCAGCATCCGCTCGACGAGCACCGCGCCGGCGCCGTTGCGACTCGCGACGGCGCGGTAGGCGGCGCGTACCTCGGGCTCGGCGGCGACGTCCAGCGCGAGCGCCGCGTCGCAGAGGCGGGCGCCGTCGCCGTCGTCCTCGATCAGCGGCGCGACCGAGCGCACGTCCGGCTCGGCGGACAGGTGCTCGACGTAGTCCGGCGTCGTCAGCACCGTCTCGTTCCCGCTCGAGATCGCCGTGTGCAGCCGCAGCCCCCGCCGGGTCGCGAGCGCGTTGACCGCGAGGTTGCCGCTCTGCGACACGAGCGCGACGTGGCCCGGCTCCCGCGGCACGAGCGCGTCGCCCCACAGCGCCGCGCGGGTATGGAGCGCGATCAGTCCGTCGCAGTTCGGCCCGCAGACGGGGAACGCGTGGCGCAGGGCCGCGTCTCGAAGCTGCTCCTCGAGCTCCGCGTTGCCGCCCTCGCCGAAGCCCGCGGCATACACCACCGCCCCGCCGCAGCCGAGCGAACCCGCTTCCTCGATAACTGCGGGCACGCCGGCAGCCGGGATCGCGACGACGACGGCGTCGGGCACGCCGGGCAGGTCCGCGAGCGAGGGAACGCAGGGGATCCCGTGCGCCTGCGCGCGGCCCAGATTCACGCCCCAGACGTGTCCGGGGAACCTGACCGCCGCGAGGTTCAGCAGCGTCTGGCTCCCGTACGCGTCGCCGTGGTCCGTGGCTCCCACGACGGCGATCGAGCGCGGGTGGAAGAGCCGGGAGAGGTCCACTAGTGAAGGGTGCGCTCGACGCCGCGGCGCTCGAGCGCGCGGGCGACGATCAGCCGCTGGATCTCGCTCGTGCCCTCCCAGATGCGGTCGACGCGCAGCTCGCGCAGGAAGCGCTCGGCCACGTTGGTGCGCAGGTAGCCGCGGCCGCCGAACACCTGGACGGCGCGGTCGGCGCAGCGGCAGGCCGCCTCGGACACGAACAGCTTGGCCATCGATGCCTTCGCGTGCACGAGCTTCGGGTCCGCGCCCGCGTCGGCCAGCCGCGCCACCTGCAGCGTCAGCGCGCGGCCCGCCGCGGCGTCGGCGGCCGAGTCGGCGAGCGGGAAGGAGACGCCCTGGTGGTCCATGATCCGGCGCCCGCCCTGCTCGCGCTGCAGGGCCCACGCGGTCGCCTCCTCGAGCAGCCGCCACATCGCGCCGACGCCGCGCGCCGCGATCCCGATCCGCTCCTCGGTGAACCACGCGCGCTGCAGCTCGTCACCGGCGCCGAGGCCGCCGATCACGTCGTCGTCGCCGACCTCGACGCGCTCGAAGCGGATCGTCGGGTGGCCGTGCGGATAGGTGTGCGTGAACGGCGGGTTGTCGACCACCGAGATGCCGGGCCGCTCGCTGTCGACGAGGAACAGCGTCGGCCCCTCGCCCTCGGCGTCGGCCATGACGATGTAGACCGCCGCGACGTCGCCGTAGGTCACGAACCACTTCTCGCCGTCGATCACCCAGCCGCCCTTGCGCCGCCGCGCGGTCGTCGCGATGCCCGAGGGGTCCGAGCCCGTGTGCTCCTCGGTCACGGCGTAGGCGTCGTGGAGCTCGCCGCGCAGTGCCGGGCGCAGCCAGCGATCGACCTGCTCCGCCGATCCCGACGCGAGCACGTTGTAGGCGCTGGGCACGTACCACGACAGCGCGTTGGTCGAGCGCCCGAACTGCTCCTCGACGAGCACCCATTCGAGCTTCGACCACCCCTGCCCGCCGTGCTCGCGCGCGTGCAGCCCGCCGTGCAGCTCCGCGGCCATCGCCGCGGCCTTGATCCGCTGCACCTCGGCCGCCGGCAGCCCGCCCCCGGCGACCTCGGCCTGCACCTCGAGCGGCATCAGCATGTCCTCGACGAACCGCCGCGCACGCGCGTGCAGCTCCGCCTGCGCCGGGGTCAGCTCGGTCACGTCGAGCGTCACGCTCATCCGCGTGCGGTCTCCGCCCCGACCGGCGCGCGACCATCGCGGTGAGGCACGCGCGTGCGCAGACGCTGCCAGCGTTGGTCGTGCAGGATGCGCTTTGCCGCGTTGTGGCCGCCGGCCGCCATCACGCCGCCGCCCGGGTGCGTCCCCGCGCCGCAGAGGTACAACCCATCGACCGGAGTCGCGTACTGCGCCAGCGCCGGGGTCGGGCGCATGAACGCCATCTGGTCGAGCCCCTGCTCGCCCTGGAAGATGCTGCCGCCGAGCAGGCCGAAGATCCGCTCGAGATCGGGCGGGGCGAGCACCTCGTGGTGCACGACCGCGTCGCTGACGTTCGGCGCGACCGCCGCGAGCTGGTCGAGGCAGGCCTTCGCGTAGGACTCGCGCGAGCCCTCGGGCCAGCCCTCCTCGTCGTAGAGGCCGTACTGCGTGAACATCGTCATCACCGTCGAGCCGTCGTCCGACAGCGTCGGGTCGATGCTCGACGGGACCTCGACCTCGAGGTAGGGCGACTCGGACGGCCTGCCGCGCACCGCGTCCTGCCACGCGCGCTCGAGGTAGTCGATCGAGGGGCAGAACGCGACGCCGGAGCGCAGGAGCATGTGGCGATCCTCGTCGGTCACGCCCTCGTAACGCGGCGGCTCCGACAGCACCCAGTTGACCTTCACCGACCCGCCGCGCGTCTTGTAGCGCTGGAGCTCCTCGACGACCTCGTCGGGGAAGTGCTCGGCGCCGGCGAGCTCGAGCACGGTCGTCTTCGGGTGCGCGCCCGAGACCACGACCGGCGCCCGCAGCTCCTCGCCGCTCTCCAGCGTCACGCCGAGGACGCGCCCGTCGCGCACGTCGATCGAGCGCACCGCGGCGCCCGTGCGCATGACCGCGCCGAAGGACTCGGCGCTGCGGGCGATCGCCATCGAGATCGAGCCCATGCCGCCCCTGACGTGCCCCCACAGCCCCGGCACGCCGTCGATCTCACCGAGCGCGTGGTGGAGCAGGTTGTAGGCGGTGCCCGGCGTCCGCGGCCCCGCCCACACGCCGACGACGCCGGTCGACGCGGTCGCGCCCTTGAAGAGATCGTTCTCGAACCAGTCGTCGAGCAGGTCGCCGACCGACATCGTCATCACGCGGTAGAAGTCGTGGACGTCGCGCTTGCTCAGCCCGGCGGCGCGGCCGGCCTCGCGCAGCAGCCCGAGCAGATCGCCCGGGCGCTTGGAGCCGAGCGCCGGCGGCGGGCGCAGCATCAGCGAGCGCAGGAAGCCGGCCATGCGCTCGAGCAGGTCCTCGAAGGCCGGGTAGGCCGCGGCGTCCTTGCGCGAGAAGCGCGCGAGCGACTCGCACGTGGCGGCCTGGTCGTTGTGGAAGAACATCACGCGCCCGTCGCCGTCGATGGCCGCGTAGGCGGGGTCGAGGGGATGGACCTCGTAGCCGACTTCCTTGAGGCGCAGGTCCTCCACCACGCGCGGCTGCAGCAGCGAGACGACGTAGGAGGCCCGCGAGATGCGCTGACCCGGCCACACCTCCTCGGTCACGCACGCGCCGCCGAGGATGTCGCGGCGCTCGACCACGCAGACGCGCAGCCCGGCCCGCGCGAGGTAGGCGGCGGCGGTGAGCCCGTTGTGGCCGCCGCCGACGACGATCGCGTCGTAGTCGGTCATGGCGGGCAAGCTAGCCCTTCCTGACCTTGTAGTCAAATGCACGAAGTCTTGATACGCTCCCGCCCGTCATGGCCCCCCCGTTCACCGCCGACGAGCTCTCGGAGACCCGCAGGCCGCTGCTCGAGGCGACCCAGCTGCCGCCGCGCGCCTACGTCGACGACGCGGTCGCCGACTGGGAGGCCGAGCACCTCTTCCTCGGCGGCTGGGTCTGCGTCGGCCACGCGCAGCCGCTCGCGGAGCGCGGCCGCTTCCTGACCCGCCAGATCAAGGACGAGAGCTTCCTGTTCGTCGGCGACGACGAGGGCCGCGCGCACGGCTTCTTCAACGTCTGCCGCCACCGCGGCGCCCGCCTCGTCTCAGAGCGCGAGGGCACGATGCGCCGCCTCCAGTGCCCCTACCACGCCTGGTGCTACCGCTTCGACGGCAGCCTGCTGAGCGCGCCGCACACGGACGAGATCGAGAATTTCGACCCCGCCACCTCCGGGCTCAACCGCCTCCGCATGGAGGAGGTCCACGGGCTGCTCTTCGCCGACGTCTCGGGCACCGCGGGCCCGCTCACCGACCACCTCGGCGATCTCGCCCCGCACCTCGAGCACTATCGCCTCGGCGCGCTCGAGCGCGCCGCCGCGATCACCTACGACGTGCGTGCCAACTGGAAGGCGATCGTCGAGAACTACTCCGAGTGTCTCCACTGCCCCGGGGTGCATCCCGAGCTCAACCGCCTCTCGCACTACCTCAGCGGCGACGAGTACGAGGGCGCGGGCGCCTGGTGCGGGGGCTCGATGACGCTGACCGAGGGCGCCGAGACGATGGCCTCCAATGGCGGCCACGCGAACCGGCCGCCGATCGGCGGGCTGACCGAGACCGAGCAGCGTGACGTCCTCTACTTCGCGCTCTTCCCCAACCTGCTCGTCTCCCTGCACCCGGACTACGTGATGGTCCACACGCTGTGGCCGCGCGGCGCCGGGCGCACGGAGGTCGTGTGCGAGTGGTACTTCGAGCCGGAGACGATCGCGCGCCCTGGCTTCGACCCCGCCGACGCGGTCGAGTTCTGGGACACCGTCAACCGCCAGGACTGGCACGTCTGCGAGCTCGTCCAGCGCGGCATCGGCTCGCGCGGCCACGTCCCCGGCCGCTACACGGAGACCGAGCAGACCGTCCACGCCTTCGATCAGCTCGTCGCCGAGGCCTACCTGTCGCCGTGAGCACGCGCGAGCGGATCCTCGACGCGGCCGTCGAGCGGATCGCCAGCGATGGCATCGACGCGGTGCGGATCGCGCGCATCGCAATGGACGCGCGGGTCTCGACGGCGCTCGTCCACTACCACTTCGCCACCCGGGAGGCGCTGCTCGCCGAGGCGCTCGAGCACTCCTTCGAGACGGCGGGCGCGGTGCGCGACGAACCGGGCGACCCGGCGACGCGCCTGCGCTCGATGGTCAAGCAGTGCCTCCCGCTGCCCGGCGAGCAGGAGCGCGACTGGGTGCTGTGGGTGGAGCTGTGGCTGCGCGCCGTCCGCCACCCCGAGCTGCGCCCGACCGCGGCCAAGCTCTACGCGCGCATGCACGAGTGGCTCGTCGAGGCGATCGAGGCCGGCGACTTCGGCCCCGTCGACGCCGGCGCGATCGCCGACCGCACGCTCGCGCTGATCGACGGGTTCGGGGTGCGCGCGCTGCTCGGCGACCCGGCGGTGCCGCTGGAGCGGGCGCGTGAGGAGGTCTGGCACGCACTCGCGGGTGATCTGGGGTTGCGCGCCGGGGCTCCCAGCAGCTAGGTTAGCTGAATCGTCGTTCGGATAACTCTCCGATGAGCCGACCGACCACCGGGCACGTGCGCCGCCCCGCGATCCTCAAGGCGGCTGCGGAGGTGATCGCCGAGCGCGGCGTGATCGGCACGCGCATCGCCGACGTCGCCGAGCGTGCGGACACGAGCGCCCCTGGCGTCCTCTACTGGTTCGCCTCCAAGGACGAGCTGCTCACGGAGGCGCTCGCCTCCGCCGACGACCGCTTCTACGCCCAGCTCAGCGACGAGCTCGCGCGGCTGGACGGCGCGCGGGCGCGGCTCGCGCGCATCGTGGAGATGTGGCCCGCCGAGGGCGACGACGAGGTGGTGCTGTGGATGGAGCTGTGGGTGCGCGCGCTGCGCGACCCCGTGGTCAACGCCGCGCGCGAGCGGCTCGACCGGCGCTGGCGCACGGCGATCGCGGACGTCGTCCGCGAGGGCCAGGCCGCCGGCGAGTTCGCGCGCGTCGACCCCGTCGAGTTCGCGCTCATGCTCGGCGCGCTGATGGACGGCTTTGCGATCCAGCTCGCGCTCCGCGATCCGGCGGTCACGCCGGCGCGGGTGCACGAGCACTGCATGGCGCTGGTCGAGGAACGCCTGGGAACGGAGGGAGTGCACGATGCCATCTGACCTCTTCAACGAGCCACTGCGACGGCGGGAGCTGCTGCGGGGCGGCGCGGGCCTTGCGCTCGGGCTCGCCGGCTGCGGCGTCGGCAACGAGGCCAAGGCGCCGAAGAAGGCGACCGAGCGTCTCGTCAAGGCGGTGCCCGACGGCGACCTCGTCTACTTCAACTGGTCCGAGTACCTCGAGCCGAAGCTGATCAAGGCGTTCGAGAAGCGCTACGGCGTCAAGGTGCGCGAGTCCAACTTCGACTCGATGCAGGGCATGATGGCCAAGCTGCGCTCGGGCAACCGCTACGACCTCATCTTCCCGTCGTCCGAGTGGGCCGACCGCCTGCGCAAGGCCAACCAGCTGCTCAAGATCGACAAGGCCGCCGGGACGGTCTACGAGTACTTCGCCAAACCGTGGTACGACCCGGGCGCCGACCACACGGTCCCCTACGCGCTCTACGCCACCGGGCTGATCTACCGCAAGGACAAGGTCAAGCTGACCGGCTCCTGGAACGACCTCGGCATCGACGCCGCGCGCAAGAAGACCTACCTCCTCGACGACTTTCAAGAGGTCATCGGCGCGGGCAACCTCGTCAACGGCAACAAGCTCAACGACACCGACGCCGCCGCGGTCGCGAAGGCCAAGCAGTGGGCCCTGGATCTCAAGCCCAAGCTGCGCGGCTTCTCCACCGACGACGTGCAGAACATGGTCAACGGCAACGCCTGGATCCACCACGGCTGGAACGGCGACGTCGTCAACGTCCGCAACCAGGTCAAGACGCCCGAGAACTACTCCTTCCAGAAGTGCAAGGAGGGCATCCCGGTCGGCACGGACTGCTTCGCGATCCCCGCCAACGCCGAGCACCCCGGCACCGCGCTGACGTTCATCGACTTCGTCCTCGACCCCGAGAACGCGTCGAAGAACATCGAGTACATGGGCTACCCGATGCCCTACAAGGACCCGACGAGACGTTCGCGGGCCTGGTCAAGGACGACCCCTCCATGAACGTCACGATCGACGACCTGACCAACGGCCAGCAGTACGCCAACCTCGCCGCCGACGGCCGGCGCGCGTGGGACCAGGCCTGGACGGAGATCAAGGATGCTTCTATGAAGTCAACGGGACCTCGGCGAGGCGTTTGAAGAGCTCGCGCGAGATGTGGCGTTTGAGGGCGCGCATGGCTTCTCGCTTGGTCTTGCCCTCTCGGACGCGGCGGTCGAGGTAGGCGCGCGTCTC
>JBBQLH010000081.1:0-18846 GCA_038327685.1 Solirubrobacterales bacterium
CGCTCGGCGCCTCGATGGTCGAGGGCCGGATCTCGGCCGGCGTCGTCGTGGGCGACGGCTCGGACGTCGGCGGCGGCGCCTCGATCATGGGCACGCTCTCGGGCGGCGGCACGGCGGTGATCGCGATCGGCGAGCGCTGCCTGCTCGGCGCCACCGCCGGCCTCGGGATCTCGCTCGGCGACGACTGCGTCGTGGAGGCCGGGCTCTACGTCACCGGCGGCACGCGCGTGACGCTGCCCGACGGCGAGGTGGTCAAGGCGCTCGAGCTGTCGGGCGCCGACGGCCTGCTGTTCCGGCGCAACTCGCAGACCGGCGCGGTCGAGGCGATGCCGCGCTCAGGCGCCTGGGCCGGCCTCAACGCCGCCCTGCACGCCAACGACTGAAGCGAGCAGGTCCGCGGCGCGCTCGCACTCGGCGAGCGTCGGCACGAGCGCGAGGCGCAGGAAGCCCTCGCCGGCCGGGCCGAAGAACGACCCCGGCGCGAGCACGACGCCGTGCTCGAGCAGCTCGGCGGCGAGCGGGCCGGCGCGCTCACCGGCGTGGAGCCAGAGGAAGAACGTCGCGTCGCCGCCCGCGTGGCGCAGGCCGCCGGCCTCGAACACCGGCAGCAGCGTCTCGCGCTTGGCGCGGTAGAGAGCGCGCACGTCCTCGACGTGCGCCTCGTCGCCCCAGGCGGCGGCGGCCGCGTGCTGGATGAACTCCGGCGGCGCGACGCCGACGTTCGGGCGGTAGCGCTTGAGCGCCGCGATCACCTCGGGGTCGCCGGCGACGAAGCCCGACCGGTATCCGGGCATCGAGGAGCGCTTGGAGAGCGTGTTGAGCGCGACCACGTTGCGGCGGTCGGCGACCTGCAGCGCCGAGGCGGGCGGCTCGGGGCCGAAGTAGATCTCCGAGTAGGCCTCGTCGGAGGCGACCACGACGTCGTGCTCGCGCGCGATCGCCGCCGCCTGCTCGTAGAGCTCGAGCGGCGCCGTCGCGGCGGTCGGGTTGTTGGGGTAGTTGAGCCACAGGATCGCGGTGCGGTCCCAGGTCGCCGCGTCGACGGCGCCGAGGTCGGGGAGGAAGCCGCGGCCGGCCTCGAGTGACAGCTCGATCACCTGCTTGCCGGCGAACGCCGCACCGCGCTCGGCGACGGGGTAGCCGGGCGTCGTGACCGCGACGAGGTCGCCGCCGACCACCTGCGCGAGGTGGAAGATCGCCTCCTTGGAGCCGAGCGTCGGGAGCACCTCTGTGTCCGGGTCGAGCGCGCGGCCGAAGCGGCGCGCGATCCAGTCCGCGACCGCCGACCGCAATACCGGGAGGCCCTCCGCGAGCGGGTAGGTCGAGCGCGGCTCGAGCGCCGCCGCGAGGCGCTCCCGGATGAAGGCGGGCGTGTCCTCGCGCGGCTCCCCGACGCCGAAGTCGAGCACCGGCACGCCGCGCTCGACGAGCCGGCGCTTGGCGTCGGTGAGGTGCACGAACGGGTACGTGCGCAGGCTCGCCAGGACCGGCGACGGCTTCACGTCAGCACCTCGGCCGCAAACCGCTCGAGCACCCGGTAGCCGCGCACCAGCGCCGCGACGGAGATCGACTCCTCGCGCGTGTGCGCCTGCGGCGGGTCGCCGGGGCCGAAGTTCACGGCGGACAGGCCGGCGAGCCCGAACTCGGCGACCGGCGTCCACGCCTGCTTCGGCGCGATCGCGAGATCGCCCGCGGCGATCAAGGCGTCCACCAGCGGCCCGCGGGCGACCGGCCCCGACGGCGCGTTGCCGTCGATCCGCAGCTCGCCGACGCCGCCGCACAGCCCGGCCAGCCGCGCCTCCGCCTCCTGCGGCGTGCGCCCGGGCGCGTAGCGGTAGTTCACGTGCGCCTCGGCCAGGTCCGGCACGACGTTGCTCGCGATGCCGCCCGTGATCCGGGTGACCGACGCGACCTCGACGAACTCGAGGCCGTCGAACCCATGCGGCTCGGGCTCGTGAGCGGCGAGCGCGGTGATCCCGGCGGCGGCGCGATGGATCGCGTTGTCGGCGAACCACGGGCGCGCGGAGTGGCCCGCCCGGCCGCGGAAGGTCCAGGTCGCGTTGATGTTGCCGAGGCAGCCGGCGTGGATCGCATTGTCCGTCGGCTCCATCATCACCACGAGCTCGGGGGAGAGCGGGTGGCGCGCGAGCAGGGCGGTGAGGGCGCCCTCGGTCACCGGCAGCTCCTCGCGCCCGAAGAACAGCGCGCCGAACGGCGCGCAGTCGCGGACGAGCTCGATCATCACCGCGAGCGCGCCCTTCATGTCGCTCGCCCCGAGGCCGTGGACGCGCTCGGCGTCGCGCCGGCCCGGGCGGTTGCCCTGGGCGGGGACGGTGTCGAGGTGGCCCCCGAGCAGCACGCGCGCGCCCTCCGGGCCCGCCAGGACGCAGGTGTCGCCGAGGTCGCGCGCGTCAGGGAGGAGGCCGCCCACATGCTCCGCGAGCCGCGCCTCGTCACGAGACTCCGAAGCGATGTCGATCAGCTCGAGCGTCCTCGCCGCGAGGCGCTCGCCCAGCTCGGTGTCGCCCGGGGCCATGAGCGGGCACCATACGCGGATGCGCTTCTGCGGCATCGACGTCTCGGCCCGCCCCGCCAACCAGCAGCTCTGCACCCTGCACGAGCGCAAGGGGGCCGAGGGGGTCGAGCTGGTCGCGACCTTCTACGCCCCCGGCACGATCGAGGAGCTCGCGCGAACGATCCAGGGCTTCGGGCGCGGCGAGTCGGTCGTCGGCATCGACGCTCCGTCCGGCCGCCGGCTCGGCCTGCTCGGCCCGGACGCGCCCGCCCGCGCCGCGCTCGGCCTGCCCGACGGCCGCTACGAGCGGATGCGCGTCTGCGACGCCGTGCTCTACCGGCGCGGGTTGCCGCTGTACCCGGTGCCTGGCGCCGAGGACGCCGTGCCCGACTGGATGGCGGTCGGCTTCGAGCTGTTCGAGGCGCTCGCGCCGCTCGGCCGCTACGTGCCCGAGCGCGCCAACGGCGCGCTCGAGGGCGACGTCGGGAGCGCGGCGATCCGGGCCGGGCGCGTCTTCGAGACCTATCCCGACGCGATCTTCTGCGCGCTGCTCGGCCACCGCCCGCCGCCGAAGCGCACCCCGTCGGGCGGCCAGCAGCGGATCGCGGCGCTCAAGCTCAAGGGCATCGTCGACGATGACGGTGGCCTCTGGCACCGCACGCTGGACGAGATCGACGCCTGCGCCGCCGCCTACGCCGCCTACGCGCTGTGCGTCGGGCTCGGCACCTGGGTGGGCGATCCGGCCGAGGGCGTCATGGTCATCCCGACGGCGCGGCTGCTCGAGCGCTACGCCAAGCTGCCCGCGCCGGCGCGCTCCGGCCTGGCGTAGCCCGCGGCCTACACTCGAAGGAGATGGAACGCCACCGCGACGGCCGTGCGACGCCGACCCGCTACGTCGCCCCGGCCACCCCTGGGCGGGCGCGTCAGCGTGCCTACTGCATCGGGGCCTCGACGACCGGCGACGACATGTCCGAGCTCAAGGAGCTGCTCCGCACCGCCGGCGTCGCCGTGGTCGGCGAGCTCGTCCAGCACCGCGAGAAGCCGCATCCGAACCTCTACCTCGGCTCCGGCAAGGTCGACGAGCTCAAGCCGCTGCTCAAGGCGGCGGACGCCAACCTCGTCGCCGTCGACGACGAGCTGACCCCGCGCCAGGAGCGCAACCTCGAGGAGGCGCTCGGGATGCCGGTGATCGACCGCACCGCGGTGATCCTCGACATCTTCGCCGGTCATGCCCACACCGCCGACGGCAAGCTCCAGGTCGAGCTTGCGCAGCTCGAGTACAACATGGCCCGCATGCGCGGCCTGTGGACGCACCTCGAGCGTCTCGGCGCCGGCCGCGGCATCGGCGGCATCGGGACGCGAGGCCCCGGCGAGTCCCAGATCGAGACCGACCGCCGGCTTGCGCGCGACCGCATCTCGGCCCTGCGGCGGCGGCTCGACCACGTCAAGTCCACGCGCGCGGTCATGCGCGCCGAGCGCGAACGCGCGCACCTGCCCAACGTCGCGCTGGCCGGCTACACCAACGCGGGCAAGTCGACGCTGCTCAACGCGATGACGGGCGCCCACGTCGGCGTCGGCGATCGCCTCTTCCACACGCTCGATCCGACCACCCGCACGCTGCGCCTGCACGGCCGCACGTACCTGGTGACGGACACCGTCGGCTTCATCCGCAAGCTGCCCCACCAGCTCGTCAACGCGTTCGCCGCCACGCTCGAGGAGACGAAGCTGGCCGACCTCGTCCTCCACGTCGTCGACGCCCACGAGACCGAGGAGGAGCTCGAGGCGATGACGCGCGCCGTCGACGACGTGCTCGAGGAGATCGGGGTCGGCGAGACGCCGCGCCTGCTGGTGCTCAACAAGGCCGACCTGCTCGACGAGGAGCGCCGCCGCGAGCTGTCCTTCCGGCACCCCGAGGGCTTCCTCGTGTCCGCCGTCACCAGCGAGGGCCTCGAGGAGCTCGGCGAGGCGGTCGCGGACGCCTTCGAGCGCTCGCTGCAGGACGTCGAGCTGCTCGTGCCGTTCTCCGAGGGCCAGACGCTGTCAGAGCTCCACGACGTCGCCGGCGACCTCGAGCGCGAGGACACCGCCGACGGTGTGCGCGTGACCGTCCGCCTGCCCGCCGTCGTGGCCGAGCGCTACGACCGCTACACCAACGGCGCGAGCTAGCGGCCTGAGGATCCGAAGCCGTTGGCGCCGCGGTCGTCCGCGGACGCCGGCAGCGTCTCGACCACGCGCGTGGCGGGCGCCACGAACGGCACCAGCAGCAGCTGCGCGATCCGGTCGCCGGCCTCGCCCTCGTAGCGCTCCTGGCCGAGGTTCACGAGCACGACCCGGATCTCACCGCGGTAGGTGGGGTCGATCAGGCCGGGGCCGTTGACCACCGAGAGCCCGTGGCGCGCGGCGAGGCCGGAGCGCGGGACGACGAGTCCCGCCACGCCCTCGGGCAGCGCGACCGCGACGCCGGTCGGCACGACCGCTCGCTCGCCCCTCGCGAGCGCGAACGGCTCGACGCAGCGCAGATCGAAGCCCGCGTCGCCGGCTCGGGTGCGGGTCGGCGGCCGGGCGCCGGGGTGCAGGAGCCGGACCTGGAGGTCGTCGCTGGCGATGGCCATCGCAGCGACGGTACCGGTCGCTCCCGATGCCCTGGAGCCGCAGCTCGCACGCTGCGGGCGATTCAGCTCGGCGCGAGCACGAACGTCGCGGCGCGGAGCGCTCCACCGCCACGATCCAGACCGGGGCCGCCGCCGAACGTCAGCGGCGGCTGGGTAGGGGTGGTCTCGGCCGGGTGTGCGATGTTCATAGGAGCCATTGCCACACATCGCACAGTCCCCCGATTGCGGCGACGTGCGTCGCGGGCGCCGACGTCTCGACCGCCGGTCTACAGCGCGCGCTCCGGTTCGAGCGTCCAGTCCTCCGCGGCGCGCCAGAGCCAGACGGGCGGGCCGACCGGGTCGCCGTGCTCGTCGAACGGCCCGAGCGCGCGCAGCGCGGTGAGGAGCGACGCGCGGTCGCTCGCGCCGCCGCGCAGCGCCTCGGCGACGAGCGCCGCCGCGCGGCTCGCCGCCGTCGTGCCGGCGTGGTCGTCGCCGGGCGCGAACGGCAGCGCGAGTTGCAGGCCGGAGACCGGCGCGCCGCCCTGGACGCCGTCGAAGGCCACCACGGGCAGGCCGGCCCCGGCCGCGCGCGGGACCTCGGGCCCGTCCGCGAGCCCGCACAGCACGACGAGATCGGCGGTCGCGGCGTCGTCCGCCCGCGGCAGGCCGACGAGCCGCAGCTGCCCGTCGAGCTGGACGCCGTACTCGTGCTCGCCCGCCACCACGAGCGCGCGCTGCCCGGCGGCGCGCACGTCGGCCGCGAGCCGCGCCGCCACCTCGCGCGCCGCCACCTCGGTGTCGCGCGCGAGCATCCGCAGGACCGTGCCGCGGTGGCGCGCCGGGTCGTCGTCACAGCCCGGCTCGTCGTCGCGCGTCACGCCCGCCCAGGTCGCGACCGGCGCGAGCAGCGGCAGCCCGGCGGGCGCCGTCGCCTCGACCACCTCGGCGACCTCGCGGGAGCGGAACGGCCCCAGCAGCGCGATCGCGTCCGCGTCGCCCGCCGCCGCCTCGGCGGCGCGCATCGAGTCGGCGTCGCCGTGGGCGACGTGCGCGATCTCGCCCAGTGCCGCGCCGACCGCGGCCGTCAGCGCATGGGGGAGGGTGGAGTGGACGCGCAGCACCGCCGCCTCAGCCCGCCGCCGGGGTCACGTAGCCGAACTGCTCGAGGTAGGCGCGGGCGACCGCGGCCGGCTTCTCCTTGTCGAGGTCGACGCGTGAGTTGAGCTCCTGCATGACCTTGGTTGAGAGGTCCTGCTGTACCTGCGCGACGATCTTCGGGAGGTCGGGGCCCGCAGCCTTGGCGGCCCTGTCGCTGACGATCAGCGAGACGTTGTAGGGCGGGAAGAGCTTGCGGTCGTCCTCGAGCACGAGCAGGTCGTCGGCGGCGATCTGGCCGTCGGTGGAGAAGACGATCGAGACGTCGGCGCGACCCTTGGTGAGGACGGTGTGGCGGTTGGCGAGCTCGGTCACGAGATAATGCTTGAACTTCAGGCCGTAGACCTGCTCGAGCCCGAGCTTGCAGTCCGTGCGCGTGCGGCACTCCTTCGACCCCGACAGCGTCAGCTGGGAGGCCTTGGCCTTGAGGTCGGAGATCGTCTGGATCCCGAGCTCCTGCGCGCGCGCCTGGGTCATCCCGACGGCGTTGGAGTCGGTGAACGGCGTCGCGGGCAGAGCGGTCAGGTGCTCCTCGGCGAAGCTCTTGCGCGCCTGGTCGTAGGCCTGCTGCTCGTCCTTCGGGATCTCGTCGGTCTGGACGCCGAAGAACGTCGTGAGCGCCGTGCCGGTGTACTCGGGGTAGGCGTCGACCTTGCCGGCCTTCAGCGCGCCGAAGGCGACCTTCTCCGACCCGAGGTCGAGCCGCTTGCGGATCTTGTAGCCGCCGGCCTCGAGCGCCTGCGCGTAGATCTCGCCGAGGATGAACTCCTCGGTGAAGTTCTTCGACGCGATCGTCAGGGTCGTGGCGGCGTTCGCGGGGTTGCGATGGATCGTCTTGGCGGCCGCCGGGTCCTCGCGCGCCGTCGGCGTCGACTCGGGAGCGCCCGAGCCGCCGCAGCCCACCAGGACGAGGGTAAGCAGAAGCGGTGCTGCGACGCGGGCGAGCATGCAGCGGCGATTATCCCGCGCCCGCCAGACGGCGGGCGCGGGAACGCGCCGATTACTTGGTGAAGCCGGCCTGCTGGAGGTAGCTCTTGGCCGCCTCCGCGGGCTTCTTCTTGTCGATGTCCACGCGGGCGTTGAGCTCCTGCATCACCTTCTCGGTGAGCGGCTTCTGGACGTTCTCGATGACCTTCTGGCCCTCGGGGCCGAGGTTCTTCAGCACATCGTTGCGCACGTTGAACGTGACGTTGTAGGGCGGGAAGAACTTCTTGTCGTCGTCCAGGATCACGTACTTGCCGCCGGCCAGGTCGCCGTCGGTGGTGAAGATGAACGCGACGTCCGCGTCACCGGAGTCGAGCACCTGGTACTTCTGCTCGCTGGAGACGAACTTCCCGAACTTCAGGCCGTAGGTGTCCTGCACGCCGAGCAGGCAGTCCTGGCGCTGCTTGCACTCGGGGAAGCCCGTGATCGAGAGCTTGGACTCCTTGCCCTTGAGGTCGGAGATCGTCTTCGGGTTCCCGATCTTGGCGGCCCCCTGCTTGGTCATGCCGAGCCGGTAGGTGTTCTCGAACGGCGTCGGGGCGAGCGCGGTGATGTTCTTCTTGGCGAAGCCGGCCTTCGCCTGCTCGTAGGCCTTGTTGGCGTCCTTCGGGACGCCGGCGGTCTTGACGCCGAAGAACGAGGTCAGCGCCGTGCCGGTGTACTCCGGGTAGGCGTCGACCTTGCCCGCCTGCAGCGCCTTGTAGGCGATCAGCTCGGAGCCGAGGTTGAGCTGCCTCTTGACCTTGAACCCCGCCGCCTCGAGCGCCTGCGAGTAGATCTCGCCGAGCACGAACTGCTCGGTGAAGTTCTTCGAGCCGACCGTGATGGCCGGCTTGGACGACGCGCCGGAGACCGGCTGGATCTGGTTGCCCGACGACTTCGAGCCGCTCGAGCCCGACGACGTCGTCGACTTCTCGTTGCTGCTGCTGCCACAGGCGGCGACGGCGAACCCGAGGCACAGGGCGGCGAGCAGGGCGAGCAGGGGATGGGTGCGTCTCACGATGTCTGAATGCTCCTCTTGGATGACAGGAAGGCGAGGCGTCGGCCGGCCGGCCGGCCTCGTTCGGCAAGCTTGAGACCTTCGGGCGTCACGGAACGCTGCAGCGCGGCGAACGCCGCGTCGGCGGCGAAGGTCACGATCGCGACGACGATGCACGCCGCGAGCTGGCCCGCGGTGCCGTAGACGTTCGGGCTGATGATCGGCCGCCCGAGCGTGTCGACGTTGGCCAGCGGCGCGATCGTCGCGGTCGCGATGACCGACACCAGCGAGATGCGGATGCCGCCCATGATCGTCGGCAGCGCCATCGGCAGCTCGACCTGGAGGGCGATCTGGCGCTCGGTCAGCCCGTTGCCGCGAGCCGCGTCGACGGTCTCGGGATCGACGCCCCGGATGCCCACGTAGGAGTTGGTGATGATCGGCGGGATCGCAAGCAGCACGAGGGCGACGCAGACGTTCAGGAAGCCGACGCCGAGGAACGCGATGAAGAACACGACCAGGCCGAGCGCCGGGATCGCGCGCCCGACGTTCGACGTGCTGGTGGCGAGGAACTGGTAGCGGCCGATATGGCCGAGCCAGATGCCGAGGGGCATGGCGAGCGCCGTGGCGATCAGCGTCGCGGCCAGCGCCAGCTTGAGGTGGGTGTAGGTGAGGTCCCACATCTCGGCGAGGCCGCCGACATGCACGGTGCCGGCCTGCGACACGCGCTGGTGGAAGATGAAGTCGATCGCGTCCCCGAACGGGCCGAGCGTGGCGAGGATCATCCGCGCACCGCCCGCTCCCAGGGGGTGAACGCGCGCTCGGCGGCGAGCACGACCACCTCGAGCACCGTGGCGAGCAGGATCATCAGCACGGAGGCCGCGACGACGTTGCCGCGGAAGGTCGGGTCGGCGAAGATCTCGGCCCCGAGGCCGCCCGCGCCCGCGAAGAAGGCGAACCCGGCGATGCCGACGGTCGAGGACGCGGCGATCCGCAGGCCGGCGAAGATGGTCGGCAGCGCCATCGGCAGCTCGACCCGGAACAGGATCTGGCGGCGGGTGAGGCCCATGCCCTCCGCTGCGTCGACCATGTCCTGTGGGACCTCCTGTAATCCGGTGGCGACGTTGCGGTAGATCAGCACCAGCGTGTAGGCGGTCAGCACCACCACGGCGGTGGCGTATCCGCGGCCCGTGACGTTGAGCAGGATCAGGTAGAAGGCGATCGAGGGCACCGTGAAGAGGGCGCTCACGAAACCGAGGAAGACCGGGCCGAGGAACGAGTAGCGGTGGGCGAGCAGCGCGAGCGCGGTCGCGACCACGAAGCCGATCAGGAGCGGCACCACGCTGAGCTGCACGTGCTCCCACAGCGGGTTCCAGTACTGATTGAAGTTGTCGACGATCCAGCCGGGGCAGAGGCCGTTGTTGCCCGGGCACTGATTGACGGCGTTCTTGCGATTGCCGAAGGTGATCTGCGCCAGCGTTGGCAGCCAGGTGGCGAGGGCCGTCAGGACGCGGCCTCCATCTCGCGGGCGGCCAGCTCGGACGGGGTCGGCAGGTGCTCCGCGCGGTGGCTGAGGGCGCGGGCGAGCACCTCCATCGAGAGCACGCCCGCCACGGCCCCGTCGGCGTCCACCACCGGCCCGTACTGGGAGTCGCTGCCGAGGAGATCGGACAGCGCGTCGCGGAGGATGTCGTCGAGCTCGACGATCGGCTCGGCCGGGGAGCGCAGATCCTCCCGCACCCGCTCGCCCTGCAGTCCGCGCTCCGACAACCAGCCGAGCGGCCGTCTCTGGTCGTCGACCAGCAGCGGGATGTCGAGGTCGGCGTCGGCGAGCCTGGCGCGGGCCTCGGCCACCGGCTCGCCGACGCGCACCTCGGCGGCCTTCCAGAGGTCGATGTCGCGGACGCGCTGGAGCGCCAGGCGCTTGAGCGCGCGGTCGGCGCCGACGAAGTCCTCGACGAACTTCTCGGCCGGGTTCATCAGCAGCTCGGCGGGCGCCGCGAACTGGGCGAGATGGCCGCCCTCCTTGAGGATCGCGATCTTGTCGCCCATCTTGATCGCCTCGTCGATGTCGTGGGTGACGAAGACGATCGTCTTGCGCAGCTCGGCCTGCAGGCGCAGGAACTCGTTCTGGAGGCGCTCGCGGTTGATCGGGTCGATCGCGCCGAACGGCTCGTCCATCAGCATCAGCGGCGGGTCGGCCGCAAGCGCCCGGGCGACGCCGACGCGCTGGCGCTGGCCGCCGGAGAGCTGGGCCGGGTAGCGGTCTCGGAAGTCACCGGTGAGGCCGATCAGCTCGAGCAGCTCCTCGACACGCGCGGCGGTCCGCTTCTTGTCCCAGCCGAGCAGCGACGGGACCGTGGCGATGTTGTCGCCGATCGTCTTGTGCGGGAACAGGCCGATCTGCTGGATCACGTAGCCGATCTCGCGCCGCAGCTGGGCGGGCGGCCGGTCGAGGACGCTCTTGCCGCCGACGAGGATGTCGCCGTCGGAGATCTCGATCATGCGGTTCACCATCCGCATGGCGGTGGTCTTGCCGCAGCCCGACGGCCCGACGAGGACGCAGATCTCGCCCGCGGGCACCTCGAGCGACAGCCCGTCGACGGCGGGGCGCTCGGCGCCGGGATAGCGCTTGGTGGCGCCTCGGAATTCAAGCGAGGCGGCCTCCGCGTTGGACGTGGGCCGCTCCTGCTGGGCGGTGCTGGCGTTCATGAGTATTGAGGCCCCCTGACCGAAGGTCGGAGAAACCTACACGGATTCACAAGCCCGCCGCGTGTCTTGCGCCCCGATGCGCCGCTTCTTCGAGTGAGTCCTCGAGCGCCTCCAGCGCGCCCGGAGCGAGGCCGAGAGCGGTCGCGGTGAGCCAGTCGGCGAACCAGGCGTTCTTGGGCAGCAGCGGTCCGTGGAGGTAGGTGCCCACGACGGTGCCGTGCGCGCCTCCGCGGACGCCCTCGTAGCCGTCGCTCCCATTGTTGCCGTGGCCGCGCAGCACGCGTCCGAGCGGTTGCGCGGCCGGGCCCAGGCGCGTACGCCCGCCGTGGTTCTCGAAGCCGGCCAGCACCTGCGGGCCGTCGCCGAGGTCGACCTCGATGGCGACGTTGCCGATCAGCCGCGGGCCCGGATCGCGCACCGTCTCGAGGTCCACCAGGCCGACGCCCGGGAGCCGCTCGCCGCCCAGCTCGTAGGCGTGACCGAGCAGCTGGTAGCCGCCGCAGACGGCGAAGATCACACGCCCGCTCGCCGCCGCGGCGTGCAGGGCGTCGCGCTTGACCGTCGAGAGGTCGAGCGCGCACAGCTGCTGGTCACGGTCCTGACCACCGCCGAGGTAGAAGAGGTCGTGCGCGCCGGCGTCGACCTCGTCGCCGAGTCCCGCGCCGCTCAGCTCGAAGCCGATGCTGCGCCACTCGCAGCGGCGCTCGAGCAGCAGCAGGTTGCCGCGGTCGGCGTAGATGTTCATCAGGTCCGGATACAGCGCGCAGACCCGCAGGACGCCGTCAGCCACGCAACATCACCACCGTGGAGCCGAGGTGGGCCTCGGTCTCGGCGATGCGCGCCCGCGGGCCGGGCCGCAGCCCGGCGGCGGCGCCCTCGGCCTCGAGCTCGGGCGCGCTGAGGTTGGTGAGCTCGATCGCGTCGCCGGCGGTACTGGCGCTGCCGTCCGGGGCGATCGCCTGGCGCACGCGCTCGAGCACCACGACGTCACCGCGCGGGCGGATCGCGACCGGGAAGGAGAGGTAGCGCCAGCCGTCGCGCTCGCCGCGGTCGGGCGGCAGCGGGAAGGCGGGATCGGCCTCGAACGCCTCGAGCTCCTCCGAGAGCGCCAGCGCGACCAGGCCGCCCGCCGCCAGGTGCTCGCGCGCGGAGGCGAGGAACGCCGCGCGTGCAGCGCGGCCGGGCAGCAGCTGGATCGTCTGCATGGGGACGACGATCAGGCCGAAGGGCGCGCCGGCGAGCTCGAAGCCGGCCGCGTCGGCGAGCCGGGTGCGCACCTCGAGGCCGGCCTCGCGGGCACGGGCGCCGAGCTCCGCCAGCAGCTCGGGATCGCGGTCCAGCGCGGTCACGTCGTGGCCGTAGCGGGCGAGCTCGAGCGCCACGCGCCCGACGCCGGCGCCGACGTCGAGTACCGGCCCCGCCTCCGCACTCGCGAGCGCACGCCAGAACGGCAGGTCCGCCGCGTAGCCGCCGCACTCGACGTCATGCCAGATCACGTCGCTCATCGCCAGTACTCCCGGGCCTGGCCGCGATCGGAGAGCAGCTCGCGCAGCTCGAGCAGCGCGGTGTAGGTGGGGAGCGCGTAGAGCGGGCCCCTGGCTCGGCCAGAGGCCTCGTCACCGCTTCGCTCGCGCCCCCCGAGCGCGTGGTCGAGCCCCGCGGCGAGCCCCTCGACGACGTGCAGGCGGTCAAGCGGGACGCCGGCGTACTTCATGCGCAGCGCGAGCTCGGCCGCGCGCGTGCCCGAGCAGGTCATGCGCGCGACGTGCGGCGCGACCGTCTCCCAGTCCGCGTCCCAGACCCACGAGACGTCGCGGCCGTCGGCGATGCGGTCGTTGAGGACGCCGAAGAGGTCGAGCTCGCCGCCCTCGAGCGCGAGCGTGCGCAGGACCTCGTTCGCGCCCGCCGGGTTCTTGACCAGCAGGATCGAGGTCGGCCGGCCGTCGAGGTCGATCGTCTCGGCGCGGCCGAAGGCGGGCTCGACGGCGCCGAGGCCGGCGGCGATCGTCGGCAGCTCGACGCCGAGCGAGAGACAGAGCGCGGCGGCGCCGAGCGCGTTGTAGACGTTGTAGAGCCCCGGCAGCGGCAGCTCGACGCGTGTCGTCCCCTGGGGCGTGCGCAGCGTGAAGGCGGCCGAGCGGATGCCGCGCAGCTGCACCGATTCGGCCGCCACGTCCGGGTCGGGGCGGCGGTTGCCGCAGTCGGGGCAGTGGTAGTCGCCGAGGTGGCCCATGTAGGCGGCGTCGTAGACGTAGGCGTGCCCGCAGTTGCGGCAGTGCTTGGAGTCCGAGGCGTGCTGGAGCTCGGTGTGGGCGACGCTGCTGTCCTCGACGCCGAAGTACAGCGCCTCGGTCTTGCGGCCGAGGTCGGCGACGAGCGGGTCGTCGGCGTTGAGGACGAGCTGGGTCCCCGGCGGGCGCCGCTCGACGACGACGGCCCAGCGGTCGGCGATCGTGTCGAGCTCGCCGTAGCGGTCGAGCTGGTCGCGGAAGAGGTTCGCGAGCAGCAGCGCGCGTGGCTGCAGCTCGTCGACCACCGGCCCGAGCCAGAACTCGTCGACCTCGAACAGCCCGAGGTCGCCGTCGAGCGCCTGCCCGCCGCGACGCGAGGCCGCCGCGAGCGCGGAGGCGACGCCGCCCGCCATGTTCGCCCCGGCGCGGTTGTGGACGAGCCTGGAGCCGGTGCGCTCGAGGATCGAGGCCACCATCGCCGCCGTGGTCGTCTTGCCGTTGGTGGCGGAGATCACGACGCTGCCGCGCTCCAGGCGCCCGGCGAGCAGCCCGATCGCGTGCGGCTCGAGGCGCGTGAGCAGCTTGCCGGGCAGCGACGTCCCGCCGCCGCGCCCGGCGCGGCGGGCGAGCGCGCCGACCGCCTTCGCCGCGGCCAGCTTGGGGGCGAGCAGGCTCACGGCGCGAGCACCCTGAGCGCGCCGGGCTGCACGCGCACGGTGGCCGGGAGGTCGGCGATCGGGTCGCCGTCGGCCTGGACGTTGAAAGGGCGGTCGGCGTGGAAGGCGACCTCGCGCGCCTGGCAGATCTCGACGCCCGGCTCGCGGACGTGGGCACCGGTGAAGACCTTCGGGAGCGCTGCGAGGTAGGTCCGCTTCGGCAGGTCGTGGATCATGACGACGTCGAGCAGCCCGTCGTCGAGCTTGGCGTCGGGAGCGAGATACATGCCGCCCCCGAACACGCCCGAGTTCGCGACCGCGACCGAGTAGCCGGTGAACGACCGCGGCGCGCCGTCGATCACGACCTCCCAGCGCGCCGGGCGCCACACACGCAGCGCGCGCAGCACCGCGTAGGCGTAGACGAACTGGCCGAGCTTCAGCCGCGTGGCGTTGGCGATGTCGCCGCAGTCGGAGTCAATCCCGGAGGACGCGATGCCGAGGTAGGCGTGGCCGTTGACGTCGGCCACGTCGACGCGCTGCTCGCGCGCCTCCGCGAGGACGTCGCAGGCCGCCACCGGGTCGCTCCCGAGCCCGAGCTTGCGCGCGAAGTCGTTGCCGCGCCCGCCCGGCAGCACCGCGAGTACGCCGTCGGTGTGGCGCAGCTCGCCCGCCACCGCGCTGATCAGGCCGTCGCCGCCCATCGCGGCGGCGACCTCGCCGGCCTCCAGGCTCGAGCGGGCGAGCTCGCGCGCGTGCTCGATCGAGTGCGTGCGCTCGACGCGGAATGCCAGCCCGTGGCCGCGCAGCGCGGCCTCGACCGCCGGCAGCAGCCGCGCGGTGCGGCCGCCACCCGCGCTCGGGTTGACGATCAGGCAGACGGGCCGCATCAGAGCGCGAGTCCCTCGGCCCGCAGCCAGGCCGCGACGGCCGCCGGATCGGAGGTGACGACGTAGGCGTCGATGACGGCACCCTCGGTGTTGATCGTGATCGAGAGTCCGGACTCGACCTCGCGGATCTTGGAGATCGGGGCGATCGGCCGCCCCGTGCCCATCCGCGGCTTCACACGGCCGGTCGCCACGCGGTGCACGTCCTCGTGCGCCGCGACCTTGTCGAGCAGCCGCCGGTAGCCCTTCTTGGAGGAGTGCTTGTGGTGCGTCTGGTGGCGGCGGCGCCTCACGAGGTCAGGACCAGCGCGGCGAGCGACTCCGCGACGTGGGTGGGGGAGGGCTCGGCCGCCGCGGCCTCGGCCGCCTCGGTCGCACCGGTCAGCACGAGCGCCGAGTCCATGCCCGCCCGCCGCGCGCCGGCCACGTCGACGTCGAGGCGGTCGCCGACGGCGAGCACGCGGCCCTCGCCGAGGCGGTCGCGGGCGGTGTCGTACATCCCCGGCTCCGGCTTGCCCACGACCTCGTCCGCCGCGCGCGCGCACGCCGTCTCGACCGCCGCGAGCACCGCGCCGCTGCCCGGCCACGGCCCGTCCGGCATCGGAAAGGTGGGGTCGCGGGTGAGGCCGATCAGCGCCGCCCCGCGCAGCACCGCCTGGGTCGCCGTGCGCAGCTCGGCGTAGTCGAAGCGCTCGTGGTCGGCGACCACCACGACGTCGGCCCGGGTCGCGAACTCGGTGTGGTTGACGATCCGCAGGCCCGCGGCCGCCACGTGATCGACCACGGCGCGCGAGCCGATCACGTAGGCCGCGCCCCCGTCGTAGCGGCCGGCGAGCGAGAACTGCAGGGCGGCGCCCGCGGTGACGACCTCGGCGAGCGACGCGCGGAAGCCCAGCCGCCACAACTTGCGCACGAACTCCTCGGGGCTGCGCTGGGCGTCGTTGGTCATGAAGACGATCCGCTTGGAGGCCTCGCGCATCGCGGCGAGCGCCTCGGTGGCGCGGTCCGTGGGCTCGTCGCCGACCCACAGGCATCCGTCGAGGTCGATCAGGAAATGGTCGTAGCGACGGGCGATGGCGGAGAGCGGCACTCCGCCTCATTATCATCGGCCGCGATGTCCAGGCTCCCCATGGCGGTCGGGCTGCTCGCCTGCGCGCTGTTGCTCGCTGCGTGCGGCGGCCAGAAGGAGAAGGCCGCGTCCAAGCCGGCCGCGACCGACACGCCAGAGCCGGCGCAGGCGGCCGGCTGCGAGAAGGTCCCCAAGCCCGAGGGCCGCCCGGCGGTCAAGCTCCCCAAGCCGACGCAGACCCTGCAGGCGGGCAAGACGTACGTCGCGCGCGTCCTGACGAGCTGCGGCGAGTTCGACCTCACGCTCGACCCGAAGCGCGCCCCGCGCACGGGCGGCTCGTTCGCCTCGCTCGTGGGCAAGCGCTTCTACGACGGCCTGACCTTCCACCGCATCGTCCCCGGCTTCGTGATCGAGGGCGGCGACCCCAAGGGCGACGGCTCCGGCGGCCCGGGCTACTCCGTGACCGAGGCGCCGCCCGAGGATCTCGTCTACTCCAAGGGCGTGGTCGCGATGGCCAAGACCGCGACCGAGGCGGCCGGGACCTCGGGCAGCCAGTTCTTCGTGGTGACCGGCGAGGACGCCGGGCTGCCGCCCGAGTACGCGCTCCTCGGCAAGGTCACCAAGGGCCAGGAGGTCGTCGACAAGATCGGCGTCGTCGCGGTCGGCTCGGACGAGGCGCCGACACAGCCCGTCGTGATCCGCAACATCCGGATCGTCGCGAGCTAGGTCCGCACCGGGGCGCCCTCGAGCGTCAGCAGGGCGCGCTTGCGCTCCGGCCCGCCGCCGTACGAGCCGAGGCGGCCGGAGGCCGGCAGCACGCGGTGGCAGGGCACGACGATCGGGACCGGGTTGGTGGCGCAGGCGGTGCCGGTCGCGCGCACCGCGCGCGGGTTGCCGGCCTGGCGCGCCAGCGCGCCGTAGGTGACGACCTCGCCGCGGTGGACCTCGCGGTGCAGCGTCTCGAGCACGGCGCGGCGGAACGGGCCGTGCACGAGCGACAGGTCGACGGGCAGCTCGAGCCGGTCGTCGTCGCCCTCGAGGTAGGCCGAGATCGTGTCGCGCGTCGCGGCCAGCTCGCGGTCGGACTGCACGATCCGCGGCCCGACGCCGGCCGCCACGCGCGCGAGCGTGCGGTCCAGCGGCTCGCCCTCGAAGGCGATGCGGACCACGCCGCGCTCGCCCTGGACGACCACGAGCGGGCCGATCGGGGTCGACAGCGTGGTGTAGACGGCATCGGCCAGGCCCTCGCGCACGGCGGCGGAGCCGAGCCGGTCGAGGAAGGCATCGGACAGGGGGGTCATGAGGAGGCCCTCTCTCGCAGGGTTCGGACGGCGGTGGACACGCGCTGGCGCGCGGCCTCGGGGGAGCACTCGAGCGTCGCGGCGATGCGGTCGTAGTCGAGGTCGTCGATGAAGCGCAGGCGCAGCGCGTCCTGCGCGGTCGGCGCCAGCGGCGCGATCAGCGACTCGAAGGCGCCGTCGTCGTACTCGAGTTCGACGGCGGCGAGCGAAGCGGTGACGAGGCCTCCGGCCGAGGCAGGGGGCGGCTCGTCGGTGACGACCTCGCGCCGGCGCGCGCGGTGAAGATCGAGCGCCGTGGTCGTCGTCACGCGGTACAGCCACGCGCGCAGGTGGTCGGCGTGGCGCAGGCGCGGATAGGCCCGGAGGGCGCGCAGCAGCGCGTCCTGCAGCACGTCCTCCGCGGTCTGCTCGTCCGTCAGCCGGCGCGCGTGCGCGAGCAGCTCGTCGCCGTGGCGCTCGATCAGCGACCAGAACGGGGGCAGGGCAACAGTCGTCGTCACTTCCCTACAACGTGGCAGGCGCCCCGGTTGTGAGCCTTCAGGGCCTATAGACCTTCAGGCCATGTAGTAGAGGAGCTCGCCGTCCTCGCCGATCCGGTGCATGCCGGAGCGCTCCATCACGCGCTGCGACGCGACGTTCGTGCGCGTGGTGTCCGCGAGCACGCAGGTCAGGCCCTCCTGGTCGCGCGCCCATTCGAGCAGCCCGCGCAGCGCCTCGGTGGCGTAGCCGTGACCGCGCGCGGACTCCGCGAGCCCGTAGCCGACCCGGACCGCGCCGATCTCGTCGGGCGGGCCCTGGAAGCCCGCCGCGCCGATCACCGCTCCGTCGCGGCGGCGGATGATCTCGTAGGTCCCGAACGCGCCGAGGTCACGGCCGTGCTTGGCCGCCGTCATCACGAACCCGGCCGCCATCAGCGCGCCGTCGTCGGGATAGCCGGGTGCCCATGTGCGGCCGCTGCCGCCGCGCCCGTCGATGAGCGCCACAGCCTCCTCGACGGCGAGCTGCACCATGAGGAGCCTGCGGGTGACAAGCGTGTTCGGCATGGCGTCATCCGACCCTACCCGGGTCGGGATCGCCCGAGTGGGCCATTCTCCCCGGTGCTTGCCCCGGGCCCGCCCGCGTTTGAAGCTGAGGCGCTCGTAGTGCGGCTCGCCCTTCTTCTCGCCTGGATCGCCGCGCTCGTGCTCGGGGTGGTCGTGTCGGGGGGGCATCCGGGAGATCTGCGATGCGGCTGGCTCTACCGGCCGGAGCCCGCCAGCAGCGCTAGGAGGCGGCGTGCGCGGGGGCGCGCGATGTGGGAGCCCTGCGCGCTGCTCGCGCCCATCGTCGCGAGGCTCTCGATTGACGCAGCGTCCTCGACGCCCTCAGCCACCACGGCGATGCCGAGCCGGCGCCCGAGGTCGATCGCCGTCTGCACGATGGCCGCGTCCGCGGCGTCGGTCGCCATGCTGGCGACGAACGTGCGGTAGATCCTTGATCTCGTCGACCGGCAGGTGCTTGAGGTCGGCCTGCGACGAGTAGCCGGTTCCGAAGTCGTCGAGCGCCATTTGGACCCCACCTCCGAGAGCCGGCCGACGACCTCCAGCAGCATCCGCTCTGGGCCGCTCGAGTGGAGCGGTGAGCGTGGCGCTAGCTGTTGAGCCCGGTGACCTCCCGAACGCGGGTGAGCGGGGGGCGGTTGCCGAGGGCGCTGTGGGTGCGCCGCTCGTTGTAGTGGCGCACCCAGTGTGGCAACGATGCGCGACGGGCCTCGCTTGAGGCGTATTCGA
>JBBQLH010000082.1:0-18388 GCA_038327685.1 Solirubrobacterales bacterium
GGGGGGGGTGGGGGGGGGGTGCGGTCACTTCGGGGTAACTATTGCCCTGATATGACCACACCCCCGCCGCGCGGGCCGCGGCGGCGGAACTTGAGGGGTGTGGTCATTTGAGGTGAATTATTCACTTCAAGTGACCACACCCCCCGGCCTCGCGAGCGCCGCGGCAGCTCGCACCCTTCCTCACTGCGGGTGTTTCGCGCTGCCGCTCCTGCCGCCGCCCCCGTTGCCCACGCCGAGCTCCATCCCCGGCCTGACCCTGTCCTGCGGCTCGAGGTGGATCAGCACGTCGGCGCCGCGTAGACGCTCGCGGATCGTGTCCTGGAGGCTGTGGGCGATCGCGTGGGCCTCCTCGAGCGTGGTGCCGGAGCGGAACTGGACGTGCATGTCGACGTAGCGGCGCGGGCCGGCGCGGCGCGTGCGCAGCTCGTGGTAGCCCACGACGCCGCGCTCGGCGAAGGATTCGATCGCGTCCTGGATCGCGAACATCTCCTCCCCGGGCAGCGCCTCGTCGACCAGCACGCGCCACGAGCCCGCAACCACGCGCAGGCCGGTGTAGACGATCGCGACGGCAATCAGGAGTGCGACGACGGGGTCGATCCACGTCTCGCCCGTGACGCTGACGAGGGCGAGGCCGACGAGCACGCCGAGCGACGTGAACGCGTCCGTGCGCAGGTGCGCCGCGTCGCCGGCGAGGGCGGCCGAGTCGGTGGCGGCCGCTCGCCGGTAGAGGTACTGCGAGACGACCAGGTTGACCACCGTCGCGAGCGCCACCACGCCGATGCCGAAGCCGAGCGACACGATCTCGGTGCCATCGACGATGTGGTTGACCGCGGTGTAGACGATCACGCCGGAGCCGACGAGGATCAGCATGCCCTCGATCCCGGCCGCGACGTTCTCGAACTTCTCGTGGCCGTAGCGGTGCGAGGCGTCCGCCGGGGTCTCGGCCTGGCGGACGGAGAAGAAGGCGACGATCGAGGCCAGCAGGTCGATCGCGGAGTGGATCGCCTCGGTGAGGATCGCCACCGAGCCGGTCACGGCGCCGGCCACGAGCTTGAGGATGATCAGGGCGGAGTTCGAGCCGATCGAGAGCGCGGCGGCGCGCGACCGCGACCCCTGGCCGCCCGTCAGCTGCCGGAAAGCCATTCCGCCGCGTCCCGTGCGGCGCGCCCGCGGTGCGAGATGCGGTCCTTCTCGGCGTCGGACAGCTCGGCCATCGTGCGCCGGCCGTCGCCGTCGGCGGGCACGAACAGCGGGTCGTAGCCGAAGCCGCGCTCGCCGCGCGGCGCCTCGGCCATCGTCCCCTCGCAGCGCCCCTCGGCGAGCCGCGGCGCCTCGCCGGGCGCGACGTAGGCGACGACGCAGACGTAGCGCAACCCCGAGCCGGGCGGCACCTCGGCGCGCAGCCGGTCGCGGTTCTCGGCGTCCGTCGCAGCCGGCCCGGCGTAGCGGGCGGAGTACACGCCGGGGGCGCCGCCGAGCGCGTCGGCCTCGATGCCCGAGTCGTCAGCCAGCGCCGGCGCGCCCGTGGCGGCGCTCGCGGCGCGCGCCTTCTCGAGCGCGTTCTCGGCGAACGTCTCGCCGGTCTCGGGCGGCAGCTCGACGCGGTCGGGCAGCGGCTCGAGCTCGGCCTCCGGGAGAAGGCGGCTGAACTCGCGGAGCTTGTGGGCGTTGCGCGTGGCGAGCACGACGGGCATCGCGGGCTACTCCGTCGCGGCGGCCTGCACCGCTCGCAGGCCCTCGATCCCCTTGGCGGCGAGCGCGAGCAGCTCGTCGAGGTGCGCGCGCGAGAGCGGAGTGCGCTCGGCGGTGGCCTGGACCTCCACGAGACCGCCCTCGCCGGTCATGACGACGTTCGCGTCGACCTCGGCGCTCGAGTCCTCCGGATAGTCGAGGTCCAGCAGCGGCTCGCCGTCGACGACGCCGCAGGACACCGCGGCGACCGTCCCGGTGAGCGGCAGCTTGGCGAGCTTGCCCTCGCCGACCAGCCGCCGGCAGGCGAGCTCGAGCGCGACGTAGCCGCCGGTGATCGACGCGCAGCGCGTGCCGCCGTCGGCCTGCAGGACGTCGCAGTCGACGTAGACGGTGCGCTCGCCGAGCGCCTCGAAGTCGACGATCCCGCGCAGTGAGCGGCCGATCAGGCGTTGAATCTCGACCGTGCGGCCGTCGGGACGGCCCTTGGAGACGTCGCGCTGCTTGCGCTCGCCGGTCGACGCAGGAAGCATCCCGTACTCCGCGGTGAGCCAGCCGCGGCCCTTGCCCATCATCCAGCGGGGCACGGACTCCTGGACGGAGGCGGTGCAGATGACCCGCGTCTCGCCGCAGGAGATCAGCGCCGATCCGGTGGCGGGCCGCACGAAGCCGGCCTCGATCGTGATCGGCCGGAGGTCGGCGGGACCGCGGCCGCCGCTGCGCTCGCGGGAGCTCACGCCGCCGCCCGCTCCCGCAGGTCGACGTGCTCGACAGGCCCGAGCGGCATCTGCAGGAAGCGCGTGCCGAGGGCCTGGAAGGCGTCGACGTCCCCCGTCGAGAGGAAGGCGTAGTCGCCCTCCCCACCCGCAGGGTTGCCGAGACCGCGCGCGCCGAGCACGTGCTCGACCTGGCGCGCGAGCGGCGCCCCCGAGGTCACGATCTCCACCCCGCGGCCGAGCGTCCGCTGGAGCATCGGGCGCACGAGCGGGTAGTGGGTGCAGCCGAGGATCACCGTGTCGACGCCCGCCTCGCGCAGCGGCGCGCAGTAGCGGCGGACCGTGTCGACCACGCGGTGGTCGAACGGGAAGCCGCCCTCGATGATCGCGGTCAGATCCGGGCAGGCGACCGCGGTGACGTCGACGAACGGGTCGGCGTCGGAGATCGCCCGCTCGTAGGCGTGGCTCGTGATGGTCGCGGGCGTGCCGAGCAGACCGACACGCCCGTTGCGCGTCGCGGCCACCGCCTGCACCGCACCCGGCTGCACGACGCCGAGCACGTCGACGCCGAGCGTCGTCTCCATGAGGCGCCGGCGCAGCGCCGGCAGCGCCGCCGCCGTCGCCGAGTTGCAGGCGACGACGAGCAGCTTGATCCGGCGCGCGATCAGCTCCTCCGCGACCTCGAGCGCGAACGCCTCGAGCTCGCCCGCCGAGCGCTCGCCGTAGGGAAAGCGCGCGGCGTCCGCGAGATAGACGAAGTCCTCATGGGGCAGCTGCACGAGCAGCTCGTGGAGGACGGTGAGCCCGCCGACCCCCGAGTCGAATACGCCGACCGGGCGCCGGCGCAGCTCCTCGGGGAGGGCGCGCTCGGACACGCCGCCAGTCTGCCACAGCCCTACTTGCCCACTCCGTCGATCGCCGCCTTGAGCTTCTTGACCACGGCGTCGGCGATCCCCTTGTCCGAGAACGAGCCGCTCGCCTTCACCACGCCGGCGAGGATCACCGCCACCAGCAGGATCAGCCCGACGTACTCGACCGTGCCCTGCCCGCGCTCGCGCGTCCACGCCTGCGCGATCCACGCGTGCAGCCTGCCCATCAATTCGTAGCCCATCGACACTCCGATCCGTTCGCCTTCTCCGCCCGTCGCGGAGCTGGATCGCAGTCTTCGGCGGCCCCCGTCACGGATCCACGCCTGCCCGTCACGAAAGCGTGCCGGTTGTGCGTAGGCTCGGCCTCGTGGTGCGCGCGCTCGTCGTGACGAACATGTACCCGACCCCTGAGCGGCCGGCCTCGGGGCCGTTCGTGCGCGATCAGGTCGAGGCACTGCGACGCCGCGACGACGTCGAGGTGGAGGTGTTCACGTTCCCCGCCGGCACCCGCAACTACCCGCGCGCCGCACGCGAGCTGCGGCGGCGCTACCGCGGCCGGCGCTTCGACGTCGTCCACGTCCACTTCGGCCTCGTCGCCTGGCCGGCGCTGCTCGCCGGGCTCCGCCCGCTCGTGGTCACGCTGCACGGGAACGACCTCCTGCACCCGCGTTCGCGCCCATTCACACGCGCCGCGCTACCGCTGATGACGCTCCCCGCGGCGGTCTCGCGCGCGTTCAGCGCGAACGTGCCGGGCGCGGGCCGCAGCCGCCGGGTGGCGATCCTGCCGATGGGCGTCGACCTCACCCGCTTCCACCCGATCCCGCGCGCCGAGGCGAGGGCGCGGCTCGGCCTCGACCCCGCGGGCCCCTATCTGCTGTTCCCGCACGACCCGTCGCGGCCGCTCAAGCGCTTCGACCGTGCACGCGAGGCCGCGGGCGACGTGCCGCTGCTCACGCTCGGCGGCGTGCCGGCCGAGGAGGTGCCCTATTGGATCAACGCCGCCAACGCAGTGATCGTGCCGTCCCAGGACGAAGGCATGGGCCTCGCGGTGATCGAGGCATCGGCGTGCGACGTGCCGGCGTTCGGCACGCCGGTCGGGGCGCACCCGGTGTCGCTCGCCGGGATCGAGGGCTCGGCCTGCCTCGAATGGGACGCCGAGCGCTGGCGCGCCGCGCTGCGACCCCACGTCGAGGCGGAGGACCCGCGTGTGCGCGGCCGGCTCGCCGCCGAGCGCTTCTCGGCCGACCGCATGGCCGCTCGGGTGGTGGCGGCGTGGGAGGCGCTGCTGGACGAGGCGGGTTAGAGACTCGGGACGAAACTGCGCTGGTGAGGGAGAGCGAGTCGATCCGCGCTGGTGAGGAAGACCAGTGCGGGCCGGGTCCGGTCAGTTCATGGGAACTATGCCATGAAGTGACCGCACCCCCTCCGGGCTCCTCCTCGATGCGGGTGTTAGGGCGAGAGGCTGCTCAGTCGCCACCTATACTCGCTCCGACGGGACGCCAGGCGCGTTCCCTACAGCATGAGCGGCCTCCTTCGACGCATCAGACGCCCGGGCGCCGCCGAGGAGACCCGGACGGAGCCCCTTGCGGTTGCCGAGCCGGCCCACGGATCCGCCCCCACCGCCCCCGACGGCGATCCCGCGCCCGTCCGCGCGGACGGGCGGCCCCTGCCCGCCGGCACCGCCCCGGAGGACCTCGAGCTCCGCACCGCCACGGGGCGCCGCGGCAAGCTGCGCCGCCGTGCGCGCTTCCTCCGGCGCGCCCGCGAGCTCGCCCTGCGCGACCTCGGCGGCCTCGTCTACGAGGCCCGCCGGCGCGAGCAGGACGGCGGCAAGCTGGTCGCAGAGAAGGTCGGGCGCCTCGCCGCGATCGACGATGAGCTGCGCGGCCTCGAGACCGCCCTGGGCGCGCCGCGGGCCGACACGGTGCTGCGCGAGCCCGGCGTCGGCGGAAACTGCCCGCGCTGCGGCGAGCTGCACGCAAGCGATGCCCGCTTCTGCTCGCGCTGTGGCCTGGACCTGACGGCAGCGCCCGCCAGGGACCAGAACGCCAACGGCTACGCCACCACGGCGGAGACTGCGGCCCATCCCGAGCCGGCCGCCACCACCGACCGCGACCGCCCGGCATGACCGAGGTCGCCGCTCCCCGGGCCGCCGAGGCCGCCGCTCCCCCGCCCGCCACCGAGCGGGCGTGTCCGCGCTGCGGTGCCTCGCTCGCGCCCGACCAGGAGTGGTGCCTGAGCTGCGGCACCGCGGTCGGCACACGGATCGCCCCGGCTCCGCACTGGCGGGTCCCGGTGGTGCTCATCGGGCTGCTGCTCGCGCTGATCGCCGTGGCGCTCGTGCTCGCGCTCGTCGAGCTCTCGGGCGACCCGCAGCCCGTCGCGAAGGCACCGAGCGCGACGGCGACCGCCACACCCGCCGGTGCGCCCGCCGACGACGGCGGCGTCGCACCGCCCGTGGCCGGCACGGCGCCCACGCCGGTCCCCACCGCGACACCGAGCCTCACCCCCGCGCCGAGCACGCCGCCCGGCCCCGCCTCGAGCACGGGCGCGCTCGCCGTCTGGCCGTCGGGCAAGAGCGGCTGGACCGCAGTGGTCGCCTCCACACAGTCGCGCGCGGAGGCGGAGCGCAAGGCGCGCGCCGCGGGCGGCAGCGAGGTCGGCGTCCTGAAGTCGGACGACTTCTCCTCGCTGCGCAAGGGCTACTGGGTCGTGTTCTCGGGCCGGTACGACTCGCGCGCGGCCGCCGAGAACGCGGCCAAGAGCGCCGGCAGCGGCGCCTACGCACGCCGCATCGTCCCGCGCTAGCGGACCAGCCCCTGCGCCGCGGCCACCCCGGGCCACCACGGCGCCAACCGCCGCGCCGCCGCCTCGGCGAGCGGGTGCAGTGAGACGGCGTCGGTCGCCGCCGGCGCCGACTCCGCGACGAGCACCGGCATCAGCGCGGCGACGGACTCCGTGAGCGCGTCGAGCGAGTAGCCGCCCTCGAGCAGCAGCCCGAGCGGCACCCCCAGCTCGCCGCACGCCCGCCGCAGCGAGGCGGTCATGGCCGCGTAGCCCCGCTCGCTCACCCGGCAGGAGGCGAGCGGGTCCAGCCGGTGCGCATCGAAGCCGGCGGAGACGAGCACGAGCTGGGGCTCCCACTCCGCCATCAGCGGCAGCACGACGTGGTCGACCAGCGAGCGGAACGTCTCGTCGCCCGAGCCGCCGGGCACCGGCAGGTTGACCGTGTACCCCTCCCCCGTCCCCGAGCCGAGGTCGCCCGCCGGGCCGGTGCCCGGATACAGCGGCGACTCGTGGATGGAGACGAACAGCACGCCCGGGTCGCGGCGGAAGATCTCGTTCGTCCCGTTGCCGTGGTGGACGTCCCAGTCGAGGACCAGCACCCGCTCGACGCCGTGCGCCGACGCCGCGTGCCGCGCCGCCACCCCCGCGTTGCCGAAGAAGCAGAAGCCCATCGCGCGCTCGGGCTCGGCGTGGTGGCCGGGCGGGCGCAGCGCCGAGAAACCGGTCGCCGCCTCGCCGGACAGGAGGGCGTTGACGAGCGCGACGCTGCCGCCGGCTGCGCGCAGCGCCGCCGCGTAGGTCGCCTCGACGGCGACCGTGTCCAGGTCGACGTGGCCGCCGCCGCTCGCGCTCAGCTCGTCGATGTAGCGCACGTGGCGCGCCGAGTGGACCGCGAGCAGGCTCTCCTGGCTCGCCCTGGGCGCCTCGACGCGCTCGCAGCCGAACCAGTCGTGGCCCTCCATCGCGGCCTCGAGCGCGACGATCCGCGCCGGTCGCTCGGGGTGGCCGGGCACGTCGTGGGCCAGCGACAGCTCGTGGCGCAGCCAGACGGTCCGGGGCACCCGGATACCGTACGGCTTTCCGTGGAGCGGGCCGACCTCATCGTCGTGGGCGCCGGCGCCGCCGGCCTCTACGCATCCCTGACCGCCGCCCGCGAGGGCGCCCGCGTCGCTCTCGTCTCCGCCCGCCCGCTGGCCGAGACGGCGTCCTACTGGGCGCAGGGCGGACTCGCCGCGGCGCTCGCGCCCGATGACTCGCCCGAGCAGCACGAGCAGGACACGGTGGACGCCGGCCGCGGGATCGTGCGGCGCAGCGCCGCCCGCGTGCTCTGCGCCGAGGCACCCGAGCGCTTCCGCGACCTGGAGGCGCTCGGCATCCGCTTCGACGCCGACGGCCAAGGGAACCTCGCGCTCGGGCTCGAGGGCGGGCACTCTCGCCGCCGAGTGGCGCACGCGGGCGGGAGCGCGACCGGCCGCCGGATCCTGCGGGAGCTCTCGGCGGTCGTGGCCGAGCATCCCCGCATCGAGGTGCTCGAGGGGCGTCGGGCGGGAGCGCTGCGCCTGGACGGGAACCGCCGCTGCGCGGGCCTCGACACCGACGACGGGCAGGAGATCGCCGCGCGAGCGGTCGTGCTCGCCACCGGCGGCGCCGCCGCGCTGTGGTCGCGCACGACCAACCCGCCGGGCTCGTTCGGCTCGGGCCTGCTGCTGGCGCGCGCGGCCGGCGCGACGCTCGCCGACCTCGAGTTCGTGCAGTTCCACCCGACCGCGGTCACCGGCATCGCCGGCCGCGAGGGCTTCCTCGTCACCGAGGCCGTTCGCGGCGAGGGCGCGACGCTGCACGACGGCGCCGGCGAGCGCTTCGTCGACGAGCTGGCGCCGCGCGACCAGGTGGCGCGCGCGATCCGCGCCGTCATGGACCTTCGCGGGGAGCCGTGCGTATACCTCGACATGCGCTCCGTGGACCCGGGCCGCTTCCCTAACGTCATCGAGGCGCTCCGCGAGGCCGGCCTCGACCCGATGCTCGAGCTCGTGCCGGTCGCGCCTGCCGCGCACTACGTCATGGGCGGGATCTCCACGGACCTCGAGGGGCGCACGGACGTCGGTGGCCTCTATGCGGTCGGAGAGTGCGCCTGCACCGGACTCCACGGGGCCAACCGGCTCGCCTCCAACTCGCTCTCGGAGTGCTTCGTGTTCGGCTACCGCGCCGCCCGCGCCGGGCTCGCCGGACCGCCCTCGAGCACGCCGTCGGCGCCCGCTCCGGCCGACGTCGAGCCGCCCGCGCGGCCGACGCGCGAGGCGGTCTGGCGGGACGCCGGGCTCGCGCGCGACCCGGCCGGGCTACGACGGCTGCTGGAGGCCCCGCACCCGCTCGCGCGGCTCGTGGCCGCCTCGGCGCTGGCCCGCGAGGAGAGCCGCGGCGCGCACCTGCGCGTGGACCATCCCGACATCGATTCGGCCCTGGACGGGTACCACTCCGTCATCGCCGCGGGGAGCGGCGACGTCACTCAGGAGGAGTGGGACTGACACGACGTCGGTCTTAATGCGATCTCAACATTCAGCTCGTTCTCAACTAAACAAGACGAGCGCAATCTGCCGGATTCGGGGGTGCCTGCCAAGACGGCGGGCCGAGTGGGGAGACGCAGACACGATGTACCAACTGAGCCGCTCCATCTATCGGGAGCTGGCACCGGAGATCCTCGAGGACCACGTCGCCGCCGCCGCGGGGTCGAACCACGAGCGCGTCCTCCGTGCCTGCGAAGCGGCGGTCTATCGACTGGCGACCGACCGCCACTACTTCGCCAAGCCGTCGAAGACGCTTTTCCGCGAGATCCGGATCTACTTCCCGATGACCGCACAGGACCGCGTCTTCCGCGTCGTCGACCGCTACATGACCTTCGCGCGCCAGTGGTTCGAGGCCCAGCCGACGCACGGCTACGACCTCGCGGGCAACCGCCTCGAGTGCCGCGCGACGACGCGCAAGGGCACGCCGTGCCAGCGCGTGCCGCTGCCCCACAACGGCTACTGCCCGTCGCACCAGCACCTGGCCGACGGCGACCTCGTCGAGCCCGCGCTGACCGAGCCGACGGGCACGCAAGTCGCGGCATAATCCTCCGCGAGTAACCTGCCGACGATGCGCGTCGGCTTCATCGGCCTCGGCATCATGGGCTCCCGGCAGGCCGCGAACCTCGTCCGCGCCGGCCATGACCTCCGAGTGTTCAACCGGACGCGCGAGACCGCCGAGGCCTGGGCGTCCGAGCACAAGGCCGAGGTCGCCGACAGCCCGCGCGCGGCCGCCGAGGGCGCCGACGCCGTGATCACGATGGTGGTCGACGGCGCGCAGGTCGAGGCGATGCTCCTCGGCGACGACGGTGCGCTGGCCGGCGCGCCCGAGGGGACGCTGTTCATCGACTGCTCGACGATCGCGCCCGGCGACGCGCGGCGGCTCGGTGAGATCCTGCGCGAGCGCGGCCACGGCCTCGTCGACGCGCCGGTCACCGGCTCGGCCCCGAAGGCCGAGGACGGCACGCTGACGATCATGGCCGGCGGCAGCGACGAGGACATGGCGCGGGCGATGCCGCTGCTCGAGGCGATGGGCAAGCTGATCGTCCACTGCGGCGACGTCGGCCAGGGCCAGGCGGTGAAGGTCATCTCCAACTCGGTCTCCGCCATCAACTGCGCGGCCATCGCGCAGGCGCTCGTGGTCGGTCGCAGGGCGGGCGTCGACCTCGAGTCGCTCGTCGAGGTGATGGGCGCGGGCTCGGCGAACTCGACGATGCTCGAGCTCAAGGGCCGCCCGATGCTCGAGCACGACTTCTCCCCCCTCTTCAAGCTCGAGCACATGCTCAAGGACGTCGGCCTGTGCCTGGACGAGGCGCGGACCGCCGGGGTGCCGTTCCTGTTCGCCGCGCTGGCGCGGGAGCTCTACAGCGCGGGCGTCGGGCGCGGCCTCGGCGAGCAGGATTTCGCGGCGGTCCTCGAGGTCCTCGAGGACCTCGGCGACGCGAAGGTATGAGTCCCCGTCCTTAACGCCCTTCAAGCGCCAGTCATATTAGAAGTAAGTTGGCTGTTTGCAGGGAGATTATGAGTTTTCGCGACTTTGTGCATAGTATGTGACGTCTCGTCATCAGGTGTTTCCCCGGACGAGACGGGGGAAGTACGCAGTCGTCCTGATCCACCCTCTCTCCACGGACTAATGCCAATCGCTTTCAAGGAATGGGCTGTCACCGTGCGCGCGCTCGCCGAGGGCGAGCAGCTGGTCACATTGCGCAAGGGCGGCATCCGCGAACCCAACAAGCACTTCGAGGTGGAGCACGACCGCTTCTTCCTCTACCCGACCTTCGACCACCAGCGTCGCGACCTGGTGCGCGAGTCCCACCAGCCCGAGCTCCGGCGCGCCCTCGAGGAGGGCGTCTGGGCCGAGGGTGAGCCGCCGGCCCACGCGCTGACGCAGGACGGGGGCATCCACCAGCCCGACCGGGTGCGGATCCGCGCCTGGGCGGAGGTCGCGGGCTCCTGGACCGTCACGGACCGCCGTGCGGTGGAGGAGCTCTCGCCCTTCTACGTCTGGACGCCGGACTACGCCGAGAAGCGGCTGGCGTGGAAGCGCCACCACCCGCTCCACGTGCTGCTCCTGCGCACCTACCGGATCCCGCGCCCGGTGACCGTCAAGGTCCGCGATGACCACGGCGGCTGCCGCTCGTTCCTCGAGATCACGCGCGACCTCCCGTTCGAGGGCACGCCCGTGCTCTCCGACGAGGAGTTCGAGCGCGCCTCCGAGGAGATCGCCGGCATCGCCGACGGTCGCGGCGCCCCCGCGTACGCGTAGCAAGCCCTCCGCGTCTCGATCCCGACGTCGGAACCGGTCCCCGGGGTAGAACCCGGGTCGACCGGGCACGACTTCTGTGATGAACCACACAGAGAGAGGAACCGCGAATGGCTGAGACAGCCCCGCTGGAGGACCGGCTCGAAGAGCTCCTCGACCAGGAGACGTTCGCGCCGCCGGAGGAGTTCGCCGAGCACGCGGACGTGACCGACGAGAGCGTCTACGAGCAGGCCGACAAGGACTACGAGGCGTTCTGGGCCGAGCAGGCCGACACGTTGAAGTGGCAGGAGCCCTACGAGCAGGTGCTCGACTGGTCCGACCCCCCGTTCGCCAAGTGGTTCGTCGGCGGCAAGCTCAACGTCGCCGAGAACTGCGTCGACCGCCACGTCGAGGACGGCAACGGCGATCGCGTCGCGTTCCACTGGCGCGGTGAGGAGGGCGAGGAGGAGGACGTCACCTATACCGACCTCCACCGCGATGTCCAGAAGTTCGCGAATGCGCTCAAGGACCTGGGCGTCGAGAAGGGCGACATCGTCGGGATCTTCCTGCCGATGGTCCCCGAGGTCGTCGTCGCGATGCTCGCCTGCGCGCGCATCGGCGCGCCGCACAACGTGGTCTTCGGCGGATTCTCCCCCGAGTCGGTCAAGGAGCGCATGGAGGTGTCGAACGCCAAGGTCCTCGTGACCGTCGACGGCGCGCGGCGCAAGGGCAAGACCAACCCGGTCAAGTCGGGGGTCGACGAGGCGATGGGCGACCTGGAGTCGCTCGAGACGATCATCGTCGTCAAGCGGACCGGCGAGGACGCGCCGATGAAGGACGGGCGCGACCACTGGTACCACGAGCTGCTCGAGCAGGCCGACGACAAGTGCCCGCCCGAGCCGATGGACGCCGAGGACCCGCTCTTCATCCTCTACTCGTCAGGGTCGACGGCGAAGCCGAAGGGCATCCTGCACACGACCGGCGGCTACCTGACTGGCGTCGCCTACACGCACAAGCTCGTGTTCGACCTCAAGCCCGACGAGGACGTGTTCTGGTGCTCGGCCGACGTCGGCTGGATCACCGGGCACTCCTACATCGTGTACGGGCCGCTCGCCAACGGCACCACGTCGGTGATGTTCGAGGGCGCGCCCGACTACCCGGACAAGGACGTCTGGTGGGAGATCGTCGAGCGCTACGACGTGTCGCTCTTCTACACCGCACCGACCGCGATCCGCGCCGCCATGAAGTGGGGCAAGGAGTACCCGGAGAAGCACGACCTGTCCTCGCTGCGGCTGCTCGGGACGGTCGGCGAGCCGATCAACCCGAAGGCGTGGCTCTGGTACCACACGGTCATCGGCGGCGAGCGCTGCCCGATCGTCGACACGTGGTGGCAGACCGAGACCGGCCATATCATGATCGCGCCGCTGCCGGGGATCACCGAGACGAAGCCGGGGTCGGCGACCAAGCCGCTGCCCGGGATCGACGCCGCGGTCCTCGAGGAGGAGAGCGGCGACGAATCCGGCACCGACGAGGGCCTGCTGGTGCTGCGCCGGCCGTGGCCCGGGATGCTGCGGACGCTCTACCAGGACGACGACCGCTTCATCGAGACCTACTGGGAGACGTTCGGCAAGGACGTCTACACCGTCGGCGACGCCGCCCGCAAGGACGAGGATGGCTACTTCTGGATCATCGGACGCACGGACGACGTGCTCAACGTCTCGGGTCACCGCATGTCGACGGCCGAGATCGAGGGCGCGATCGTCTCACACGACAAGGTCGCCGAGGCGGCCGTGATCGGGCAGTCCGACGAGGACTCCGGCCAGGCGGTGACCGCGTTCGTCACGCTCTCGGGCGACGACAGCGAGGGCGACGAGGACCTCGAGAAGAACATCGCCGAGCACGTCGGCAAGAAGATCGGCAAGCTCGCGCGGCCCAAGCGCATCATCTGGGCCGAGGACCTGCCCAAGACGCGCTCCGGCAAGATCATGCGCCGCCTGCTGCGCGACATCGCCGAGGGCAACGAGCTGGGCGACGTCTCGACCCTGGCCGACCCGAGCGTCGTCGAGAAGCTCGAGGAGAAGGTCAAGGCCGAGCAGAACGGGGACGGCTGAGCGGCGAGCGGGGCTCCGGCGCGAGCCGGAGCCCCGCGCCCGCCGGTGTCGTCAGACCTCGACGATGACGGCGTCGCCCTGCCCGCCGCCGGAGCAGATCGCGGCCACGCCGCGCCCGCCGCCGCGGCGGCGCAGCTCCCAGATCAGCGTCGTCAGGATGCGCGCGCCGGATGCGCCGATCGGGTGGCCGAGGGCGATCGCGCCGCCGTTGACGTTGACGCGGTCCTCGTCGACGCCGAGCATCCGCATCGAGTTCAGCGCCACCGACGCGAACGCCTCGTTGATCTCGAACAGGTCGATGTCGTCGATGCTCAGCCCCGCCTTCTCGAGCGCGAGGTCCGTGGCCTTCGCGGGCGTGCGCGCGAGGTAGGCGAAGTCATCCGCCACGGCGGCCTGCGCGACGATCGTCGCGAGCCACTCGCGGTCGTTGGCCTTCGCCCACTCCTCGGCAGCCAGCACGAGCGCTCCGGCGCCGTCGTTGACGCCCGGGGAGTTGCCCGCGGTGTGGGTGCCGCCCTCGGAGATCGGCTTGAGCTTGGCCAGCGTCTCGAGCGTCGCCTCGGACCGCGGCCCCTCGTCGGTCTCGACGGTGGTGTCGCCCTTCTTCGACGAGACCGTCACGGGGGCGATCTCCTCAGCGAGCCGGCCCTCGTCGATGGCCTGGACGGCGAGCTGATGGCTGCGCAGCGCGAAGCGGTCGAGGTCGACTCGCGACATCTCGAGCTCCTCGGCGACCTCGGAGGCCTCCGGGGCCATCATCTTGCCCGTGAACGGGTTCGTGAGCCCGTCGTGGGTCATCGCGTCGACTGCCTCGGCGTCGCCCATGCGGAAGCCGAAGCGCGCCTTGGGCAGCAGGTAGGGCGCCCCTGACATCGACTCCATGCCGCCCGCGACGGCGAGCTCGAGGTCGCCTGCGCGCACGGCCTGATCGACGATGCCGACGGCCCGCAGGCTCGAGGCGCAGACCTTGTTGACGGTCTCGGAGGAGACCTCCTTGGGGATCCCCGCCTTGATCTGGGCCTGCCGGGACGGGATCTGGCCCTGGCCGGCCTGCAGTACCTGGCCGAACACGACGTGCTGGATCTGGTCGGGCTTGACCTCGGCGCGCTCGAGCGCGGCCTCGATCGCGGTGCCGCCGAGCTCGGTGGCGTCGACACTCGACAGACCCCCGCCGAGCTTGCCGAACGGTGTACGGGCTGCGCTGAGTACAACGGTCCTGCTCATCGGCACTCTCCTCCGTTTTGGCTCTCTCCGTGCTCTACCCCCGCTCGCGGTACACCAACCGGGTGCTTGCTCTTAGCTAGATTAGGTGCTACGCTGCTAGCAGCAGGAAATCGAAAGCGACAGCAGGAACCGGGAGGAACCAAAGATGGCTACGCAGACCAAGACTCAGGCCGAGAAGGACACCGATCGGGCCACGAAGCGCATTCGCGACCTCAACGAGCAGGTCCTCGACTTCGGCCGCAACGCCGGCACGGGCTTCCTCGAGGCCTACGAGAAGAACCTGCAGACATTCGCCGACTACCAGGACAAGGTCGCCGATCAGACCAAGGTCGACTGGATCGCCAGCCTCGCCCGGGCGCAGGCGAACTTCACCCGCGAGATCTCGCGCGTCTACGCCTCGACCGCGCGCGACGTCCTCAAGTAACACCGGGTTCAAGAACTGACCAAACTGGGGGCACGGACGTCTTCGTCCGTGCCCCTCGTCGCTTCAGCTCTGAAAGGGTGTGAGACATGAATACGCGCCTGATGGAGCGCTGGATCGAGTCCGGCTCCGAGATCGCCCGCCTCTCCGCCGAGTACTGGAACGGGGCCATGGCCCGCGGGGCCGCGCCCTGGGACGCGTTCGACGACGTCCGCCGCTGGTGGACCGAGGCGAGCCGCCGCGAGCGCCCTAGCTGGCACTCGCCGAACGAGATCGTGCTCGAATGCCCCGTTGCGCGCCTGCGCGACTTCTCGCAGGGCTCGAAGGCCGACGTGGTGCCGACGCTCGTGCTGCCGCCGCAGGCCGGTCACGACTCCTGCATCGTCGACTACTCACCCGCGCAGAGCCAGATGAAGGTCATTCGCGCCGCCGGGCTCGAGCGCGCGTTCTCGCTCGAGTGGATCGGCGCCACCGCCGAGACCCGCGACGCGGGGATCGATGACTACCTGGACTTCGTCGAGCGCTCGATCGAGCACATCGGCGGCCCGGTCAACCTGATCGGGGACTGCCAGGGCGGCTGGCTGGCCGCGATCTACGCGGCGCTGCACCCCGAGCACGTCAATACGCTGACCCTCGCCGGCGCGCCGATCGACTTCCACGACGGCGAGCCGGTGATCCACGACTGGGTCGAGGCACTCGGCAGCGAGGATCTCGCGTTCTACCGCTGGGTGGTCGACCAGGGCGGCGGTGTGCTCAAGGGCGAGCACATGCTCAACGGCTTCATCCTGATCAAGCCGGAGAACGAGGTGGCCAAGCAGATCCAACTGCTCACGCACCTCCACGACGCCGAGCACCTCGAGCGCCACCACCACTTCGAGACCTGGTTCAAGCACGTGCAGGACATCCCGGGCGCGTTCTACCTCTGGATCGTCGAGCACCTGTTCATGGCCAACGGGCTCGTCGAGGGCACACTGGAGATCGGCGGCGAGCGCGTCGACCTCGCGCGCATCGACTGCCCGCTGTTCCTGCTCGGCGGGGCGGGCGATCACATCACGCCGCCCGCGCAGGTGTTCGCCGCAGCCGACCACGTCAGCACCCCGGCAGCGGACATCGAGAAGCACGTGAACTCCGGCGGCCACCTCGGCCTCTTCATGGGCTCGGAGGCGCTGCGCGAGCACTGGCCCCCGATCCTGGCCGCCGTCCTCAAGCGCTCACGTCGGAACGCCGACACCGCCACCGCCAAGTCGAGGGCGCGCAGCCAGACGCAGCGCAAGCGCCCCGCGATACCCGCGCCGTAACCTTTGGCATTGGGGTTTGCGCTCCAGCAGGCCCCGGTACACGAAGGAGTGAGGATGAGCGAGAGACCGGATCCCACCGAGGACGTCCGGCGACTCTACGAGGACGCCGAGAAGCGCACGGCGGACGCGATGGAGGAGCTGGTGAAGCGCGACGCCTTCGGCGAGCTGCTCGCGCGCGCGACCGAGAACATCCTGGCGCTGACGAGGATGGGCAACGACGTCGCCGATCTCGTGGTGCGCAACCTCCGCCTCGCCGGCCGGCGTGACATCACGTCGCTGGGGCGCCAGCTCGCCCGCACCGAGGACAAGCTCGAGCAGGTGCTCCAGGAGGTCGAGCGGCTGCAGGAGCAGATGGCCGAGGCCGAGCGGGCGAGCGCGTCGAACGGCACGACCCGCCGGCGCACCACCAAGTCGTCGGCGAGCAAGTGAACCCCGTCGAGCAGCTGGTCCGCGCGCCGGTGGCCGCGGTCGAGTTCGCCAACCTGCTGCTGACCCGCGACGACGCGAAGATCGGCGTCACCCCGAAGGACGTCGTCTGGACACACCGCAAGGCGACGCTCTACCGCTACCGCTCGACGCGCCGCACCCACGCGCTTCCACTGCTGCTCGTCTTCGCGCTGATCAACCGGCCCGAGATCTTCGACCTGCGCCCGGGCAACTCGTTCGTCGAGTTCCTGCTCGAGGAGGGCTACGACGTCTTCCTGCTCGACTGGGGCGTGCCGGGCGACGAGGACAGCGACATGGGCATCGACAACTACGTCTGCGACGAGCTGCCGTGGGCGATCCGCGAGACGCTGCGGGCGTCGGGCCAGGACGAGCTCAGCCTGCTCGGCTGGTGCATCGGCGGCACGCTCGTCGCGATGCACGCGGCGCTCGAGCCCGGTGGTCCGGCGCGCAACCTCGTGCTGCTCACGACGCCGGTCGACACCTCGGGCTCGCTGTATTCCAACTGGGTGGGGCGCGACTCCTTCGACCCGGAGTTCGTCACCGAGGTGCACCCGTCGGTGCCGGGCGCGGGCGTCGACTTCGCGAACAAGATGATGAAGCCGGTCACGAACTTCTGGACGACCAATCGCGTCCTGTGGCAGAACGTGCTCAAGGGCGAGGCCAAGCGCGAGGCCTACCAGTCGATGGCGCGCTGGGTGGCCGACAACCCGCCGTTCCCGGGCCGCGCCTATCGCCAGTGGATCACGTGGATGTACAAGGAGAACCGCTTCGTCCGCAACGGCGTGCGGCTGCGGGGCCGGCGCGTCGACCTGGGCAAGATCGACCAGAACATGCTGGTGGTCACGGCCGGGGCCGATCACATCGCGCCCCGCCTGGGCACGCTGCCGCTGCTCGACCTCGTCAGCAGCGAGGACGTGACGCACCTCGACCGCCCCGGCGGGCACATCGGCCTGATGGCCGGCTCGCGGGCGCGCGACGAGATCTGGCCGGACATCGCGGAGTGGCTCGAAGAGCGCTCCGCTCGCTAGAGGGAGAGAGCACAATGAGCGCGACCGAGACCCAGGCACCCCCCGCGGCCGGCACCGGCCCGCGCAAACTGGAGGGCAGGGTGGCGCTGGTCACCGGCGGCACCCGCGGCATCGGCGCCGCGATCTGCCACAGCCTCGCGGCCCAGGGCGCGACCGTCGCCGCCGGCTACTCGTCGAACAAGGAGGCGGCCGAGGGTCATCTCGAGGCGATCGAGAAGGCGGGGGCGACCGGCAGCATCCACCAGGGCAACGTCGGCGAGTGCGAGGACTGCCAGCGCGTCGTGCGGGAGGTCATCGAGCAGCACGGCCGGCTCGACATCCTCGTCAACAACGCCGGCATCACCAACGACAAGCCCGTGCTGAAGATGTCCGCGGACGACTGGAACAAGGTCATCAGCGTGAACCTGTCGGGCGCCTTCTACATGTCCAAGCCGGCGCTCGAGCACATGGTCGAGCGCGGCTCGGGCCGGATCGTCAACATCTCCTCGATCATCGGCCAGACCGGCAACATCGGGCAGGCCAACTACGCCGCGGCGAAGTCCGGCATGTTCGGGCTGACGACGACGATGGCTCGCGAGGCCGCGCAGGCGCTCGCGAAGGCGGAGAAGCTGCACGAGAACGGCCTCAACGTGACCGTCAACGCCGTCGCACCGGGCTTCATCGCCACGGATATGCTCGAGGACGTGCCCGAGAAGGTGCTCGAGGGGGTCAAGAAGCAGATCCCGTTCGCCCGGCTCGGCCGCCCCGAGGAGATCGCCCGCGTCGTGCACTTCCTGTGCGCCGACGCCTCCTCCTACATCACGGGGCAGGTGTGGGCGGTCAACGGCGGGATGGACATGTAGCGCCCGTGGGGAAGTCATGAGGCCCTTCGTCGTCAACGGCCACGGCCGGCTGGTCTTCCCCTCCAACTTCAGCGCGGAGCTGGACTTCTCGGTCATCGAGACCCTGGAGCAGCTGGAAGCGGTGGTCAAGCGCGACTTCGAGGCCAAGGCGCC
>JBBQLH010000083.1:0-18286 GCA_038327685.1 Solirubrobacterales bacterium
GCTGCACGACATGCTCGACGCCGAGCGCGTCGCCGCGCACCTCGAGCGCTCGGTGATCGAGGTCGCGCCGCTCGCGTTCATGCGCGGCCGCACGCTCAACGACTCGTTCGTGATCCTCGACGAGGCCCAGAACACGAGCCCGGAGCAGATGAAGATGTTCCTCACCCGGCTCGGCTTCGGCTCGAAGATGGTGGTCACCGGCGACATCACCCAGGTCGACCTCCCGCGCGACCAGAAGTCGGGGCTGGTGGTCGTGGCCGACATCCTCTCCGGGGTCGAGGGCGTCGAGTTCATCCGCTTCGGCGGCGAGGACGTCGTGCGCCACAAGCTCGTGCAGCGGATCGTGGCCGCCTACGACGAGCACTCCACGCGCGCTGCTCCCGAGCTGCGCCCGGCGCCCTCGCGCAGGCGGACCTCCTAGCGGATGCTCGACGTGGAGGTGATCGGCAGCTCGCTGCTGCCCGAGGAGGCGCTGTGCCGCCTTGTGGCGATCGCGCTCGCGTCCGCCGGCATCGAGGAGGGCCACCTCGCGGTCGAGTTCGTCGACCCCGAGCGGATCGCCGAGCTCAACCTCGCGCACCGCGGCGTGGAGGGCCCGACCGACGTCCTCTCCTTCCCGGTCGACGAGGACATGGAGCTGCCCGGGCCGCCCGCGCTGCGCGAGCTCGGCGACGTCGTCATCTGCCCTGAGCACACCGAGGACATCTCGGAGGCGGTGGTGCACGGGACGCTGCACCTCGTCGGCATGGATCACGAGACCGACAGTGGCGAGATGCTCGCCCTGCAGGCCGAGATCGTCTCCTGGATCAAGTGACGCGCGCCGGCTTCGTCGCGCTGGCCGGGCGGCCGAACGTCGGGAAGTCGACCCTCGTCAACGCGATGGTGGGCCAGAAGGTCGCGATCGTCTCCGACAAGCCGCAGACGACCCGCCGGGCCATCCGCGGCGTCGCGACCCACTCGGCCGGCCCCGATCCCTGGCAGCTGGTGCTGACCGACCTCCCGGGCGTCCAGCGCCCGCGGGACGCGCTCACCGAGCGAATGCAGAAGCGCGTCGAGCACGAGTTCTCCGAGGCTGACGCCTGCCTCCTGCTGCTCAACGGCGAGCAGGGCGTCGGCGGGCCGGGCGACCGCTTCATCGTCGAGGCGCTGCGTGGGGCCGGCGTCGCGACCGTCGTGGCCGTCAACAAGATCGACCGGCTCGACCGCATCCGCACGGTGGCCGCGCTGCAGGCGGCGTCAGACCTCGGCCTCGACGCCGACGTGTTCCCGATCTCCGCCCGCACCGGCAAGGGCGTCGGCCCGCTGCTCGAGCACCTCGTCTCGCTCGCGCCGGAAGGGCCGTTCCTGTTCCCGCTGGAGGAGATCTCCGACCAGCCCGAGCACGTGCGGCTCGCCGAGCTCGTGCGCGAGCAGGTGTTGCACCGCACCCGCCAGGAGGTCCCGCACGCCGTCGAGGTGCAGATCGACGAGATCCTCGAGCGCGAGGACGACGGCCTCGTGACGGTGCGCGCGCTGCTGTGGGTCGAGACCGAGTCCCAGAAGGGGATCCTCATCGGGTCGCACGGCAAGATGATCAAGGCGATCGGCACCGCGGCGCGGCGGGAGCTCGAGCGCGAGCTCGGTCTGCGCGTGCACCTCGACCTTTCCGTGCGGGTGCGTCGGAGCTGGCGCGCCGATGACGCGCTGCTCGACCGGCTCGGGATCACATAGCGGCCGCGGCCTCGAGCCGGTCGTCGCCCCAGAACAGCCGCTCGCCGACCGCGAGCGTCGGCACGCCGGAGACGCCGCGGGCGCGAACGGCTCGAGCGCATCGCGCTCGGCCGCCGCCACGCAGGCGCGCATCGCCTGCAGGTAGTGGCCGGGCCACCGGTCCGGCCAGCGCAGCGGCGCGAGGCCGTAGCGCGCCGCGCGGGCCTCGATCTCGGCCATCCCGACGTCGCGGCGCGGGCTCAGCCCCCACGACGAGCGCCCGGTGAGCTTGAACAGCCCGCCGAGCGAGATCGGCTGCCACTCGACGTCGGCGATCCCGAGACCGTCCAGGCGCTCCGCGGCCAGGTAGACGAAGGGCGAGCCGAGGTCGAAGGAGAACGTCGTGCTCACCGCCGCAGCCGCTCCCACAACTCGGCGGCGACCGGCGCCTCGAGATGGCGGACCCGTGCGTGACCGCCCTTGCCGACCGCGACCGCGAGGTCGGCGAGCCCGGCGCGGCGCTGGAAGGGGTTCTGCGCGACCGCGTGCTCCTGCAGGCGCGCCGCCGGGGTCAGCAGCGTCGTGCGTGCGAGGCGGCGCGAGCGCATCGCCAGGCGGCCGTCGCGCAGGCGCCAGCCGGCGGCCTTGAAGCTCCACCAGCCGTTGAGCGCGAGCAGCGGCGCCACGAGCAGCGGCCACGGCGCGACGCTCGGGACGAGCAGGCAGGCCGCGGCGCCGGCGATCAGTCCCACGACGGCGGGAGGCAGCACGTAGCGGCGCGCCGCTCGCGGCGGGGGAGCGGTGAGGCCGTCCGGCTCATCGGCCAGCTCGGGGAGCAGCGCGGCGAGGAAGGCCGCGACCTCGCGGCGGGGCAGCAGCGGGTAGAGCGTGCGCGCGGCCGACGCCTCCTCGGCGTAGCCCGCCACCTCGAGGCGCAGGGTCGCGAGCCCGAACGGGCGGCGCAGCACGCCCTCGACGACGCGCACGGCATGGATGCGCCGGATCGGCACGACCGCGTCGGAGCGCTGCAGGAGCCCGCGGCGGATGCGCAGGCGATCGCCGTCGCGCGCGACGGAGAAGCCCGCGAACGAGACGAGCGAGCCGATCGCCGACAGCGCCCACGCAGCGACCAGCAGCACGGCGAGCGCGAGCTCCCAGCCGCCGGGCGAGTCGGGCAGCAGCCGCGTGGCGTCCTGCACGTCGCGCTCGTTGGAGAACGCGTTGCTCAGGAGCTGTCCCGACGCGGCCAGCGCGGGCAGGATCACGCCGAGCTGCCCGGCCGTCAGCGCGGCGACGACCAGCTCGCGCCGGCCGAGCCGGCGCTCGACGACGGCCTGCGCCGCTGCGGCCTCGGGCAGCTCGGGCCGCTCCGCGCGCACCGCGCTGCGGATCCGCTCGACGGCCGCCGGGCCGACGGCCTCGAGCACGATCTCGCCCTTCTTGCCGCCGCCGGCGGACTGCACGTGCAGCGCGACGACGCCAAACAGGCGCTGCACCGGGCCGGCGACCGTGTCGAGCCCCTGGATGCGGTTCAGCGGGACCGTGGTCGCCTTCGTGCTGACGATGCCGGTCTTGTAGTGCACGCCGCGCTCGTCGACGGCGTAGCTGGTGCTGCGCCAGCGCATGAACCCGGTCAGCGAGGCGATTGCGACGCCGAGCACGAGGTAGAACGCGCTGCGCACCAGCGCCGCCGTGTCGAGCCCGCCGCCCGCGACCGAGGCGGCGAGCAGGATGACGATGGGGAAGGCCGCGTCGCGCAGCGCGCTGACGGCGAGCACCGCGATCGCGGCGGGGTGCAGGCGGTTCTGCTCAGAGCTCATCGGCGGTCCTCGCGAGCGTGGCGATGCGGTCTCGCAGCCGTCCGGCGTACTCCTCGTCGAGCGCGGGGATCGTCGTGCGCCCGGCCGCCGTGTGGACGACCACGGTCGCGAGCCCGAGCAGCTGATCGAGCGGCCCGCGCGTCGTGTCGACGTGCTGGACGCGCAACATCGGGATCAGGGTGCGGGTGACCGTGACCGTCCCGTGCCGGAGGTCGATCTCCTCGTCGCGGATCTCGTAGCGCCAGCGCGACCAGCGCAGCTCGGGGACGACGCCGGCGCAGATCGCCAGGACGACGACCGGGAGGAGGAGCCAGGCCGCGCCGCCGGGAGCGTCTGAGCGCAGGACGCCGGTGAGCACGAGGGCCACGACCGTCGCGAGGGCCCCTTGGGCCCGCCACAGCCAGCGCGCGGTGGGAGAGAGGCGGCGGGCGGGCTCGGGGGTCACGGGCGGCTCGGGTGTCATCGGGTTCTAGTGTTGCGTGCGATGGCCTCTGCCTTCGTCACGGGCGGCTCGGGATTCGTCGGCGGGCGCCTGGTCGAGCGCCTCGTGCGCGACGGATGGACCGTGGCCGCGCTCGCCCGCTCCGACGGTGCCGCCGACGCCGTCCGCACGCGCGGCGCCGAACCGGTGCGCGGTGACCTCTCCGACGCCTCCGCGCTCGCGAGCGGCATGGCGGGCGCCGACGTCTGCTTCCACGTCGCCGCCAAGGTCGAGGACTTCGGGCCGTGGCGGGAGTTCGTGGCGGGCAACGTCGAGGGCACGCGCAACGTCCTGCGCGCCTGCCGCGCGGCGGGCGTCGCGCGGGCGGTCCACGTCTCGACGGAGGCGGCGCTGATGCACGGGCAGCCGCTCGTCCACGCCGACGAGACCTACCCGCTCGCGTTCCGCTCGCCCGCGCCGTACTCGCGCTCGAAGGCGCTGGCCGAGATGGTCGTCCTCGAAGCGAGCCGCGACGGTCTCGAGGCGATGATCGTGCGCCCCCGCTTCGTCTGGGGCCGCGGTGACACGACGCTGCTGCCGCTGCTCGTCGAGGGCACGCGCTCGGGCCGGTTCCGCTGGGTCGGCGGCGGGCGCCAGCTGACCTCCACCACCCACGTCGACAACACGGTCGAAGGGCTGCTCGCCGCCGCCTCGCAGGGGCGGAGCGGACGGGCGTACTTCGTCACCGACGGCGATCCGGTCGTGTTCCGCGAGTTCGTCGGCGACCTGATCGCGACCCAGGGCGTCACGCCGCCCACCGGGAGCGTCCCGGCCCCGGTCGCCCGCGCGCTCGCGATCGCCGGCGAGGCCGCATGGAAGGTCCTGCCGCTCCGGGGCGCCCCGCCGCTGACCCGCTTCGCCTCCTGGGTCGCCTCCCAGGAGTGCACGCTCGACGACCACCGCGCCCGCGCCGAGCTCGGCTACGCGCCGGTGACCTCGCGCGCGCAGGGAATGCAGGAGCTGCGGGACGCGGTCTGAGCGCCGACAACTCCCCCCGCGCGGCGGGAGCGGAGGCTGGCGGCGGGCTGAGACGAACGTCAACGGCGGCTGGGTAGGAAGTGGGTACGAGCCGCGGCTGCGCGACGAATGTCGCCTCGACCACCCATGAGGGGGTGGAGACGACATTCGTCCCGGCCGTCGCCGCGACGCGCCTCAGCCCCCCAGCTCCGCCTCCAGTTCCTCCGCCAGGTACTCGTACTCCGCGAGCCCGACCTCGGGCTCGAAGAGCATCGGGAGCTCGAACACCGGTGCGCCCGCCTCCTTGCGCAGGCGCCGGACGTGCGTCCGCTGCTGGCGCGAGCGCTCGTGCTGCGTGAGTGCGGCGCGGACCGCCACCAGGGCGTCGGGCTCGAGGCCGTCCGCGGCGGCGACACGCAGCGCCTCTGCCTCCGCCTTCGTGTAGCGCTCGGGGTAGAGGCCGTTGACGATCACGGCGTCGAGGCCGAGGCCGACGGCGGCCTCGAGCCGGCCGCGCAGCTCGAGCGTCTCGTTGACGGGCATCTCCTCCGCGAGCGCGACGGCCACGTAGCCCGTGCGCCGCGGGTCGGAGAGCATCGTCGAGATCTTCTCGGCCTGGCGCTTGATCGGGCCGACGCGGGCGATCTCGCCGAACGTGTGCGGCGTGGTCAGCATCGCGAGGCCGTGGCCGGACGCCGGGGCGTCGACGATCACCGTGTCGTAGGTGCGGTTGTGGCGGTCCCAGCGCTCGAGCTGGGCGAGCTCGAAGACCTTCGCGATCGTGATCATCTCGCGCGCGCCCGGTGCCGCCGCGACGAAGTACTGGAACGCCGAGGAGCGCGCCAGCAGGCGCACGGGCGGTCCGCCGCCGAGCTGCTTGGAGAGCCACTCCTGGAGCGCGAGGTTGGGGTCGATCGTGATCGCCCACAGGTTCTCGGCCAGCTCGATCTCGACCTCGCGCTCGACCCCCTCGCGCTGGAACGCGCGCGAGACGCGCTCCTGCGCGGCGACCTCGCAGACGATCGTGCGCCGGCCGGCGGCCGCGGCGGCGAGGCCGAGCGCGGCGGAGACGGTCGTCTTCCCGACACCGCCCTTGCCGGTGACGTAGAGCAGATGCTTGTCGAGCAGCTCAGGTGCCATGGTGTGGGCAGAGGATGACGACTCGCGTGATCGACCCGGCGCTGACGAGCGCGTACGAGACCTGCCGGCGCATGCACCGGCGCCACGACCCGACCTACTACTGGGCCACCCGCCGCCTGCCCGAGGAGATCCGGCCCGCGACCCACGCGCTCTACGGCTACGTGCGCACGGCCGACGAGATCGTGGACGGGCCGCGGCGCCCGCCGGACCCGCAGGCGCGCCGCGCCGCGCTCGACGCCTGGGAGGCCGAGCTCGCGACGGGCCTGGCGACGGGCAGCTCGCCGCAGCCCGTGATCGGCGCGCTCGTCGACGCGGGCCGCCGCCACCGGCTCCCGCTGGGCGAGCTGCGCGCCTACATGGGCTCGATGCGCGTCGACTGCGCGCCGGTCCGAATGGAGACCTGGGACGAGCTCGTCACCTACATGGAGGGCTCCGCGGGCTCCGTCGGGCGCATCATGGCCCCCCTGCTCGGCGTGCCCGAGCAGCATCACGCCGGCTTCGGCCGGCTCGGGCTGGCCTTCCAGCACGCGAACTTCATCCGCGACGTGCGCGAGGACCGGCGCCTGGACCGCATCTACCTCCCGGGCGAGGACCGCCGCCGCTTCGGGGTCGCCGACGCCGACTTCGCCCGCCCGACCGCGACCGCGGAGCTGCGCGCGCTCGTCGCGCACGAGGTCCGCCGAGCCCGCGAGCTGTTCGCGAGCGCCGACGCCGCCGTCGAGGCCGCGCCCGCCTCCGTGCGGCCGGGCATCCGGCTCGCCTGCGCGATCTACCTCGGCGTCCTCGACCGGGTCGAGGCGATCGGCTACGACGTCCTCGGCCGCCGCCCCCGGCTGCCGGCCTGGCAGCTGCCGCTCGTCGCGCTGGCGGCGCTGAAGCGATGACGCGCCGCGCGACCCTGCGCGGGGAGGAGCGCACGCCGCTCGCCGAGCACGCCGACGTGCTGATCTGCGGCGCGAGCTTCGCCGGGCTCGCCGTCGCCCGCGAGCTGGCGGGCAGCGGCGCCGACGTGCTCGTCGTCGACCGCTATGAGATCGGCGAGCGCCAGACGAGCGCCTGCGCGATCCCGACGCCGTGGCTCGAGCCGATGGGCATCCGCCGCGCCGTCCGCCAGGAGCTCGAGTGCATGAGCTTCCACACGCCGCACGGGACCGCGCGCCACCGCCTGCCGTGGACCTGGTCGTCGTTCGACTACCGGACGCTGTGCGAGGAGCTGTGGGAGCAGTGCGGTGAGGGGCGCTTCGCGATCGCCAAGGTCGAGGGCCGCAGCGGCCGCACCGTGCACACCGATCGCGGCGACCTCGAGGCCGACCTGATCGTCGACGCCCTCGGCTGGCGCCGCGTCCTCGGCCCCGGCGCCAACGTCCAGCCGCCCGAGGCGCGCATCTCGCGCGGGCTCGAGGTCCACCCGGAGGGCGGCGGCGTCGACCTCGACGTCTGGATCGACCGCTCGCTCGTCCCGAAGGGCTACGCCTGGTCCGTCCCCGCCGCCGGGGAGCAGCGGGTCGGCGTCGGCTCCTACGAGCCGCGCGACCACGTCAAGGAGCCGACGCGGGAGATCGCGAGCCGGCTCGGCGTCCCGCCGGTGCGCTACCAGGGCAACTGGTTCCCGCACCAGCTGCGCCCGGCCGCCGAGGACGGCGTGTTCTTCGTCGGCGACTCGGCCGGCCACTGCTTCCCGCTCTCCGGCGAGGGCATCCGCACCGCCTTCTACTTCGGCATCGCGTGCGGCCGCGAGCTGCGCGCCGCCCACGCGGGCCAGCAGACCCGCGAGGAGGCGCTGCGGGCCTACGGCGCGTTCTCGCGCCGCCACGCCCGCGCCTTCGCCTGGGCGTTCCTGCTCCAGCGCGCGATCCCCGCGCTGCCGCCGCGCCTGCTCGCCCGCCTGCTGGCGCTGGTGGGCCGCCGCCGCCTCTGCGACCGCGCGTTCTCCTGGTACCTGCGCCAGGCCGATCCGTCGTTCGCGGCCTCGTCGGACTCGGCGAACGTCAACGGCGGCTAGGAGCGGGTTCGAACCCTCGGTCGCGACGAGTGTCGGCTTAACCCCGCCACGCGTGGTGGAGACGACACTCGTCGCCCGGGCGCGCCACGAGTGTCGTCTCAACCCCGCCATGGGTGGTCGAGACGACATTCGTCGCCCCCCGCACTTCGGACCCACCTCCTACCCAGCCGCCGTTGACGTTCGCCGGCGCTACGCCGCCGCCGCGCCGGCCTACCTAGAATCCGCTCGTACGTGGAGCCCCTTGACGCCAGCGCCATCTCCTGGGACGAGCGCGGGCTCGTGCCCTGCGTCGTGCAGGACTGGCGCAGCGGCGAGGTCCTCACGCTCGCCTACATGAACGCCGAGGCGCTCGCCCGCACGCAGGAGCAGGGCGAGACGCACTTCTGGAGCCGTTCCCGGGGAGAGCTGTGGCACAAGGGCGCGACCTCGGGCCATACCCAGGCGGTGAGGGAGCTGCGCTACGACTGCGACGCCGACGCGATCCTCGCGCTCGTCGAGCCGCACGGCCCGGCCTGCCACACGGGCGAGCGCACGTGCTTCCACCACGGGCAGCTCGCGCCCGCCGCGCCCCACGAGGCGCTGCCCGCGCTCGAGCGCACCGTCGCCGCGCGCGCCGCCGAGCGCCCCGCAGGCTCCTACACGGTCGAGCTGCTCGCCGATGCCGCGCTGATCGGCGCGAAGGTAAAGGAGGAGGCCGAGGAGGTCGCCCGCGCCGCCCGCGACGAGAGCGACGAGCGCGTGGCCGAGGAGGCCGCCGACGTCCTCTACCACCTGACCGTGCTGCTGCACTCCCGCGGGCTCTCGCTCGCCGACGCCGAAGGAGTGCTCGTTGGCCGTCGCCGCTGACCACAACGTCATCCCGGTCACGGAGACCTTCATCGAGGACACCGAGACGCCGGTCTCGGCCTTCCTCAAGCTGCGCGGCGGCGGGCCTGCGTTCCTGCTCGAGTCCGCCGAGCAGGGCCAGCGCGTCGGGCGCTGGTCGTTCATCGGCTTCGAGCCGCGCAAGGTCGTGCGCTGGAGCCTCGCCGACGGCGGCGACCCCTACGCGCTCGCCGCCGCCGAGGTCTCCCAGCACCGCCAGGCGCCGCTCGCCGACGGGCCGCCGTTCACGGGCGGCGCGGTCGGGTTCTTCGGCTACGACTGCGTGCGCGCCGTCGAGCCGCTGGGCGAGCCCAACCCCGACGTGCTCGGCCTGCCCGACCTCGCGCTGATGCTCTCGGACATGCTCGTGGCCTTCGACCACCTCAAGCACACGGTCACGATCCTCGCCAACGCCTACGTCGGCGAGGAGAACGCCGAGGCGCGCGCGCGGGAGCGCATCGCGGAGGTGCGCGAGCGCCTCGCGGGCCCGCTGCCGCGCCCGGCGCCCCACCCGGAGCGCCCGGAACCGGTGTTCGAGCCGAACATGCCGCGTGAGGCCTTCGAGGCGATGGTCGCGCGGATCATCGAGTACGTCCGCGCCGGCGACGCCTTCCAGGTCGTGCCCTCCCAGCGCTGGTCGGCGCCCTCGCCGGTCGAGCCGTTCTCGATCTACCGCGGGCTGCGCGCCGTCAACCCGTCGCCCTACATGTACTTCCTCGACTTCGAGGACTTCCAGATCGTCGGCGCGTCGCCCGAGCCGCTGGTCACCGTCACCGGGCGCCGCGCCTCGACGCGGCCGATCGCCGGCACGCGTCCGCGCGGGGGCGACGCCGCCGCCGACGCGGCGATCGCCGAGGACCTGCTCGCCGACGAGAAGGAGCGCGCCGAGCACGTGATGCTCGTCGACCTCGGCCGCAACGACCTCGGGCGGGTGTGCGAGTACGGGACCGTGCAGGTCGAGAGCTTCATGGCCGTCGAGACCTACTCGCACGTCATGCATATCGTGTCCAACGTGGCGGGCGAGCTGCGCGACGGCGTCAGCGCCACCGACGCGCTGCGCTCGATCCTCCCCGCGGGCACGCTGTCGGGCGCGCCGAAGGTGCGCGCGATGCAGATCATCGACGAGCTCGAGCCGGTCAAGCGCGGGGCCTACGGCGGCGCGGTCGGCTGGCTCTCCTACGGTGGCGACCTCGACACCTGCATCTGCATCCGCACCGTCGTCGTGAAGGACGGCATCGCCCACGTGCAGGCGGGCGGCGGGACGGTCGCCGACGCCAAGCCGGACTACGAGTACGAGGAGTCGCGCGCCAAGGCCCGCGGCGTCGTGCGGGCGATCGAGCTGGCCGCGAGGCAGCGCGAGTGGCCGTGAGTCGCATCCTGGTGATCGACAACTACGACTCCTTCACCTACAACCTCGTGCAGTACCTGGGGGAGCTGGGGGCGGAGCTCGAGGTCGTGCGCAACGACGCGGCCTCGGTCGACGACCTGCTCGAGCGGACCTGGGACCGCGTCGTCGTCTCGCCCGGGCCGTGCACGCCCAACGAGGCCGGCATCTCCGTCGAGGCGATGCGGCGCTTCCCTGAAGCGGGGGTGCCGACGCTCGGCGTCTGCCTCGGCCACCAGTCGCTCGCCCAGGCCTTCGGCGGCAAGGTCGTGCGCCACCTGCCGGTGCACGGCAAGACGACCGAGATCGAGCACGACGGCACCGGGCTCTTCGACGGGCTGCCGAGCCCGCTCACCGTCGGGCGCTATCACTCGCTCGTGGTCGACCCCGAGCTGCCCGCCGGGTTGGAGCCGACGGCGTGGGGCGGCGGCGTGTTGATGGCGATGCGCCACCGCGAGCTGCCGGCCCTGGGCGTCCAGTTCCACCCCGAGTCGGTCCTCACCCCGCAGGGCATGGCGCTGCTGGAGACCTTCCTTGCCTAACCCGGTGCTGACCGAGGCGATCGACCTGCTCGCCGCCCGCCAGGACCTCTCCGTCGAGCAGTCCGCGGGCGTGCTGGCCGAGATCATGGGCGGCAACGCGTCGGACACCCAGACCGCCGCGGTGCTGATCGCGCTGCGCACGAAGGGCGAGACGGTCGACGAGCTCGTCGGCCTCGCGACCACGATGCGGCTGTTGGCGACCCCGGTCACGACCGGCCGCGACGACCTCATCGACACGGCCGGCACCGGCGGCGGGCGCCCGACCTTCAACGTCTCGACCACCGCGGCCCTGATCGCGGCCGGCGCCGGCTGCGCGGTGGCCAAGCACGGCAACCGCTCGGCCACCGGGCTGTCGGGCTCCGCCGACCTGCTCGAGGCACTCGGGGTGCGGATCGACCTCACCCCGGACGCGGTCGCCCGCTGCATCGAGGAGGCGGGCTTCGGCTTCATGTTCGCGCCCGCCCACCACGGCGCGACCCGGCACGTCATCCCGGTGCGCAGGGAGCTCGGGGTGCGGACGATCTTCAACTTCCTCGGCCCGCTGACCAACCCCGCGGGAGCCTCGCGCCAGGTCATCGGCGTCTCGGACCCGGCGTTCCTGCACACGATCGCCGGGGCGCTGGCCCGTCTGGGCGCGGACAAGGCGCTGGTAGTGTCGAGCGCGGACGGACTTGACGAGATGAGCACGGCGGGCACCACCACGGTCGTCGAGGTCGACGGCCCCGAGATCCACTCCTACGAGCTCGCTCCGGAGGACGTCGGCCTGCCCCGAAGTACGTTCGATGCCGTCACCGGCGGCACGCCGCAGCACAACGCCGAGGTGACGCGCCGGATCTTCGCCGGCGAGGAGGGCCCCGCCCGCGACCTGGCGGCCCTGAACGCCGGCGCCGCGATCTACGTCGCGGGGCGGGTCGACACGCTCGAGGACGGGGTGCGCGCCGCCGAGCGGGCGCTCGACTCGGGCGCCGCCGCCGAGGCGCTCGACACGCTGGTCGCGCTGACGCAACAATTGGCCCCGTCTTGAACGTTCTCGAGCGGATTCTCCATTCGACGCGGGAGGAGCTCGACCGGCGTCGCAGGACCACGCCGCTGAAGCGCCTGGAGGCCGCGCTCGACCAGCGCCCGGAGAGCCGGCCCTTCGGCGAGGCGCTCGCGCGCCCCGGCATCTCCCTGATCGCCGAGCACAAGCGCCGCTCGCCGTCGGCCGGGGTCCTGCGCGAGGGCGCGACCGTGACCGAGATCGCCCAGGCCTACGAGCGCGGCGGCGCGGCGGCGCTGTCGATCCTCACGGAGGGCGCGCACTTCGGCGGCTCGCTCCAGGACCTGGAGGATGCGATCGCGGCGACGGAGCTGCCCGTGCTGCGCAAGGACTTCATCCTCGACCCCTACCAGCTCTACGAGTCGGCGGCGGCCGGCGCAGACGCGATCCTCCTGATCGTCGCCATCCTCGACCACGACGACCTCTTCGAGCTGCACCGCGAGGCCCGCGGGCTCGACCTCGACGTCCTCGTCGAGGTCCACGACGAGCACGAGCTCGACCGCGCGCTCGACGTCGACGCCGACATCCTCGGCATCAACAACCGCGACCTCGCCGATTTCTCCGTCGACATCGAGCGGACCTACGAGCTGCTCTCCGACGTGCCGGCGGGCAAGACCGTCGTCTCGGAGTCGGGCTACACGACCCGCGAGCAGCTCGAGGACCTCGACCGCGTCGGCGTCGACGCGGTGCTGGTCGGCGAGACGCTGATGCGCGCCCGCGACGTCGAGGCCGCGTGCCGCGGCCTGGCCGCCGGCCACGAGCGCCACTTCGAGTCCTGAGCGTCATTTAGCCCGCACTGAGCACGGTTTAGCCCGCGTTCAGCGGGAGCGACCACGCTGCGCAGCGGCATGACCGCGCGTGCGCTTGCGATTCCGCTGGCCGCCGCCGTCCTCGGCGGTGGCGTGACCGCGGGCATCCTGCTCGGCACCGGCGCCGTCGACGAGGGCGCGACGACCACGATCGTGCAGCAGTCGCCGCTGAGGTCCGCCGCGCCGGACACCGAGTCGCAGACGGGCGGCCTGACCGCGCGCGACATCTACCGCCGGGCCGCGCCCGGGGTGGTGTTCGTGCGCGCCCGCTCGGTGCAGTCGAGCCAGTCGCCGTTCGAGATCTTCCCGCGCCAGCAGGAGAACGTCTCCACCGGCTCGGGCTTCGTGCTCGACGAGAAGGGCCACATCCTCACCAACGCGCACGTCGTCGCCAACTCGACCGACGTGCGGGTGTCGTTCTCGGACCATCGCACGGTCACGGCGCGCGTGATCGGCAAGGATCCCGACACCGACCTCGCGGTGCTGGCGGTGAGCCTGAAGGTCCCCGCCCTGCGCCCGCTCGAGCTCGGCGACTCCTCCGCCGTGCGGGTCGGCGACCCGACCGTGGCGATCGGCAACCCCTTCGGGCTCGAGCGCACCCTGACCACGGGCGTCGTCTCGGCGCTGCAGCGGCGGATCACCGCGCCGAGCGGCTTCGCGATCGAGGACGTCATCCAGACCGACGCGGCGCTCAACCCCGGCAACTCCGGCGGCCCGCTGCTCGACGCGACCGGTCGCGTGATCGGCGTCAACTCGCAGATCGCCACCGGCGAGGGCTCCTCGGGCAGCATCGGGATCGGCTTCGCGGTCCCCGCCTCGACGGTCAGGAGCGTGCTGCCCGAGCTCGAGACGGTGGGCCGCGTGCGGCGCCCGTTCCTCGGCGTGCGCGGCCGCCCGGCGAACGGCGGCGTGCTCGTCGAGGTCGTCCCGCCCGGCACGCCCGCCGCGCGCGCCGGGATCCACGGCGGCGACCACGAGGCGCTCGACCAGCGCGACGGGAGCGTCGTCGTGCTCGGCGGCGACGTGCTCATGGGCATCGACGGCCGCCACGTGGCGACCATGGACGACCTCCACGGCCTGCTCGGCAAGCGCCACCCGGGCCAGAAGGTGTCCGTCGCGCTCAAGCGCGACGGCAAGACGGTCACGGTCAGCGCCGAGCTCGGCGAGCGCCCGGGGACCACGGCCGCCGAGTAGCGCCGCCTACGATGTTCGCGTGACTCGCGCGAAGATCTGCGGCATCACCCGCCATGAGGACGCCGAGCTGGCGGTCGAGCTCGGGGCCTGGGCGATCGGGCTGATCCGCTGGGACGGCTCGCCGCGCGCCTGCGACGCCGTGACGGCCGGGGCGATCGTCGGCGACCTGCGCCGCCGCGTCGAGTGCGTCGGGGTGTTCGTCAATGCGACGCTCGAGGAGATCGCGCGTGAGGCGGAGCAGATTCCCTACAGCCATATCCAGCTCCACGGGGACGAGGGCCCGGCGTTCTGCAGCGAGGCGGCGCGGCGCACGGGCTGCAAGATCATCAAGGCGGCGCGCGTCGCCGGCCCGGGGGACATCCGCGACCTCGAGCGCTTCCACACGGACTTCCACCTGCTCGATGCGGCGGCGGCGGGCTTCCGCGGCGGCAGTGGCCAGACCTGGGAGTGGGGCCTGCTCGAGGGGCGGCGCTCGAAGACGCCGCTGATCCTCTCGGGCGGCCTCGGTCCCGAGAACGTCGGTGCGGCGATCGCCGCCATCGACCCGTGGGCCGTCGACTCCGCCTCCGGCACCGAGTCCGAGCCCGGCGTCAAGGACCCCGAGAAGGTGCGCCGCTTCCTCGAGGTCGCCCGAGGCGTAGCCGGTGGCGAGCCCTCTGGGCGAGGCAGTGGGACGCCAGTCGGGTGAACACCCCCGCCGTCGAGCACCGCTTCGGCCCCTACGGGGGCCAGTTCGTCCCCGAGACGCTGATGCCAGCGCTCGCCGAGCTCGAGGCCGCGTGGGTCGAGGCGCGCGCCGACGCCGGCTTCAAGGCCGACCTCGACCGCCTCCTGCACGACTTCGCCGGCCGTCCGACGCCGCTGTACGAGGCGCGCCGGCTCTCCGAGGCCGTCGGCCACCCGGTCTGGCTCAAGCGCGAGGACCTGCTGCACACCGGCGCGCACAAGATCAACAACGCGCTCGGCCAGGCGCTGCTCGCCCGGCGCATGGGCAAGACCCGCATCATCGCCGAGACCGGGGCGGGCCAGCACGGCGTCGCGACCGCCACGGCGTGCGCGCTGCTCGGGCTCGAGTGCATCGTCTACATGGGCACCGAGGACATGCGCCGCCAGCAGCCCAACGTCCAGCGCATGGGGCTGCTCGGCGCTCGCGTCGAGCCGGTGGACGCGGGTGCGCGGACGCTCAAGGAGGCGGTCTCGGCGGCGATCCGCGACTGGGTCGCCAACGTCGCCGACACGCACTACATCATCGGCTCGAGCGTCGGCCCGGCGCCGTTCCCGGCGCTCGTGCGCGACCTCCAGCGGGTGATCGGCGACGAGGCGCGCGCCCAGATCCTCGCGCAGGCGGGGCGGCTGCCCGAGCGCGTGGTCGCGTGCGTCGGCGGCGGCTCCAACGCCATCGGCATCTTCGCCGGTTTCATCGACGACGCCGAGGTCGCGCTGGTCGGTGTCGAGGCCGCCGGCGACGGGATCGAGACCGGCCGCCATGGCGCGCCACTGACGCTCGGCGGCCGCGGCGGAGTGCTGCACGGCGCGTTCTCGGCGATCATGCAGGACGAGGACGGCCAGATCCTCGAGGCGCACTCGATCTCGGCCGGGCTCGACTACCCCGGCACCGGGCCGCAGCACGCCTATCTGCGCGACAGCGGCCGTGCGCGCTACGAGGCCGTCACCGACCGCCAGGCGCTCGCGGCGTTCCAGCGCGTGGCCGCGCTCGAGGGGATCATCCCCGCGCTCGAGTCCTCCCACGCCGTCGCCTGGGTGCTCGACGCGTCTGCCTCGCCTAGCGGCTCACTGTCTCGGCCAGGGGCCTCGCCACCGGCTGACGCCTCGCCGGCTTCGCCTCGGTCCGAGCTCGACCTGATCTGCCTGTCGGGGCGCGGCGACAAGGACCTCGCCGAGGCGCTCGAAGCGCTCGAAGCGTGAGCACCGGCATCGAGCGGATCGCGGCCGCCTTCGCGGCCACGGACGGGCACGCGGCGCTGATGCCCTACCTGATGGGCGGCTTCCCCGACCTCGAGGCGTCGCGCGCGATCGGCGAGGCCTACGCGGACGGCGGGGCGGACCTCGTCGAGGTCGGCGTGCCGTTCTCCGACCCGCTCGCCGACGGCCCGGTGGTCCACGCGGCGGGGACGCGGGCGCTCGCGTCGGGCGCCACCGTGCCCGCCGTGATCGAACTCGCGGGCGCGCTCGCGGAGCGCCTCCCGATCGTGCTCATGTGTTACGCCAACCTCGTCCTGGCCCGCGGCGTCGAGCGGTTCGTCGACGAACTGGCGAGCGCGCATGTGAGCGGTCTGATCATTCCGGACCTGCCGCTCGAGGAGTCGCCGGCGGCGCTCGAGGCCTGCGACGCGGCCGGGATCGCGCTCGTGCCGCTGGTCGCGCCGACGACGCCCGAGGAGCGACTGGCGCGCATCGGCGCCCAGGCCCGCGGCTTCATCTACACGGTCTCCGTGACCGGCACGACGGGGGAGCGGGCCGAGCTGGACCCGGGCGCGCTGCTGGCCCGCGTGCACGCGCACGCGACGGTGCCCGTGGCGCTCGGCTTCGGCATCGCCACCCCGCAGCAGGCCGCGGCCGCGGCCGCGGCGGGCGCCGACGGCGTGATCGTGGGCTCCCGCCTGGTGCGGGCTGCGGCGGAGGGGGAGGACGTGCGGGCGCTCGTGGCCGAGCTCGCAGCCGCGCTCGCGGCCGATCCCGTCTAGGATCATTCGCCGTATGGGTCTTGTTCTCACCACCACCGCCGGCCTGATCGTCTGGATCGTCCTGTGGGCGATCGGCGTCAAGCCCTTCGACGCGTTCTTGCTGACGCTCGGGATGATCGTCCTGGCGGCGACGGCGCGGCTGATCCTGCCATCGCTTCCGGGCAGCCGCCCGGATCCAGACGAACCCGCCTGACGGCGCGCTCACCGCACCCCCGGGTAGGCCGGGTTTGCCTGCGCTCCGGCACGCACCCTAGAATCTCGGCGCAAATCCGAGCATCCCTTATGAGGAGGGTCTCTTGAGAGTACGTTGGTTGACAGCCTGGAGCTGCCTGATCGCCGCTATGGCGTTTGGCGTTGCCGCGTGTGGCAGTGACAGCGGCGGCGGCGGCGGTTCGAAGGCCAGTGGCAACACGCTCACCATCTATTCGTCGCTTCCGCTGCAGGGCGATTCCCGCCCGCAGTCCCAGGACGTCGTCCGTGGCGAGCAGCTCGCGCTAGAGAAGGCCGGCGGCAAGGCCGGCAAGTACAAGATCAAGTACACGTCGCTTGACGACGCCACCGCGGCGACCGGCAAGTGGGAGCCCGGCAAGGTGTCGGAGAACGCCCGCAAGGCCGTCGGCGACGACAACACCATCGCCTACCTCGGCGAGTTCAACTCGGGGGCGTCGGCGATCTCGGCGCCGCTGCTCAACGAGGCAGGCATCCTGCAGGTCTCGCCGTCGAACACCTACGTCGGCCTGACCCGTTCCGAGGGCGCCGAGAAGGGCGAGCCGCAGAAGTACCAGCCGTCCGGCACGAAGACGTTCGCCCGGGTCGTGCCCGCCGACCACATCCAGGCGGCGGCGCAGGTGACCTACATGAAGGACAACGGCGTCACCAAGGTCTACATCCTGAACGACAAGGAGGTCTACGGGAAGGGCATCGCCGACCAGGTCGAGAAGATCGGCAAGGCGCAGGGCCTCCAGGTCCTCGGCAACGACGGCATCGACACCAAGGCGGCCAACTTCCGCGCCCTGGCTGCGAAGATCAAGTCCGCCGGCGCCGATGGCTTCTTCTTCGGCGGCATCACCCAGAACAAGGGCGTCCAGGTGTTCAAGGACGTCGCCGCCGCCAACCCGGACATCAAGATGTTCGGCCCGGACGGCGTCGCCGAGTCGCCCTTCAGCACAAAGCTCGGCGCCACAGTGGAGAAGAACGTCTACGTCACCAACCCGACGCTGGACCCGAAGGAGTACCCGCCGGCGGCGCAGGACTTCTTCAAGGAGTTCAAGGCCAAGTACGGCAAGGACCCCGAGCCCTACGCGATCTACGGCTATGAGGCCATGAGCATCACGCTCGAGGCCATCAAGAACGCCGGAGACAAGGGCAAGGACCGCCAGGCCGTCGTGGACGAGCTGTTCAAGATCAAGGGCCGGCAGTCGGTCCTCGGCACGTACGACATCGACGAGAACGGCGACACCACGCTGTCCGACTACGGCGGGGACCGGATCAAGGGCGGGAAGCTCGTCTTCGACAAGGTCATCAAGGCCGCCACGTCGTAAGCGTGTAGCTCGATCAGGTTCTGCAAGCGCCCCGCCCGTATTTGCGGGCGGGGCGCGAACCTGACAGGCTGCCTGCCACAAGATCGATGGAAGCTGCATCCGTACCTCAGCCGCAGGCC
>JBBQLH010000084.1:0-18139 GCA_038327685.1 Solirubrobacterales bacterium
TGTGCGAGAAGCGCGACGAGCAATGGCTCCTGGTGCAGGTCCACGGCTCCTCACCGCAGCACGGATAAGCAGCGTCGACTCCGAGATGGACCCGCGACGGCCGGGCCTGATCAGAGGGAACTAACGGACGGGGGTACTAGCTCTCGGACTTGACATGTGACCAATTGGTCACCTATTCTGCTCCTATGACCGACGACGACCGCGTGTTCAAGGCGCTCGCCGACCCCACACGTCGCTTCCTCCTCGACCGGCTCTTCGAGCGTGACGGCCGCACGCTGACCGAGCTCGAGTCCGAGCTGGAGATGACTCGCTTCGGGGTCATGAAGCACCTGCGCGTCCTCGAGGACGCGGGAATCGTCGTCGCACGCCGGTCGGGCCGGGAGAAGCTGCACTTCCTCAACCCGGTGCCGATCCGGCTGATCCACGACCGCTGGATAGACAAGTACGCCGAGCGCCGGGTGTCGGCGCTCGCAGACCTCAAGTCAGAACTGGAGCAGAACTCATGAGCAACGCAACGCATGCCCCCACCACCACGACGCAGGTCTACCGCGTCTACATCAAGGCGACTCCCGAGGCGATCTGGGACGCCATCACCAAGCCGGAGTGGACGGAGCGCTACGGCTACGCCGCCCGAGTCGACTACGACCTGCGCCCCGGCGGCGCGTACCGCGCCTATCCGGGCGCGGAGATGGCGAAGCACGAGGGCGTCCCGGACGTCGTCGTCGACGGCGAGGTCATCGAGGCCGACCCGCCGCGCCGGCTCGTCCAGACCTGGCGGATGCTGATGGACGCGGACCTCAAGGCCGAGGGCTTCACCCGGCTCACGCACGAGATCGAGCCGGGCGAGGGCGGTGTCACGAAGCTCACGATGATCCACGAGCTCGAGGACGCGCCGAAGCTGGCGGCGCTCGTCGGCGGCGAGCACGAGAGCGAGGGCGCGGGCGGCGGGTGGAGCTGGGTCCTCAGCGGCCTCAAGACCGTGCTCGAGACCGGCGACGAGCTCGACCGCTGACCGCGTCGCGGCGGAGGCCCCCGGTCGGGGCCTCCGCCGGTAGCGTTCGCGCCGATGAGCGCGGCGCGCAATGTCCTGGGCGAGGAGCTCGCGCCCTGCGGCACGGACCCGCTGACCGGCTTCTACCGCGACGGCTGCTGCAGCACCGGTCCCGACGACCGCGGCAGCCACACGATCTGCGCCGTGGTGACAGCCGCGTTCCTCGCGCACCAGCAGGCGATCGGCAACGACCTGAGCACGCCGATGCCCGAGTACCGCTTCCCCGGGCTCGTGCCGGGCGACCGCTGGTGCGTGACGGCCGTCAACTGGCTGCGCGCCTACCGCGACGGCGCGGCCGCCTACGTCGTGCTCGCATCCACGCACGAGCGGGCGCTCGACATCGTCCCGCTCGACGCACTCAAGGAGCACGCGGTCGACGTCCCCGCCGACCCTGGATCGCTGGCCGGCTGAGCGATCCTCCGAGAGCGGGCCGCACGCGCGGTGTCATCTCCTTGACCCGCTGATTGGTCAGATTTCTTTGGGGAAAGCTTCCTCCGCCTGGCTCGCGCGATACGGTTGGTGCTTCTAAGGGAGCTTCGGCCCCGTCACTGCACGCCGCGGGAATCGTCGACCGCCGGGTGAAGCGCCAGGCCGATCCTCCGCCCCATCTGCTGGGAACTCCTGCGTTCGTGCCTGTTGTGGCCCGGTCGCCAGGAGGATCCGAGGAGGCAAGCCCCGAATGCGACCAGACCGAGCGATCCCCAAGCAGGGGCAGAGCCGGTTCGTACCTGAGCGCGAGATCCCAGAGACGGAGCTCGACGGGCTCCGGGCCACCAATCAGCGCCAGACCCTGGTCATCGACAAGCTGAGCGACGCGATCTCGGCCCTGCGGGCCGACGTGAGCGGGCTCGAGGCGGAGAACACCGAGCTCTCCCACCGGAACGCTCGGCTCAGCGAGCAGATGCGGCTCGCCCTGTTCGAGAACGGCTCGGACCCGCGAGACGTGGTCGAGGCGGTGCTTCCGCTGGATGTGCACGCGCCCGCCACCGCCCGGGCCGTCGTCGCGGACTTCCTGCGCGAGCGGGTCACGCCGCGGCTGTTCGACACCGCGCAGCTGATCATCTCCGAGCTGGTCAGCAACAGCCTGCGCCACAACGCCGCGCGCGTTGACCAGACGGTCGTCATCCGCGTCACCCTCGAGCGCGCGACGTGGCGGCTCGAGGTCGAGGATCCCGGGGGCGTCGGCGTGCTCCCGCCGGAGCACGAGCGGGCAGCGGGCGGACGGCTCGGGCTCAACCTCGTGCAGACGCTCAGCGAGTGCTGGGGCGTCGAGCACGCCGCTGAGCGCGGCACGCGGGCGTGGGCGTCCCTCCCGCGCGCCCCGGCGCCCGTGCACGACGAGACGAGCCCGGCGCGCGCCGCGCCCTAGGCTTACCCGCAACCGCCGGGGAACCGCCGGTGCACGTAGAGCGCGTCAATGCGGGCGAGGTTCGCGAAGGAGGTGTAGCGGCGCGCCGTGCGTGACGAGACTCGCTGCGACCAGACGTCCGGTGCGCCGCTTCGGAGATGTCAAGCTACCCGGCCATGGCCACCTGGGAAGAACGCAACGCGGACCTGTGGGCCGCCATCGACGCGCTCGAGCCGGCCGAGTTCCTCACCCGCGTCGAGGCGCTCGCCGCCGAGCGCCCGGCGGGCGATGCGATCGCCGCCTTCGAGCTCGCGTCGGCCAACGACTCGACCGGCCATCCGGAAGCGGCCGCTCCGCTCTACCGCGAGGCGCTCGCCGCGGGCCTGGACGGCCTGCGGCGCCGGCGCGCGGTGATCCAGCTGGCCAGCACGCTCCGCAACCTGGGCCATCCCGACGAGAGCGTCGCCCTGCTGACCGCCGAGCGCGACGCCGGCTCCGACGAGCTCGACGACGCCGTCGTCTGCACGCTCGCGCTCGCGCTCGCCGACAGCGGGCGGGAGCGGGAGGCGGCGGGGCTCGCGATCGGCGCGCTGGCGCGCCACCTGCCCCGCTACAACCGCTCGATGGCCAACTACGCCAGGGCGCTCACCGAGTAGCTCAGCGGCCGAGGATGCGGACCAGCTCGTGAGCGCGCCCGGCCAGCGGGCCGACGAGCTCGCGCGCCTCGGCCAGCCCGGCGCGCAGCTGCGCGTCCCCGACCTCGACCGGCATCATCGAGTCCTGGATCTCGACCAGCAGGTGATCCGCCTCCTCGACCGCCTCGACGGCGGCGTCGAGGAAGCTCTTCGCGCCCTGCGACGCGCGCCCGGCGGTCGACGGCTCGAACGTGCGGGCCGGCAGCCCGTGGCGCTCGGCGAAGCCGGCGTGCGTGCGCTGCGCGCGGCCATAGGCGACCTGGACGGGCCGGAACAGCTCCTCCTCCAGCCGGTCGGCGGTGTGCTCGTCGAGCAGCTCGTAGGCCCCGCCGAGCGCCGCGAGCGCGACGCCGATCTCGTCGACCGCGTGCGCGAGGTCGTCGAGCAGCAGCTGCCTCGCCTCCGCCGTCGAATAGGCCATCAGCGGGTTCTACTCCTTCGCATACGGCACGCCGTCGGCGGCCGGCGGCGTCGAGCGCCCGACCAGTCCCGCGACCGCGATCAGGGTCACGACGTAGGGGAGCGCCTGCAGCAGCGTCGCCGAGCTGTCGGAGAACACCGGCAGCCGCTGCGCCAGCGCCTGTGAGAAGCCGAACATCAGCGCCGCCGCCAGCGCCGCGACCGGGCGCCACTTGCCCACGATCACGACCGCCAGCGCGATGAAGCCGCGACCCGCGGTCATGTTCTGGTTGAACGTGTGCACGAAGCCGATCGAGAGGAACGCGCCGCCCATCGCCGCCAGCACGCCGGAGGCGATGACCGCGAGATAGCGCACCTTGTAGACCGAGATCCCCACGGTGGCGGCGGCACGCGGGTTCTCGCCGACCGAGCGCAGGCGCAGGCCCGCCGGGGTCCGGAACACGAACAGCCAGACCGCGAACACGAGCACGAGCGCGACCCAGACGAGCAGGTTGAGCTTGTCGAGCGCCGGGCCGAAGAACGGGATCCAGTCGATCGGGAGCGATACGTCGGGCACCTGGGCCACATCGCCGGGCGTGCCGTTCGCTCCGTAGTGCTGCAGGAAGATGTAGCCGGTCGTGCCGAGCGCGAGGAAGTTGATCGCGAAGCCGCAGACGATCTGGTCGGCGCGCAGCGAGACCGCGAAGAAGGCGTGCACGAGCGCGAGCACGCCGCCGGCGACCATCCCGACCAGCAGGCCACCGATCCAGCCACCGGTGACGTCCGCCCCGTAGATGGCGAAGAAGGCGCCCGTGAGCATCATGCCCTCGAGCCCGATGTTGACCACGCCGGAGCGCTCGGAAATGACACCGCCGAGCGCCGCGAACACGAGCGGCGTGGCGAAGCGGAGCATCGCCGCGGCGAGCGCGGACCAGATGACGACGCGCTCGAGGTTGCCCACGCCCGACCTGGTCGCCGCGATCGCCCCGATCGCGCACAGCACCCCCGTCACCGCCGCGCTCCAGCCGAGGCGCTTCTGGCCCTCGCGCAGCGACCACACGCCGAGGCCGACCGCCGCCGCCGCGAACACGAGCGACGGCGCGGGCGTGCGCACGAGCAGCGGCGGCAGGGCGAGCCAGAACGCGATCAGGGCGAGCACGACCGCGCCCCAGCCCGCGAGCACCGGGCGCTCGACGCCCGCGGGGCCCAGGCGGCGGGTCAGCGTCGCGGTGCTCACACGCTCGCCTCCTCCTCGGCGCGCGCACGCCGCGGGCGCAGCCGGTAGAGCGCCGTGACGATCACCGGCGCCGAGACCAGCAGGACGATCAGGCCCTGGATGATCAGCGTCAGGTTCGTCGCCAGCTCGGGCGGGAAGACCGCCGGGTCGAGGTTGCGCACCGAGGTGCCGTTGATCAGCGCGCCGAACAGCAGCGCCGAGAAGAACACGCCGCTCGTCGTGTTGCGCCCGAGCAGCGCGACCGCGATCCCGATGAAGCCGGCACCGACGGCGCCGGCGTTCTGGATGTCGTTCGTCGCGACGGAGAACTGCCAGCCGAGGATGTCGATCACGCCCGCCAGCCCCGCGAACGCGCCGCACACGAGCATCACCTTCGTGTAGGTGCGGCCGGCGTGGATCCCGCCATATTCCGCGGCATCCGGGTTGAAGCCGACCGCGCGCGCCTCGTAGCCGGCGACGGAGCGGTTGAGCAGCACCCAGAACACCGCCAGCGCGCCCAGCGCGATGAAGATCCCGATGTGCAGGCCCTGCAGCTCGGGATCGCCCCAGAACACGGGCAGCCGAGCGTTCTGCACCACCGCGTTGGAGATCGGGACGGTCTTGTCCGAGGCCGCGCCCGAGTGCAGCGGCCCTCCGAGGCCGAACGCCCACACGCCGACCCACAGGAGCACGTAGTTGAGCATGATCGTCGTGATCACCTCGTTGGCCCCGGTCGTCGCCTTGAGGAAGCCGGCGATCCCGCCCCAGACGGCGCCGGCCAGCGTCCCGAGCACGAGCGCGAGCAGGATGTGCAGAAAGCCCGGGAGGCCATGGAGCGAGGAGCCGACCCACACGCCGATGAAGAGCCCGGCGAAGAACTGGCCCTGCCCGCCGATGTTGAACAGGCCGGCCCGGAACGCATAGGCCACGGCGAGGCCCGTGAAGATCAGCGGGGTGGTGAGGATCAGCGTCTGCTGCAGGTTCAGCGCCGCGGTCGTGCGATCGTCGGCCGAGATCCACGGGAACAGCCAGTTGAGGCCCGACCCGTTGAAGACCGCCTTGTAGGTCGCGAACGGGTTCGCCCCTGTGAGGGCCACGACGAGGCCGCCGATGAAGAACGCGATCAGCGCGGTCAGCAGCGGCGTGATGATGCCGCCGCCGCGCAGATAGCCCGACAGCCGCGACCCGACCGTCGAGGGCGCCTGGCCCTCCGCCCCGCTCACCCGGGCTCCCGCCGGCCGCCGAGCATCGCCACGCCGAACTCCTCCTCGGAGGCCTCGGGCGCGAGCTCGGCGACGATCCGCCCGTCGTACAGCACGAGCACGCGGTCCGACAGCGAGCGGATCTCCTCGAGCTCGAGCGAGACGAGCAGCACGCCGCGCCCGGCGTCGCGCTGCTCGATCAGGCGCCGGTGCACGAACTCGATCGCCCCGACGTCGAGCCCGCGCGTCGGCTGCGCGGCGATCAGCACCTTCGGGTCCTCGGAGATCTCACGCGCGATCACGACCTTCTGCTGGTTGCCGCCCGAGAGCGACAGCGCGAGCGCCTCACAGCCGCCGCCGCGGACGTCGTACTCGTCGAGCAGCGGCGCGGCGCGCTCGTTCATGCGCTTCGGGGAGATCAGCCCCCGCTTGGCGATCGGAGGGCGGCGATAGTCGCGCAGGCTGAGGTTCTCGGCGAGGCTGAAGTCCAGCACGAGCCCGCGGCGGTGGCGGTCCTCGGCGATGTGACCGATCCCCGCGTCGAGCTTGCCGCGGACATCCTCGTCGGTGATGTCACGGCCGTCCACGCGGATGGTGCCGGCCAGCGCCCGCCGCAGGCCGGTGAGCGTCTCCACCAGTTCGCCCTGGCCGTTCTCGTCAACACCGGCGATGCCGACGATCTCCCCCGCGCGCACCTCCAGCGAGAGCCCGCGGACGGCGGGCAGGCCGCGGTCGTCCTCCACCTCGAGCTCGGACACCTCGAGGAGCGGCGCGCCCGGCTTCGTGTGCTCCTTGGCGACGCGGAAGAGCACGTCGCGGCCCACCATCATGCGCGCGAGGCTCGCCTCCGTCGCGCCCTTGGTCGGGACGGTCTCGATCTTCTTGCCTCGGCGCAGCACGCTCACGCGGTCGGAGATCTCGAGCACCTCGCCCAGCTTGTGGGAGATGAAGACGATCGACTTGCCCTCGCTCGTCAGCGTGCGCAGGATCTTGAACAGCTCGGCGGTCTCCGGGGCGGTGAGCACCGCCGTCGGCTCGTCGAGGATCAGGATCTCGGCGCCGCGGTCCAGCGCGCGCAGGATCTCCACCCGCTGCTGCTGGCCGACCGAGATGTCGCCGACGCGCGCCTCCGGGTCGACCGCGAGGCCGAAGCGATCGGACAGCTCGCGCACGCGCCGCGCCGCGGCACCGGTGTCGAGCAGCATGCCCTTGCGCGGCTCGGAGGCGAGGACGATGTTCTCGGCCACCGTCATCACCGGCACGAGCATGAAGTGCTGGTGGACCATCCCGATCCCGCGGTCGATCGCCTGCCGCGGCGTTTCGATCGTCACGGCCTCGCCGCCGAGCAGGAGCTCGCCCTCGTCGGGCCGGTAGAGCCCGTAGAGGACGCTCATGAGCGTCGACTTGCCGGCGCCGTTCTCGCCCAGCAGCGCGTGCACCTCGCCGCGCCGCAGGTCGAAGTCGACGCGGTCGTTCGCGACGACCGCGCCGAATCGCTTGGTGACCCCGCGCAGCTCGAGCGCGAGCGGGGTGTCGGTGCCGCTCGCGGTTACTTGGTCACCTTGTCCGGGATGGTGACCGAGCCGGCCTTGATCTGGTCCGAGACCTTGGTCACGTCCGCCACGAACGGCTTACCCGCCGCGGAGACCGTGCCGAGGCCCACGCCGCCCCCCTTGAGGTCGAAGATCGAGTCGGTGCCGGGCTTGAAGCTGCCGTCCTGGATCTCCTTGGCGGACTGGAAGACCGCGTTGTCGACCTTCTTGAGCGCCGAGGTCATCACCTGGGGGCCGATGTAGGCCTGGTCGGCGTCGACGCCGATGGCCTGGATGTTCTTCCCCTTGGCGGCGTCGAGCGCGCCGAGGCCGCAGCCACCGGCGACCGCGAAGACGACCTGCGCGCCCTCGCCGATCTGGTTCAGCGCGATCTCCTTGCACTTCGCCGGGTCGATGAAGTCCTCGGAGTAGCCGTTGACGGTCTTCGCGGCGGGGTTGGCCTTCTTCACGCCGGCCTGGTAGCCCGCGATGTAGTGGTTGACCGGGTCGATGCTCTGGCCGCCGACGGAGCCGATGACCTGCTTGCCGCCCTTCTTCTTGACGTAGAGGCCGGCCATGTAGCCCACGAGGTAGCCCGGCTCCTGCTCCTTGAACAGCAGCCCGTGGACGTTCTTGGGCTTGCTCTTCAGCCCGGACTGCGAGAAGTCGATGATCGCGAACTGGACGTTGGGGAACGCCTTGGCGACCTTCTCGGTCGCGTCCGCCATCAGGAACCCGTTCGCGACGATCAGGTCGAACTTCTGCCGCGCCAGGGACGACAGGTTCGGGACGTAGTCGGCGTTCTTCGTCGACGTCACGACGCGGATGTCGGCACCGAGGTCGGCCTTCGCGCGCTTCAGGCCCTTGTAGGCGAGCGCGTTGAACCCGTGGTCGTTGAGGCCGCCGATGTCGGTCACCAGCCCGATCTTGACCTTCTTCTTCGCGCTGCTCGAACTGCTGCTGCTGCTGCTCGAGCTCTTCGAGCCGCTGTCGGAGCCGCAGGCCGCGACGACCAGCCCGATGCCGACGGCGAGCAGTGCAACGAGCAACAAGCGAATCGGGGTCTGCCTCAACGTGCTCCCTCCTCAGGGTGCCGGTTCCAGTCCGGCGGGAGCCTAGACCAACCGGAGGAGGCGTCGCCGTACGTCCTCCTCCACGAAGGCCGCACGGAGCGCGGTCCGCGTCACGTCGCGCAGCGCATCGTCGTCGAAGCCCATGCGCTCGGCGGCCAGCGCGTACTCGCCGCCGATCGAGGCATCCCAGTAGGGCGGGTCGTCGGAGCCCAGCGTCACCGCCACGCCGGCCGCGCGGAGGGCGGGCAGCGGGTGCTCCTCGTAGCTCGGGTAGAGGCCGAGCACGACGTTCGAGGTGGGACATACCTCGAGCACCGTGCCTCGGTCGGCCAGCTCGCGCACGAGCTCCGGGTCCTCGCTGGCCCGGACCCCGTGACCGATCCGGCTGACACCGAGCGCGAGGCCGCCGCGGACGCTCTCGGGGCCACCCCACTCGCCCGCGTGGACCGTGAGCCCGAGGCCCGCCTCGCCGGCGATCGCGAAGGCGTCGGCGAAGTCGGCAGGCGGGAAGCCCGCCTCGTCGCCGCCCATGCCGAAGCCGGTGACGTAGGGGTGCGGCCCCTCGACGGTGCGGCGTGCGACGTCCCGCGCCCGCTCCGTGCCCCGATGCCGAACGCAGCTCATCACGATCCGCGCCTCGATCCCGGTGTCCGCGCGCGCGTCGTCGATCCCCTGGGCGAGCGCGGCGAGGTGCTCCTCATCGGACAGCCCGACGCCCGCGGCGTGGTCGGCCGACGCGGTCAGTTCGACGTAGATCGCGCCCTCGGCGGCGCAACGGACCAGGTACTCGTAGACGATGTCGCGGTAGTCCTCGCCCGTGCGGATCACGCTCGTGGCGGCGTCGTAGGTGGCGAGGAAGTCGAGGAAGTCGCGCCAGCGGAAGCGCCCGTCATCAGTGAAGACGCCCTCGGGAACGCTCACCCGGTTGCGCGCGGCGATCCGGCGCACGAGGTCCGGCGAGGCCGCTCCCTCGACGTGGACGTGCAGCTCCGCCTTGGGAACGCTCACGCGGCGGACGGGTGGTGCTCGAACGCGAGCTGCGTCGAGCGCACCTTGCTGACCGCGACGACATAGAGCCGCGAGGTCGGCGGCTTGTACGGGAACGGCTCGCCCGTGTAACGGAGCGCGAGCTGGTCGGCGAGCGCGTTCGCCGCCTCGGCGCCCCGGACCTCGACGACCTCGCCGCGCAGCTGCGCGGTCTGGTACGGGTCGTCGTGGTCGGTGATCGAGATCGCCACACGCGGGTCGCGGGCGATGTTGCGCGCCTTCAGCGAGCCCTCCTGGGTGAAGAAGACGATGTTGTCGCCCTCGGTCCCCGCCCAGATCGCGACGGAGTGCGGCGAGCCGTCGGGCATCAGCGTGGCGAGATGGGCGAAGTTCGCCCCGTCAAGCAGCTCCCGGACCTCAGGCGGCAGCTCGGCCATCCGGGCGACCCTACCGCTCGCGCAGCAGGTCCGCGAGCAGGCTCGAGGCGCCGAAGCGGAACGTCGCCGGCGCCGCCCAACCCGGGCCGAAGAGCGCGTCCGCGAGCTCGAGGTACTCGGCCGCCTCCTCCGCCGTGCGGATCCCGCCCGAGGCCTTGAAGCCGCCGATCCCGTGGTCGCGGACGGCCTCGAGCATCACCGCCGCGGCGGGGAGCGTGGCGGCGGGCTGCAGCTTGCCGGTCGAGGTCTTGACGAAGTCGGCGCCGACGGCGAGCGAGTCGCGGGCGGCGGCGCCGATCAGCTCGGGCTCCCGCAGGAGCCCGGCCTCGAGGATCACCTTGAGCAGCACCGGGCAGGCCTCGCGGGTCGCCTCGACCACCGCCACCGCCCCCGTGCGATCGCCGGCGGCGAACGCGCGCCACGGCAGCACGACGTCGATCTCGCGCGCGCCGCCGCGCACCGCCCGCTCGGTCTCGCGAACCGCGCGCCCGGCGTCGAGGTCGCCCTCGGGGAAGTTCGCCACCGCGGCGACGGGGATGCCGCTGCCCTCGAGCTCGGCCACGGCGCGCGGGACGTACTGCCCGTAGACGCACACGGCGGCGACCGGCCCCGCGGGCGTCTGCGCCTGCGCGCACAGCGCCGCGATCTCGGCGTCGGTCTCCTCGCCGGTCAGGCTCGTGAGGTCGACGAGCCCGACCATCTCGCGCGGCTCAAGCATGTCCGGCCACCCATCGTCGCAGCAGCGGGGCGAGCGACGCCGCGCCGCGCTCGCCCTCGGCCAGCGTCTGCGCGTGGGACAGCGCGACCTCGCCCATCCCCTCGGCGAGGTTGGTGACCACCGACACGGCGGCGACGCGCAGGCCGGCGTGGCGTGCCGCGATCGCCTCGGGCACGGTCGACATGCCGACGAGGTCGGCGCCGAGCGTGCGGAACGCGCGGATCTCCGCCGGGGTCTCGAAGCTGGGCCCGCTGACCGCGAGGTAGACGCCGTCGTGCAGCGGCGTGCCGAGCTCGTCGGCGGCCCGGTGCAGGCCGGCGCGGAGCTCCGGGTCGTAGGCGTCGAGCAGCGTCGGGAAGCGCGGCCCGACCTCATCGTCGTTGGGGCCGACGAGCGGGTTGAAGCCCTGCAGGTTGATGTGGTCGCTGATCGCCACGAGGCTCCCGGGGCCGGCCTCGGGGCGCAGCGAGCCGGCGGCGTTGGTGAGCACGAGGATCTCCGCGCCGAGCAGTGCGATGGCGCGCACCGGCGTCGTCACGGCACTCGCCTCGATCGCCTCGTACACGTGCGAGCGCCCGCGCAGGCACGCGACCGGGACGCCGTCGAGATTGCCTAACGTCAGCGCGCCGGCGTGGCCCGAGACGGTGCCGACGCGGAAGCCGGGCAGCTCCGCGTAGGGGATCGTCACCGCGTCTTCGAGTTCGTCGGCGAGCGCGCCCAGCCCGGAGCCGAGCACGAGCCCGAGGCGTGGGCGGAAGCCGGGCGCGCGCTCGGCGACGACGGCGGCGGCCTCACGCGCACTCACCCGAGGCTCTCCGGGCCGAAGGACAGCGGCAACAGCTCCGCCAGCGAGGTCGTGCGGCGCACGCGCTCGAGGTCGGCGAGGTGGATCGGCGCGTCCTGGTCGGCGAACTCGCGCAGGCGCTGGCGGCAGCCACCGCACGGCGCGCACTCCTCCTCGCTCGGCGCCGCCACCACGACCTCGACCACTCGACCGCCGCCGCCCGCCACCATCGCTCCGAGTGCAGAGGCCTCGGCGCACTGGCCCTGCGGATACGCCGCGTTCTCGACGTTGGCGCCGGCGTAGCGGCGGCCGTCGGCGGTGCGCACGGCGGCGCCGACCGGGAAGTTCGAGTACGGCGCGTACGCGCGCCCGGCGGCTTCGCGCGCGAGCGTGAGCAGCTCCGGGTCGGGCGCGGCTGGGCTCGCCTGCCGCATCGCGTCCGCGTAGGAGCCCTCGCACAGCGCGTCGTCGCCGATGCCGAGCTCCGCGCGCAGGTGCGCGACCTGGGCGCGCTCGCGCTCGAGGTCCGATCCGGGGGCGGCGACCGCCTCGAGCTCGAGGAACGAGCCGAGCCCCTCGACCTCGTCGAGGTGGATGCGGACCGACTCCCACAGCAGCAGCCGCCGCCGCTTGGCCACCACGACGTCGACGCCCGCCGTCTCCTCCAGCGCAGCCAGCAGCGCGGAAGGGTCGGGCACGGGGACGACGCGGTACGCCGACACGCGCACCGCGGCCGCGTCGGGCCGCACGTAGGCGATCAGGTGCGCCTCGCCGGGCTGCTCCTCGCGCAGCTTCAGCCGCCCGGACCGGACGCGGAAGTAGGTGTCGCGCTGGACGATCACGCCGCGATCGCCGGCTCCGATGGCGAGCGCGCGCTCGAGCGTGCGTGCGGGGTCGGGATCGAGCGCCTTCAGCTCCACGTTGCGGCGCGCCTCGCTCACCGTCCCGAGGCTATAGCGTGCGCGCGAGTGACCGACGTGACCGTCGTCGACCACCCGCTCGTCGCGCGCCACCTGAGCGTGTTGCGCGACCGCGCGACGCCGTCGGGCGAGTTCCGCCGCCGCATGCGCGAGGCCGCGATGCTGATCGGCTTCGAGGCGCTGCGCGACCTGCGGCTCGCGGAGATCGACGTCGAGACGCCGCTCGAGACGACCGCGGGCGCGCGGCTCGGGGACGACATCGTGGTGATCGCGATCCTGCGCGCCGGCCTCGGCATGGTCGAGGGCTTCCTCGCGCTGATGCCCGAGGCGCGCGTCGGCCATCTCGGCATGTACCGCGACGAGGACAAGCTCTCGCCGGTCGGCTACTACGAGTCGATCCCCGACCACGGCCCGGAGGCCGAGGTGGTGCTCGTCGACCCGATGCTCGCCACCGGTGGCAGCGCCGCGTCCGCCCTGCGCGTCCTCAAGCAGCGCGGCGCGCAGCGGCTGCGCTTCGTCTGCCTCGTCGCCGCGCCCGAGGGGCTCGAGGCGCTGCGCGCCGAGCACCCCGAGGTGCCGGTCTTCTGCGCCTCGATCGACCGCCAGCTCGACGAGCGCGGCTACATCCGCCCCGGGCTCGGCGACGCCGGCGACCGCCTCTACGGCACGGACTGAAGGAAGCGCCGCACGGCCTCGAGGTACGCCTCGTTCTCCTCGACGTAGGTCATGTGGCCGCTGGCCTCGAACACCACGAGCTCGGCGCCCTCGATCCCGGCCGCGATCGCCTCCCCGGCCTCGACGACGCAGGTGCGGTCGTGGCGACCGGAGAGCACCAGCACGGGCTGCGTGATCTCGCCCAGGCGGTCCTCGACCTCGATGCCGCCGTAGTCGGCGGCCGCGAAGTGGCGCAGGACGTCGGGCGACTGGACGACCCCGGCCGTCCGGCGCTCGAACTCCGCCATCCGCGGGTCGCGCGGGTCGGCGAAGTGGAACGGGAGCTGGTCGTGCAGCAGCGCGTCGCATTCCTGCGCGGTCTGCGCCTCCTGCTCGCGCGCCCATGACCGCGTGACCTGCTCGCGCAGCTCGACCGGCTCGAAGGCGGCGAGGTTCTCCTCGACCGCGGCGAGGTAGCGCGCGGAGGGGGCGCCGCTCGAGACGATCGTGGCCGCCGCGTGCCCGGGCCGGTCGACCGCCTGCTGGAGCACGACGAAGGCGCCATAGGAGTGCCCGAGCGTGGCGTAGCGGTCGAAGCCCATCGCCTCGGCGAGCTCGCCGACGTCGGCCGCCATCCGCTCGAGCGTCCACGTCGCGACCGGCGCCCGGTCCGAGAGACCCTGGCTGCGCAGGTCGACGAGCACGAGGTGGAACTCCTCGCCGAGCGGGTCGAGGTAGTCACCGAACATGTGATGGTCGAGCGAGGGGCCGCCGTGGATGATCAGCAGCGGCAGCCCGTCCGCGCCGCGCTCGACGACGTGCAGGCGCGAGTCCGAGATCTCGAAGTGGCGCCCCATGGGGCGCACCCTAGCTATGGTCCGCCACCGCATGGGGCGCGGACGGATCCGATGGCTCGTGGCGGGGCTGGCGACGCTGGTCGTCGCCGCGCCGGCGTACGCCGACGACGGCTCGCTGTACCGCGGGGCCGCGCCGCGGCCGGGCCCGGACATCCTCTACGCGCCGCCCGCCGTCGCTCCGCAGCTGCAGAACACGGCGAACTGGCGCGCGCAGCCCATCCTCGTCTCCGGCGCGGCCTCCTACCGCGACGGCGAGTACCTCTACCAGGACTTCCTCTACGACGACCACGGCGCCAACAGCGGCCAGCGCGACCCCGGTGACCCGCGGGCCGGGGACGACAGCTTCTCCCAGTCCAACGGCACGTACACGTACCCGACCGCGCCGGTCTACGCCCAGAACGCCGCCGATCTCGTCGAGCTGCGCGTGCGCCCACTGGCCGACGCGACCGCGTTCCGGCTCACGCTCAACACGCTGCTCGACGCCGACCGCGTGGCCGCGACGATCGCGATCGGCTCCTCGCCGGCGCCGGTCCCGTTCCCCCACGGCGCCAACGCGGTCGCGCCCGCCGAGCTGTTCCTCACCGTCCACGGCTCGCACGCGGACCTGCTGAACGCCGCCGGGGTGGCGCGCAGCCCCGCTCCGCACGCGACGGTGTTCGCAGAGAACCGCCAGATCGAGGTGCGCGTGCCGCACGCGGCGTGGAACCCCGGCTCGGGCACCGTCCGGCTCGCGGCGGGGGTCGGCCTGTGGGACGCGGCCGCCGGGAAGTACCTCGTGCCGGGCAACGCCGCGACCGCGACCACCCCCGGCGGCGCCGGCGCGCTGCCCACGCCACCGGCGTTCTTCAACGTCGCCTTCCGCTTCGACGAGCCCGATCCCGACGTCAGCAACCCCACGAACACCAGCGGGAACCCCGCCTGGTGGCGGGACCAGCAGCAGGGCAACGACCTGCGCACCGGCGACCTCTCGCGCTTCCACGCCGACGTCGACTTCGGCAAGCTGGCCGCCGGCACGCGCGACGACAGCCGGGTCCCGAAGACCGGCCCGATCAACCGCATCCTCGCCGGCCACTTCGAGACCCGGCAGGGCGTCGACTTCAACTCGCAGTGCGGGGAGTCGAGCGGCTGCAAGGGCGAGCTGCTCGGGCGCCTGCTCCCGTACGCGCTCTACGTCCCGAAGAAGACGCCGGCGCGCTACGGCTTCACCCCGCTCATGCACTCGCTGGGGGCGAACTACAACCAGTACACGGCGACCCGCAACCAGTCGCAGTTCGGCGACCGTGGCCAGGGCCACCTGATCGCCACGCCGTCGGGACGCGGCCCGGACGGCTGGTACGTCGAATACGCGGGCGCGGAGGTCTTCGAGGTGTGGGCGGACGTCGCGCGCCACTACCCGCTGGACCCGGCGCTGACCTCGGTGGCGGGCTACTCGATGGGCGGCTACGGCACCTACCGGTTCGCGACCGAGTATCCCGACCTGTTCGCCAAGGGCCAGCCGACCGTCGGCCCGCCGGGCATCGGCGTCTGGGCGCCGCCCGCCGACCCGCAGCCCGGCGGCGCGCAGTCCAACACGTTCCGCCAGCTCGCGTCGCTGCGCAACATCCCGTTCCGGATGTGGAACGCCGCCGGCGACGAGCTCGTGCCCTACGCCGGCGCGCGCGAGCAGGCCAACGGCTTCGACGCGCTCGGATACCGCTACGAGTTCGACACCTTCGCGCCGGCCGAGCACCTCACCCTCGCCGTCCACGACCAGTACGCGCCCGCGGCCGCCTTCCTCGGCGACGCGCGCGTGGACCGCGACCCGGCGCACGTGACGTATGTCCGCAACCCGAAGATGGACTTCCCGGGCGTCGGGACGACGGCGGACCACGCCTACTGGCTCTCGGCGATCGCGCTGCGCGACGGCGCCGGCACGGCGCCGCTCGGCACGGTCGACGCGCGCTCGGAGGCGTTCGGCACGGGCGATCCCAAGCCGGGCGCCACGCAGAACGGCGGCGGCTCGCTCAGCGGCGGCAACCTCGGCTCGATCGCCTATACGAGCCAGTCCAAGGCCTGGGGCGGCGTGCCGGCGACGCGCCGCGCCGACGCGCTCGACCTCAGCGCGCGCAACGTCCGCACGCTCACCGTGCACCCGCGGCGGGCGAAGCTCAGCTGCGACGCGACGCTGCGCGTGAGGACCGATGGGCCGGTGACGGTCACGCTCGCCGGCTGCGACCGCTCGGAGACGTTCCAGAAGACCGGCGCCTCGGCGTGCGCCGCCGCGGTGGGCTTCCGCTCGGCGTCGGCGCGGCCGCGCGGCCGGCGGCTGCGCGTGCGCTTCGCGCCGCGGACTTCGCGGCCGGTCACCGTCGACGTCTTCCGCAACTCGCGCGGGCGCAGCGTGCTCGGCAACCGCCGCGTCGCGCACTTCACCAACCGCAAGGGTTCGTTCACCTGGAAGGCGCGCGGCGCCGGCAAGGGGATCTACACGGTGCGGCTGCGCAGCGGCGGCGATGTGCGCCAGTTCGTGCTCGCCCGCCGCGGCGGGCGCTTCCACCGCCGGCCCGCGGCGGCGAGGCGGTCCGGCTGCGGGCTCGTGCGCTCCGTCAAGCTCGACCTCCCCGTGTTCGGCGGTACGCGCGGCAAGAAGCTCGCGCTGTCCTTCCGGCTCGGTAGCGCGCGCACGGCGCGCGTGACCGTGCTGCGCGGCAGGCGCGTCGTGCGGCGCTTCAAGGCCCATTCGCGGCGGGCCGGGCGCACCTACCGCCAGCGGATCGCGCCACGCCGGCTACGGCGCGGGACCTACCGCGTGCGGCTGACGTTGACGCGCCGCGGCACGAAGACGCGGCGCGTCACGCTCGCCGCGCAGCGGCTCTAGCTCGACGCGGCGCGGAACCTCCGCGACCCGCGCGCGACGCGCGCGAGCAACACCCCGGCCACCGCGAGCACGAGCGCGATCAGCACGCCCTCCAGCCACAGCGGGTTGCCGGTGTCGGCGGCCGCGGGGCGTGGCGCGGGCGCCGGTGCGGCGCCGATCAGGCCGGCAGCGGGGAACGCCCGCTTGTGTGCCGCGGCCTTCGCGACCAGCACGACCATCGCCGGAGGCATCTCGTACCAGGCGTCGTCGTCGGCGCGGTAGGCGCGCCGGTCCGGCACGGCCGTGTAGCTGAACGCGCCGCGGTGGTCCATCTCCATGTTCACCTTGTAGTACGGCGCCGCCGCCGGCGGCGTGCGCGGCGGCCCGCCTTCCATCAGCGCGAAGCGGCCGTCCGCGTCGCCGACGGCTGCGCAGCCGTCGACGCCGCACACCTCCGCCTTCGTGATCTCCTTCGCCACCGCCGCCGGGGCGGCAGCGAGGGCGAGGGCGACGACGGCCGCCAGGACGAGCGTGCGTTGCATGGTGCGTTCCCTTCTCATCGGATGGAGCGGGCGATGGCGAGTGCCCGCGACTTGGGGACGTCGGCCTCGAGGCGCAGCGTGCGATCGCCGTGCCGCCAGACCAGGGTGGGGCCGGCGAGCCGCGCCGGCGATTCGCGGACGCCGCCGGAGGGGTCCTCGTAGAGGACCGAGTGCGCCACGCCGCCGAGCCAGAAGCCGGGCTCGCCGCCGACCCGCACGCGCTCGACCGTGGTGCCGGGGCCCGCCATCTTCCTGACGAAGAGGCGGTTGGTCCGCCCGGGGAACTGCGAAAGCAGTGCCCCCGCGCCGCTGTGCTCGGACTCCGGCAGGCCGGGGCGCGGGCGATACAGGAACGTCACGCGGTCGCCGTCCGCGTAGACCGCGTCGGGCCGGCCGAGCGCGCGCGGCACGAGCATGCCGCGCGTGAGCGTCGTGCGCTTGCCGAGGTCGAGCGCGGCCGGCGAGGGCACCGGCGTGGGCGCCTTCGGCACGCGCTCGATCCGCACGCCCTCGATCCCGAGCCAGCGCAGCACGGCGCTGCGCGCCGACGGGACCACGGCCACGCCGCCGACCGCCAACGCGAGCAGCGCCAGTGGGACGGCCAGCGCCGGGCGCAGCCCCCACGCGCGCCGCGGCGGCTCGGCCTCGAGACGGGCGCGCACGCGCGGCGCGAGGTCGGGCGCGGGCGGCAGTGCGACGTGCGCGGCGAGATCGGCGAGCTGGGTCTCGATGCGCTCGCTCATTGGGGATCCTGTCGTGCGGTCGAGAGGAAGTTCCCCGAAGTTGGGGTGTCAGTGGTGAGTGAGCCTGGCCGAAGGCCGGGCGTCCTCTGAGACTGCTTGGCCGAGAGAGTCGAGCACCGCTGAGAGAGCGCCAGCCTTGCTTGCC